>JANMQV010000148.1:0-61942 GCA_031370645.1 Candidatus Eiseniibacteriota bacterium | reverse complement strand
AAGCGCGGGGCTCGTCGTCAGATTGATCCGGACGTTCAGGTTGTCGGTCCGGGTTTTACTCTTGTTCACGCCGGTGATCGTCTCGGAAAAGAGCTGGAGGCTTCCACCCGCGGGGCCGATTGGATTCGTCTGCGTGAACGCGGTGTAGGTCACCGGCGTACCGGTAGTCACGCGCCCTTCGACATAGGTCGCCGCAATGTCGCCCACCGTCCCCGTCAGCGCTGCGGAGGGCGTGCTGAAGTAACCGTAGAGCGCGATGGTCCCGGTTTGTCCGGGGTTCACGTTCCACGACGAGGTGATCGCCGCGGCCGTGCTTCCGTTGGCGATCGCCCCCTGGAGAAGCGTGAAGTTCATCGACGTGCCGCTCGTGATCGCAATGGAGAGCGTGGTGACCGTCGTCGCGCTGAGCGTCACGTTCCGAAGACCCGAAAGAAGCTGGGCCTTCGCCGATGGCGCGAAGAAAAGCGGAGCAAGGACGCCCAGCACGAAGCCGAGCGCCCCCACCCATCGCACCATCCGTCCGTTCCCTTCCATGGGAAATTCCGAGTCTGCTCTTAGAGCGCCCGAGCCTGAATGCGAAGCGTGCCCGTGTACGTGCTCGCCGGCACGGTGGGGCTCGACGCGAGATTGATCCGAAGGTCCAAGTTGTCGCTGCGCGTCTTGATCTTGTTCGCGCCCGTGACGGCCTCCGTGAAGAGGAGAAGGCTACCGCTGGCCGGGCCAACGGCGTTCGTCTGCGTGAACGCGGTGTACGTCGCGACGGCGCCCGTCGTCATGCGGCCTTCGACGTACGTCGAGGCGATGTCGTACGTTCCGTCCGTGAGGGCGGCCGACGGCGTATTGAAATAGCCGAACAGAGTCACGGCGCCCGTGAGGCCCGGATTGAGGTTCCAGGAGGTCGAGACAGCCGGCGAAACGTCGCCCGCCGCCGCCGCGCCCTGGGCCAGAACGAAATTGACCGTCGACCCGCTCGTGACGCTGACCGTGAGGGTCTGCGCCGCGGAGGCGTTCAGCGTGATGTTCGAGATGTTCGAGAGCGTTTGGGCCTCGGCGTTCGCCGCGCAGAAACCGACCGCGCAGAGCGCCAGGGCGCCACGGAACAGGGTACGCATGCTCATGGGACGATAACCTCCGAATCGCGTGCCGGGACGGGTGGGACCGAGCCTGCCCACGGCGGGTTGTTCTGCTACGGCCCCCGACGTAATACGGATCTATCGTCCGATTCACCGGAAACTTTGGCGAAAACGGGCATATTTACCGGGCGTGCGGAAATATTTTCCGGACGTGCAGAACGCGTCTCTTGCGGCCGGATGAGGGGTACCAACGAAAAAGGGGCGGACGCCGGGAAGGCGCCGCCCCTTCGATCGTGACGCGGGAGATTACAGGTTGAAGCCGATACCCGCGCGGAAGTTGATGTAGTTCGTGCTCTGGCCTTCGGTCGAAACCGTGTGGTACTGGAGGCCGAGGTTCATCTTCGTCGTCGGAGCGACCGGGAAGTTGACGCCCGCGCCGAAATTGAAGCCGATCTTGCCCTCGCTCGTGTCAGCGCTGCTGGGGACCGAATCTTCGTACTTGGCCGACACGTTGTAGTAGCCAGCGCCGCCCTGCGCGTAGAAGCTCGTGCCGACGCCCGGGCCGAACGTGTAGCGGACGGCCGGGTTGACTCGGAGCACGTTGGCCGACGTCTTCGACGTGACGCTGCTCAGCGGATCGGTGTACTCGGCCGAACCGAGGTTGTCATACGAAACTTCGCCGCCCCACGAAACGCTCGGCGAGGCGCTCTTCCAGTACGCGGCGCCGAAGCCGATTCCGCCACCCATCGCATCGCCGCTCGGCGTGACTTCATCCGAGTTCTTGTTGTAGCCGGCGTTGAGTTCGAGCGTGCCGACCGGGCCGGCCATCGCCACCGGAGCAAGCGCGACCGAAGCGACCAGGAGCGAAGCCAAAAACAGAATCGAGGTATTGCGCTTCATTTCGTTTCCCCCTTTTATGCAGGATTATCCACACCCCAACCGCACCACCACACTCGATCCGTCGTCGCCGACCCTCGGCACGTGGATCCATCCGCAGACAGGGAGAAGGATCGGCACGTGATTCACGGAACTTGAGGGGTGCGAGAGGCTCGCAGTAAAACTGGGCTATCGCATTGTGCCGCAGTCGATTGCGTGGCGCCTACAGGGAGCTACGCCTCGGAAATTTCCACCTCGGATCGAGGCATGCGCCCCTCTTCGACGCCGCGGAAGAAGTACCAATAGAGGATCGACGCCACGACATAGAGCGCCGCGGCGATGAGGAGCGGCGTCGTGTAGCCGCTCCGTTCGATCATGGCGCCGCCGATGTCGGCGCTGATCGCCCACGCGGCGAACCACGAAAGCGCGAGCAGGCTGTTCGTGACGGCGTGGTCGCGCTCGCGGACCACTTCCATCGCGAAGTGGGAGGAGAGCGGCTGGTTCATGTTCATGAGCCCCGAGCGAAGGAAGAACGATCCGACCACGAGGGGGAGCCAGCCGGAGAGTCCAAGAACCAGCATGAACGGCACCGACGCGAGTTGCGTCGCCACGACGCCTCCCACGAGACCGAGCCGCCGCGACACCGCGGGTCCGAAGAGATTTCCCACCACCATGAACCCCTGCATCACGGCGTAGATGACGCCGATGGCCGCTTCGTCCAGTCCGAACCGGTCGTGGAAGTAGAGATTCATGAACGGAATGATCAGCCCCGCGCCGAGGCCGATCAGCATGGAGGGGAGAATCAGTTTGAGATGGAGCCCCCAGTCGATGTCGGCCAGTTCTCGAAACGCCGCCAGCGCGCGTTCCGGTCCGGAGGCGGCCGCGCCTTCCTCCACCGCCCCGCCGGCGGCGGCGTCCTCGCGGTACGGAGGCGTCGGCGTCATCAACTGAAAGGGCCACGTCGAGCAGAGGTAGAGCCCGCACGCCGCGTAGAGCGACCAGCGGAGCGCGAGACGATTGGAGTCGGTAACGAGATGAAAGAGGTGCGGAAGCGCACCCCCCACGATTGACCCGACGATGGCGGAGAAGAAGAGAACGCTGTACGAGGCGCTGAAGAGGAACGGCCGCGCTTCCGGAGACGACTCGCGCATGATCACCGGCGCGATCGAGAGCCGGAAGACGGTCACCACGGTTCCCGCCAGAAATGCGACCGTGAGGAGGTACTCGGGCGCGGTGAGCGTCGCCTGGAGCACGTAGGCGAGGGCGGTCACCGACCCCGCGGCGACCAGCACGTTTCTCGCCGCCACGCGCCGAAGGATGAGCGCCACGGGGATCGCCGCGGCCGCCGCCCCAAGCGAGACTTTCGAGAGGATCTGGCCGATCCGTGAATCGGAGATTCCGAGTTCGCGAAGGTAGAGATTGAAGAGGAGCGAAAAGACCGACGAGCCGAGTCCGATGAGGAAGATTCCGGCCAGGAAAAGACGCGCGTTTCGCCCCGACTCGCGAACCCGTTGGATGTACTCGCCGACGATCGATTGGACGGCCCGAACCACGCGCCCCCCCTTAGTGCCTGCCCCGCGCGCGCTCCTTCGCGGGGAGGATTTCGAGGCAGGTCGTCCACCAACCGGTCCGGATCGTTTCGAGGAAGGCAGCCGGGAGGCGCTCCGCTTCCATCTCCAATGCCAGCGCCTCGTGATCGTAGCGCACCGGGATGAATTCCGCGTCATCGGAGCCCGCTGGAAGCCACGCGTACCAGACGCCGGTCCGTCCGTCGTTCGCGGGACGTCCCACGGCGCCGACGTTTACGATCCGAGTGCCCCCGGGAAGAAGCCGCTGCCACGGGATGCCGGTGTGAGTACAGAGGAGCGTGTCGGCACCCGCCTCCCGCGCCAGTCGGAGAAGAAAGGCATCGGAGGAGGCCGATTCCCAGAGGAACTCGTTCACCCGCCGGGGCGATCCATGGCAGAGCCGATAGCGGCGTCCCCGCCGCTCGAAGGCGACCTGCTCCGGTAGCGCGCTGAGCCACGCGCGCTCGGAATCGGTAGTCCGGCGATCGGTGTAATCGTACGAGAGCTGCGCGTAGCGGTTGTCGTCGGGATGCGTGTAGCCGCATCCGCAGTCGGAGAGCCGGTCGGCCAGCGATCGATCGTAGTTCCCGGCGATGGTGAAGACCTCGTACTCGCGAAGGAGCGGGTAGATCTTTCCCGGATTCGGACCGAATCCGCCGAGGTCGCCAAGGCAGAAGATCCGCGCGGCCCCGCGCGCCCGCGCATCGTCGAGAACCGCCCGAAGCGCGAGGTGATTGTTGTAGGGCCCGCCGAGAATCGCGAGCCCCCCTTCCAATTCGCCCCCGCGAAGCGCGACCGGAATCACCATGGCCCGATCAATTGCGACACGACGCGCCGGTCGCCCAGCAGGTGTGGCAGGCGCCGTGGCCGAGTGGGAACGGTTTCATCGACTCGCGGAGCGTCGGCGCCAGGAGCGCGTCGGGCGCGTCGATCAAGATCGGGCAGACGTAGACGCCTCGGCTCGTCACCATGCGACTGTTCGAGCACTGGAGGAGCCAGGGGTCGTAGCCCTTCATGTGCTCCTCGGTGAGGAACTCGGTCGGCGTGTAGCCCCTGCTTCTTCCTTCTTCCCTCCCGATGCGGAAGAGCGGAAGCACCTTCACGCGCGGACGCGGAATTCCCGCGTCGCGGAGAAATGCGTGAAATTCCCCTCGCAGCCTCGCATCATCGGCATCGCTCCACGTCTGCGCCACGGTGACGATCGGGAGAAATCCGGCGGCCGCGAGCGCGCGAAGTCCGCGCATGGCTTCCTCGAAGGTCCCTTCCCCGCGAATTGGATCGTTCATCGCCGGCGTCAAGCCGTCGAGGCTCACGCGCATCTCCAGAGCGTAGCGGCTCCCGCGAGCCAGGGAGGCGAGTGCCGCGGCCGTCTCGTGCGGGATCAGCGTGCCGTTCGTGAGGACGCTGGCGGGGCCGACGCGGAGCGTGTCTTCGAGAATCCCGAGCAGATCGCGGTGAAGGAACGGCTCACCGCCGGTGAAGTAGAAGTCGCGCGCGCCCATCTCCTCGGCTTCGCGGAGGTAGCCGCGAATCGACTCTCGAGACATGTAATCGTGGTTCCGGTTCGTCGGACCGCAGGAGATGAAGCAGTGATGGCAGCGAAGGTTGCAGAGCGTTCCGGCCACCTGAAACCAGACGGTATCGAGGGCGAGCGCCGGAACCCGGGGAACACCAACCGTCGAGAGCGAGATCGAAGCAGGACGAGTCATGGGCAGACCATGAAGGTATCACGAATGTGATATTCTCCGGCGCTCGCAGTTCCGCGCATTGGGAGGCCTCGGCCCGCATGACCTGGGAAATCATCATCATCGGAGCGGGGCCGGCCGGCCTTTCGGCCGCGCTCTTCACGCGGATGCGGCGCATGACGACGCTTCTCCTCGACACGGCGGTGGCTGGCGGGCAGCTGGCCTGCCTCTACCCCAAGAAGCCCGTGCACGACTTTCCCTCCTACTCCTACGTCATGGGCGAGGCGCTGGGACGGAACTTCGTCGAGCAAGCGCACCATATGGGCGCGGAGATTCGCGAGGGCGAACACGTCACGATGATCGAGCGCGACGACGCGGCCAATCTCATTCGCGTGACTTCGACCAAGGGGGCCTACGAGGCGAAGGCCGTACTCGTCGCCACCGGCGGCGGCGCGTTCGAGCCGCGGAAGATCAAGAAGCCGGGCGAAGCCGAGTACAAGGAGCGGGGCGTCACCTACGGGATGCCCGACGCGGAGCTCTGCCGCGGGAAGCGCGTTCTCGTGATCGGCGGCGGCGACAGCGCGCTCGAGGCGGCCATCTCGCTCAAGGAAGTCGCCGACGTCACGCTCATCCACATGCTCGAAAAATGGCAGGGGATGGACGGCTACGTCGAGGAGGTCCAAGGCTCCCCGCGGATTCGCGCGCTACTCGAGACCGAGACGTTGGAGATTCGCGGCGAGCCGGGCCCCACGGGAGTCGTCCGTTCGGTGCTGGTGAAGAACAAGCGGACCGAGGCCGAGGAGGAGATTCCAATCGACCTCGTGGCGATCAACATCGGCTACCTGATGGACACGAAGATCGTCCGCCAGTGGGGGCTCGAACTCGAAGGAAATCAGATCAAGACCGACAATACGATGCACACGAACGTGAAGGGCGTCTTCTCCTGCGGCGACATCGCCACCTATCCTGGAAAGTACAAGCTGCTCATCACCGCCTGCAGTGAAGGGGCGGCCGCCGCGAACTCCGCCTATATCTACGTGCGCCAGCCGAAGAAGTTCACGGTCGGCGAACTCTACGCGGCACCGAAGGACGAAGCCGCCCCTTCGTCCGACCCGCCTTCCGCCTAGTTTCCGCCCGCGAGGAGCAGGAGAATCGCCGTGACCTCCCGAGCGATCCGCGACGCCGCGAGCACGGCCGCTACGTCCCCGCGATCGTCAGCTGGCGGAAGCGAATGGTGGGGGAGGAGACGGCGGAGCGGTACTCGATGTCTTTTCCGACCGCGTCGATGCCGAGGAGCATGTCGTTCAGATTTCCCGAAATGGTGACGCCTTCGACCGCCGCGCCGAGCACGCCCTTCTCAATCCACCTTCCCGACACCTGCTGCGAATAGTCGCCCGAAACGGTGTCGATCCCGAAGCCCGCCAACTCGGTCACCAAGAGTCCGCGCTGCATTTCCGCCACCATCTTGTCGAGCGTGCTCGAGCCGGGCTGCAGGAGGAGATTCGTGACCCCCACGGCGGGGAGCGTGTCGTAGGAGCGCGCGGCGTTTCCGGTAAGCCGAACGTTCATGCGGCGCGCGGTCGTCGCAGTGTGGAGCGTCTTCTTCAGGATTCCCGCCTCGATCAGGGGGGTGCGTCGTTGCTGTACCCCCTCCCCGTCGAAGGGGCGCGTCCCGACGCCTCGTCGCAGGAGTCCGTCGTCAATCAAGGTCACGAGCGGCGAGGCGACGGGCCGGTTGTATTTCCCTCCCAAGAACGATCGCTGTTCGATCATATTCGAGGCGTTCAGTGCCGGAACGAGTCCGGCGAGAAACGACGCCGCCGCGTCCGCTTCGAAGATCACGGGTGCCTGCGACGACGCCACGGGTGCCGCGCCGAGTCGCGCCACCGCGCGCTCCGCGACCTTCCGGCCGACCCGCTCCGGCGTGTTCAGATCGAGGAAGTAGCGCCGCTGGTCCTCGAACGTCCCCTCGCGCTTCATCGTTCCGTCCGAGGCGATCGCCGTCATCCGGAGCCAGCAGGTGGTCGACTGATAGTTCTGGTACGCCGAGTAGGTATTGCTGAAGTGGATTTCGCCCACCGCGACTCCGGCCGCCACGTTTCGCGACGCCTGAACCCGTTTGTCCGCGGCGAACGCCTGGTCCTCGGTCTTCCGAGCGAGTTGAATCAAATCCGCGGAGCGCATGCCCGCCACCGTGGCATCGTAGAGTTCGAGATCGGGAAGCGCCGGTAGTTGCTCGTCAGGGAGCCGGTTCTCGTCGCGCGCGGCGTTCTGGCCCGCGAGCGCGATGGTGCGCCGCACCAACTCGTCCATCACGTTGGGCCGGAGGTCGCTCGTGTACGAAAAGCCGACCTTTCGGTCGACGAAAACGCGAACGCCGAGACCCTGGATCGATGATTGGGTAAGGAATTCGACCTCTCCCTGCCGGACGCGAGCCTCCGTGACGTTCACGGACTCGAAATAGGCCTCCGCTTCGGAAGCGCCGGAGCGCTGCGCCAGGGTTCGGACGCGGTCGAGGATTTCGCGAGGAGTGAGGTTCGCCATGGCTAGAGAGCGGTCCCGCCGACCGTGATGGACGAGAAGCGGACCGTCGGCTGGCCGACTCCGACCGGGAGCATCTGGCCGTCCTTGCCGCAGGTGCCGCGAGCGGGTTCGATGTAGAGATCGGTTCCGACCCCTTCCAACCGCTTCATCGTCTCCAGGGAATTTCCGATGAGGACCGCGCCGCGTGCGGGCCGCGTGATCTTTCCGTCCTCGATCCAATAACCTTCGCGGACGGCGAAATTGAAATTGCCGCTGGTCGTCTCGACCGAGCCGCCTCCGAGCATCGCGGCATAGAAACCCTTCTTAATTCCCGAGAGAAGCGAAGCCGGGTCGCTCGCGCCCTTGTCGATGAAGGTGTTGCTCATGCGGGGGAGCGGCGGGAAGCGATAGGACTGGCGGCGGCCATTTCCCGTCGACCTCGAGTCGAGGAGTGCGGCGCTCTGGCGGTCGAGGATGTACGACTGCACGATCCCGCGATCGACGAGGAGGGTTCGCTGTCCGATCGTTCCCTCGTCGTCGATCGAATAGGAGCCGCGCCCGAACGGGACGCGCGCATCGTCGATGACGCGGAGCAAGGGGCTCCCGATCTGGGTCCCGAGCTTTCCGGTCAGCACCGAGGTGCCGCGCCGGATGCCGTCCCCTTCCAGCGCGTGGCCGAGAGCTTCGTGAATGAGGACGCCACCCCAACCGGGGCCGATGACGACCGGCATCGTGCCGGCCGGGGCGGGCCCCGCCTGGAGAAGCACCAGCGCCTGCTCGGCCGCCTCGCGCGCCACGTCGTCCGGCGAGCGCCGGGAGAAGTAATTCTCATCCACGCGTCCGCCCAACGATGCAAATCCGCTTCGCCGCTCGGTGCCCTCGACGGCGGTGGGCGTGCAGCTGATCGCCACGAGGTACTGCCGGTCGATGTAGTAATTCCCCTCCGACGTCGCCATCAGAACGTCGCGAACGTCGTCGGTATATTCCACGCGCACCGAAGCGATGCGCGGATCGACGGCGCGGGCCGCCGCATCGAGCCGGCGCACGAACTCGAACTTCGTCGCCTCGTTCATGAGGGGGGCCGGAGCCGCCAGCGTGAACGCCGGGTTGATCTCTCGCTTCGTGAGATCGATCGGCGTGACGGGGCTCTGGTTCTCCACGATGGCGGAGGCCACACGCGCCGCGTCGAGCAAGGAATTGAAGTCGATCTGGTCGGAGAAGGCGTAGCCGGTCTGGTGCCGGCGGAGGACGCGAACTCCCGCGCCCCGGGGATAACCGTACGTCACCGACTCGATCTTGCCGTCGTCGAGCGCGATCTTGGTGGTGAAGCGCTGCTCGGCGAAGAGATCGGCGAATGTGCCGCCGCGGGCGAGGGATTCGGTGAGGATTCGGTTGCAAGTCTCGAAATTGAGGATGTCGCGGAGTTCCTGACCGATCCCCATGATGGCGGCGTCGGCATCCCCCGAGCCCGGAATCCAGGGGACGCCGGGCATACCGGCGGCCGCCAAGGCCGCCGCGGAGGCGAGGGCGCCACGGTGAAGAAAGACGCGTCGAGAGATCGGCTCGTCGAGCGACATCCCCCTGATCGTGTCACGATCGCGCGTTGGTTGCAAGCGCGCGGGGCGCGCTGGTAGCATCACGGCATGGAACGGATCCGGAACAAGATCTTCTCGGTGGACGAAGCGAACCGTTTGGTCCCCGCCCTCGAGGGGGCGCTCGAGACTCTCGTCGGGATCGCCCGGCACGCGACCACGCTTCGGCGCGAGATCGAAGTGCTCGGCGCCATCGCGGGAAGCGGGGCGAGCGAGGAGAGCCCCGACGTCCGCTCGCTCCGCGAGAAGGAGAAACTTCAGAACGAATCGTTGGAGCGGTTCCGGGCGGAACTCGCCGCGATCGCCCGCCACGGCTGCATTCTCCGCGATCTCGAGCTGGGTCTCGTCGATTTCTACACGATGGCGCAGGGGCGCGTCGTTTGCCTCTGCTGGCGCCGGGGCGAGCCGAGGATCGAGCATTGGCATCCGCTCGATGAAGGCTTCTCCAGCCGCCGCCCCCTCTCCGAACTCCTCTGACCGACGGCGGCGCCTGCCGCCCCCGGAGCCATGGACAAGCGCGACGTCGCCCGCATCCTCGACGAAATCGCCGTCCTCCTGGAATTGAACGGAGAGAATCCGTTCAAGGTCCGGGCCTACCAGAACGCCTCGCGCATCATCGACGGACTGACGGACGATCTCGGCGCGCGCGTCGAGGCCGGCACGTTGACCGAACTCAAGGGGATCGGGGAGGCGTTGGCCGGAAACATCCGGGAGCTCTGGAAGAGCGGCCGCATGAAGTATTACGACGATCTGACGGCTTCCACGCCGCCCGGATACCTCGAGATGATCCGGGTTCCGGGCCTCGGCGCGAAGAAGGTCCGCGCGCTCGGCGAGGAACTCGGCATCACGACCCTCGCGAAATTGAAGCGCGCCGCCGAGAAGGGTGAGATTCGGGAACTGAAGGGCTTCGGCGAGCAGTCGGAGAAGAAGATTTTGGAGGGGATCGCCCTCCTGGAGGCGGGCGCCGGCCGTTACTTGATGAGCGAGGTCCGCCCGATCGCCGAGGAACTGGCCGAGGCGCTTCGCGACCACGCCGCGGTCGAACGGATCGAAATCGGCGGAAGCCTCCGCCGTTGGGCCGAGACGGCGAAGGACGTCGACCTCCTCGTCGCCACGATGAAGCCCGCCGTCGTCACGAAGGCGTTCCTGGCACTCGCGCCCCAGGCGTCGATCATCGGAAGCGGTGAGACGAAGACGTCGATCCGCCTCCCCTCGGGGCTGGCGGTCGATCTCCGGCTCGTGAAGCCGGCCGAATTTCCCTTCGCGCTCCACTACTTCACGGGGAGCGTGGCGCACAACATCCGCATCCGCTCTCGCGCGCTGGAGCGCGGCATGAGTCTCAACGAATACGAGCTGAGCGGGAAGCGGCACGCCGCCATCAAGGACGAGGAGAACCTGTTTCGGGTCCTCGGCCTCGCCTATATCGAGCCGGAGCTTCGTGAGGACCACGGCGAGATTGAGGCGGCGGAAGAAAAGACGCTCCCGAAACTCGTGACGCTTCAAGACCTGCGCGGGATTCTCCACTGCCACACGACCGCCAGCGATGGGAAGTCGACGCTCGAGGAGATGGCCGAGGCGGCGGCGGTCTGGGGAGCCGAGTATCTCGGCATCGCCGACCACTCGGCGACCGCGCGCTACGCGAACGGCCTCTCCGAGGCCGAGCTGAAGCGGCAGGGGGACGAGATCGATCGCTGGAACGCGAAGTCAAAGAAGCTCCGGATTCTCAAAGGCTCCGAAGTCGACATCCTCCCGGATGGCACGCTCGACTACCCCGACCGGGTACTCGAGCGGCTCGACTACGTCGTCGCCTCCATCCACACGAACTTCACGATGAGCGAGGAGGCGATGACCGAGCGGATGATCAAGGCGCTCCGAAACAAGCACGTCTCGATCCTCGCCCATCCGACCGGACGCCTTCTCCTCCAGCGCGACTCCTACAAGGTGAATATTCAGGAAGTGGTGCGCGTGGCGGCTGAAGAGGGCGTGGTGGTGGAGATCAACGCGAACCCGCACCGCCTCGATCTCGACTGGAGGGAGGCGCGCGCCGGGAAGGAGCGGGGCGCCCGTTTCGCCGTCAACCCCGACGCTCATCACGTGAGCGGATACGACGACCACCGCTACGGCATCGGCGTGGCGCGAAAGGCGTGGCTCACGAAGAAGGACATCGTGAATACCCTCTCCGCCGAGAAGCTGCTCGCTCTCTTCGGGGCGCGGCGGTGACTCGCCGCTCCAGTCAAAAGCGTGGCGTCATCCGCTTCTACCCGAACGATCCCGACGCGACCGTCGGGCTTCAAGATGTCCCCTCCCCGACGCACCTGCAGGGCGATCCCGCATACGTGATCGAAGGACGCCGCTACGCCCCCGCGCCCTACGCGCCCGGGACGCTCGCGTTCCAGCAGTGGCAGGGAGAGGCGTCGCTCGCGCGGACGATTCGCGTTTGGGAGGAGTTTTTCGATCGCGACTTCGCCGCCTGGCACTCCGGCGCGGCCCTTCGCGTGAGACTTCGCGCGGGGCGGGACCTGAACGCCTTCTACGACCGGAAGAGCCTCCAATTCTTCTTCGACACCGATCGCGTCACGGGCCGGCCGGTCTACGCGGCGGAAAGCCTCGATATCGTGGCGCACGAGGCGGGGCACGCCGTGCTCGACGTCTATCAGCCGGGTTACTGGTCGCTCCCCGATCCGGAAACCGCGGCGTTTCACGAGGCGTTCGCCGACTGCTCTTCCCTGCTCGTCACGCTCGGCGAGCCGTCCGTGCGCCGCGCGTTTCTGGAAGAAGCCGGGAAGAGTCTCCGCGCGAGCAATCTCGTCTCGCGGCTGGCCGAAGCGCTGGGACGCGCCATTCACGACAATTACGGCCCGGAATCGATTGCCGATCCGACGCGGCTCCGGGATGCGAACAATCGCTTTCGCTACGGCTCGCCGGAGAAACTCCCCGCGACCGGCGGAGACGAGACGCTCACTTCGGAACCGCACTCCTTCTCGCGCGTCTTTACCGGCGCGTTCTATCACCTCCTGATGGAATTGCTGGCGGCCGGACTGAAGGAAGGTGGCGGGGCGGAACTGGTCGAGGTGGCACGGAGGCGCGCGGGACGGCTCCTCGCTCGCGCGGTGGAGACCGCACCACCGGGCGAAGCGCGCGCGGCGGCCCTTGCGGCGCGGATGCTGGAGGTCGATCACGCCGAGACGGGCGGTGCTTCGGCCCCCGCCATCACGCGCGCGTTCGCGCGGCATGGCATTCGGCTTCCCCGCGGGTCGAAGCGGGCCGATCGCTACACGTCGCTTCGTTCCCTCGACCCCGACCTTCCCGGAGGGGTCGCCGCGCTTCGCGCCGCGCTCGCGCTCCCGAGCGGCGCGCGTCTCGAGCGCACGGCGTGGCCGGCGCGCGTCGGCGGGGGGGTCCGCGAGCAGTTGGTCCACCGCCACACGGTCCTGGCGCGCCACCCGGCGCTTGGCGTACGGGGCGTTGTAGGCGTGGAGATTGCGTGCGGCTGCACGCTGACGCGCGACCCGAGGGGAGACGTCGAGGGGATGGCCCTCGTCGCTCGGCGCGATCCGACCGCGGGCGAAGTGACGCGGTGGCTCGGTCCGTGGTTTCGCCGCGGCGCCGTGGCGTTCGGGAAGGATGCGGGTCGTTCGGCGCGCTCCCTCTTCCTGGAGCGGAAAGTGTTCCGGATCGGCCCGAGCGGCCGTTTGGAACGCGTCTACGCCGACTGATTCGCGTTTCCTACGAAGCGCTCTCCCCCGGCTTCAGAGCGACGACCTCGATCTCCGGGCGGTCAACTAACTCCGCGCGGAGTTTCTCTGGAGTCCCCGGAAGCCCCGGGAATGTCGAATGGTGAATCGGCACGATCGCTTTCGCGCCGATCATCCGCGCGGCGGCGGCGGCTTCGCGCGGGCCCATCGTGTAGAGATCGCCGATCGGAAGGACCGCGATCGAAGGGCGGTAGAGTTCGCCGATCAACTTCATGTCGCCGAAGACGCCAGTGTCCCCCGCGTGATAGACGCGCGTGCCCCCTTCGAATTCGAGCACGTAGCCGCACGCCTCTCCCGCGTAGATGCTCTGGTCCCCTTCGACGATGCTGCTCGAGTGGATCGCATGCACCATCGTCGCCTTCACGCCGGCAGCTTCAAGGGTGCCGCCTTTGTTCATCCCCTCCACCTTCTCCACGCCCTTCCGGCTCAGGTACTGGTAGATCTCGTGAATGCAGATGATCTCGCAGGCGAATTTCTTGGCCAACGGGATCACGTCTCCGATGTGATCGGAGTGACCGTGCGTCACGAGGATGGCGTCGAGCCGGGCGAGCGACTTCGCCGCGGGCGGTGAAGCGGGATTCTTCTCGATCCAGGGATCGACGAGGTAGTTCCTCCCCTTCACGTCCGTGTAGAGCACGGTCGCATGCCCGAACCAGGTGATCGTGACGCCCCACTTCCGATTCATCGCTTCCTCCCAGTCATCCGCGTGGCCGCTACCCGGCGGCCGATCGCGAGCTTCATCCCGGTTTGAATTCGGGGAGTTCCTCGGCGCGCTCCAGAATGGGCGGGATGTCTCCGAGCGCGAGCGCCTGTTCGATGGCGGCACCGAGGGCAAGATATTCGCGCTTCATGAACCCTTCCAGCCGCTCCGCGATCACGCCGGCACCGTCGATGACGAAGAGCGTCGGCACCGAGCGAACGTCGTAGTCGGCCGAGGCGGGATAGGGTGCGCTTTCCCACGCGAGCGTTCCCGGAAGCCCCAGCTCCTCGTGAACCTTTCGCGCCTCGGCTTCGCCTTCCTGGGCGACAACGAGGAAGAGCATTCCTTCATCGGCCACCGCGCGCGCGAGGGGACCGAGCCTCGGAACGATGAGCCGGCTTGTCTCGCAAGTCGATTTGAAGAAGACCACGATCCCGCCGCCCGGCTCCACGATGTCGGGAAGACTTCGGAATCCGCCGCCGACCAAGGCGACATCGAATCGCGGCGCGGCGTCCCCGGACCGGGCGCTCACTTCTTCCGCTCCGCGGGCGGCACCCCGCCGGCCAGAAAGTAGTGGGCACTCGGACAGAACGAGGCGACCGGACAGCGCTCGCACGCCGGCTTCCTCGCCCGGCAAACTTGCCGTCCGTGGTCGATGAGGAGGTGAGAGAAAGCAATCCACTCCTCACGCGGCACGGCACCCATCAACTCCCGCTCGATCGCTTCGGGATTCTTCCCCTTGCTGAGGCCGAGCCTCCGCGAAACCCGTTCCACGTGCGTGTCGACCACGATCCCGGCGGCGATTCCATAGCCGACACCGAGGACGACATTCGCGGTCTTCCGCGCGACACCGGGGAGCGTGAGGAGTTCCTCCATCGTCTTCGGCACGCGGCCTCCGAATGTCTCCACAATCCGCGCCGAAGCGCCGCGAATCGACTTCGCCTTGTTCCGGAAAAATCCGGTCGAGCGAATGATCGTTTCGATCTCCTCCTGCCCGGCGCGGCTCATGGCCGCCGCATCGGGATAGGCGGCGAAGAGCAGCGGCGTCACCATGTTCACGCGCACGTCGGTGCACTGCGCGGAGAGAATGGTGGCGATCAGGAGCTGGAATGGATCGTGGTGCGTGAGCGCGCAGGCCGCGTCGGGGTAGGCGCGGTGGAGCGCGGCGATGAGGGGCGTGGCGCTCTTCTTGGTGGGGGCGGGGCGCTTTACCGTCCGAATCGTGGGCCGCTTCGGCGCGGTCGGCGCAACCCGCTTCTCGGTGCGAGGCGTGGGGCTCATGGGGCTCCTAGTTCCGACGGGAGTCTTTGGGGTAGAGATGCCGGACCCGGTCGATGACGTCCTGGGTGCGGCCCGATTCGCGGAGCAGTTGGTGAAGGGCGCGGAATCTCAATTCCAGTCGATCGAGCTCCAGGAGCTGCTGACGGACCTCCGCGTCACCCTCCACGTTCATGGCGATCGTGTTTACCACCGTCTCGGGACTGACGTGTGGCCCGAGGAGATGCGCGAGATCGAGGGACGTTCCCTGCTTCTGGTGGGCGCGCCGATAGAGTTCGATCAGTTCGGACGCCATCGCCGCCGCACCCGATTCCGCCGCCCACGAAAGGTCCTCGTCCACGTGACGGACGCGGGCGATGCGGTAGGGCTCGTGACGGTCGAATCGTTCCAGGAAGACCTTCTGCTCGCCGTGGAGCATGATGTTGTAGCGGCCGTCGGGGAGTTTGTGGTGCTGAACCACGCGCCCGAGACAGCCGATCGAGTGGGCGTCGGGGCTCCCGTAGTACTCCTGCTCCCAGCCCTGCTTCAGGAGCGCGATCACGAGCGTCTGGCCGCCGCCCAGCACATCGGCGATCATCGTCCGATAGCGCGGCTCGAAGATGTGGAGCGGCAGGATCGCCCGCGGAAAGAGGACGACGTTTGGGAGTGGAAAAACCGGCTGCAATTCGAATTCGCCCGACACGGACGGATGCTAGCACACCCGAAGGGCTCGCGAGCGCCCTCCGCGAGGCGTCGCTTTCGCTCGGATTCGAAGCCATCGGATTCGCGAGCGCCACCGAACATCCGCACGCCGAGCGCCTCGCGGCCTGGCTCACCGAAGGACGCCACGGCACGATGCGCTGGATGGCGCGGGAGCCGGAGCGCCGCTCCGATCCGCGACGCCTCCTGCCGGGCGCGTTGACCGTCGTCTCGCTCCTTGCTTCGTACTATCGGGGCGACTGGCCGGAGGAGACAGCGGTGGAGGGACGCTCCCCGGCGCTACGCGGACGTGTCGCGCGCTACGCCTGGGGGCGCGACTATCATGGCCGGTTGAAACGGCGGCTGAATCGCCTGGGGCGGGCGCTCGAGTCGCTTCGCCCGGGCGCCACGTGGCGCGCGTACGTCGATAGCGGGCCGATCCTCGAGCGGGGATGGGCCGAACGCTCGGGGCTCGGGTGGATCGGCAAGAACGGAAATCTCATCCGCCAGGGCGTCGGTTCGTGGCACTTCCTCGGCGAGCTCGTCTGCGACGTCCTCCTCCCGGTCGCGGAGCCAGCCCGAAATCATTGCGGCCGCTGCTCCCGCTGCATTCCCGCCTGCCCCACCGGGGCCATCGTGGCCCCCTACCAGGTGGACGCCCGGCGCTGCATCTCGTATCTCACGATCGAGCACGCCGGCGCGATTCCGCGGGAGATGCGGAGCGCCATCGGGGTACGAATCTTCGGCTGCGACGATTGCCAGGAGGCGTGCCCCTGGAACCGTTTCGCCACCCCAACCTACGAAGCGGAATTCGCGGAGCGGCCGCGTCAGCAGACGCCCTGGCTCCTCCCGCTTCTCTCGATCGACACCGAGGGATTCTCGGCGCGCTACGAGGGGACCGCCCTCATGCGCGCCGGGCGTGACCGCTTCGTCCGAAACGTCGCGGTGGCCCTCGGAAACTTGGGCGACCGCCGCGCCGTGCCGGCCCTGGCGAAAGCACTTCGCGAGGAATCGACCGCCACCGGGCGCGGGCACGCGGCGTGGGCGCTCGGCCGGATCGGAGGCGACGCGGCCCGGCGCGCGCTTGCCGCCGCGCGGGAAGGTGAGCGCGACGCGGCCGTTCGAGAAGAGATCGATGCCGCGCTACGGGAGCACGACTCGGGCGGACCGGGCATTCCGCGCACGGAGTGATGCCGGCCCGGCCGGCTCGTATTAGACTCATGTTCGACCACTTCAGCCCCGCGGACGGGGCGAGACTCGAAACATTGAACGGGAGACCCTTCGCATGATCCGAACGTTCCTGCGCCACACGCGTTTCACAGCCGCCCTTCTCCTCGCGCTCCTGGCGATCGCCGCCGCCCCGGCTCGGGCGGGGATGGTCCAAATGACCGTGAACAAGAAGACGCTCAGCGGATACTTGGCGCTTCCCAAGGGGAGCGGCACGCATCCGGCTGTCATCGTCATCCATGAATGGTGGGGGCTCAACGACTGGGTGAAAGAGCAGACCGACAGCCTCGCCGCCCACGGCTACACGGCCTTCGCCGTCGACCTCTACAAAGGGCGCGTGGCGCGAGACTCGGAGACGGCGCATCAGTACATGAGCGGACTCGCGGAGGACGAGGGGATCGCGACGCTTCGCCTCGCGGCCGATTTCTTACGCAGCCGCGACGACGTGCGTGCTCAAGCCATCGGCGTCATCGGTTGGTGCATGGGTGGCAAGTTCTCGATCCGGCTCGCCGCCGCCGACCCCGGCATTCGCGCCTGCGTCATGTACTACGGTGCGCCGATCACCGACGAAGCCACCATCAAGGGAATCCAGGCGACGATCCTCGGCAGTTTCGGCGGTGAGGACGAGGGCCCGACGCCCGATCAGGTTCGCGCATTCGAGAAGGCGCTCGCCGCGGCCGGTAAGAAGGCGGACTTCAAGATCTACCCCGGCGCAGGACACGCCTTCGCGAACATCAATAATCCGTGGGGCGGGTACCGCGAAGAGGCGGCCAAGGATGCCTGGGGTCGCACACTCGCCTTCTTCGATCGGAATCTGAAGAAGGCCTCGATCCCGAGAAAGCGGCGCTAAGCGCCTCGAAAACGGTACCAAGGTACCATCGACGAGCGGCGGCAAGTGACGTATTATTAATACGTTACGCTGCCCGCTGGGGGTGGCGAAGGAGCCGCTTCCCACATGACTTCCCGCCGCAATCCGTGCGAACTCGAGATCGATCTCTTCTGTAACGGGCTTCGCATCGACCCCTCCTGCCGGCTCGAGCAAGATGCGCGCGTTGTGGCTCGCACGCGCGCCGGTCTCGGCTCGGGACTCGAGCTCGTGATTCCGGGGGCGCGTAAGGAAATCTGGCTCAACGCCCCGGTGGAAGAGGATTTCGCGCGCCGTTCTCCCTACTACTTGTCGCGCGACGACCGCGGTTACTCGCTTCGCGACGAGCGGACCGGCGAGCGCTACGCGGTCCGCGTCCCCGAAGAGCCTGCCTGGTACAAGCGAACGACCTCGCGCGGTGTGGAGATGGGGAAGATCGGCGTCCTGCAAGGAACCTACCTCGGCATCTACATCTCCAACTCCTGCCTCTTCTGGTACTCCGATCCCTCGCAAAACTGTCGCTTCTGCACCACCGGCTCGAACGTCGGCGTGAACGAAGTCGCGCAAAAGCACGTCGACGACGTGGTGGAGGTGGCGCGGGCGGCGAAGCAGGAATCGGGCGTCACGTTCGTCCACTTCAACAGCGGGTATCAATCGGGGCGCGATCTCGCGCTCGCGGCGCCCTACGTGAAGGCGATCAAGGAAGAAGTCGGCGCGCTGGTCGGCGTGCAGCTCTACCCGACGCGCGATCTGGAACAATACGATCGCATGATCGAGCTAGGCGCCGACCACTTCTCCTTCTGCTACGAATTCCAGAATCCCGAGTTTTTCGCCCGCTACCTCCCCGGAAAGGAGCGAACCGGAGGGCAGGAGCTCTTCTTCCGGGCGCTCGAGTACACGGCGAAGAAACTCGGAAAGGGGGCCGTCTCGGGCGAGATCATCGCGGGCGTGGAGCCGGTCGAGGACACGCTCCGCGCCATCGACTACATCACCTCGCTCGGGGCATTTCCCACCGTCTGCATCTTCCGCCCCGTGATCGGAGCCGAGATGGAGCGCCACCCCGTCCCCCGCTACGACGAGATGCGCCGCGTCTTCGCCCATGTCTACGAGGCGTGCCGCCGGAACGGAATCCCGATCGGCGCGGCGCCGAACATCGAGGTGAGCCTGATCGTGCAGCCGGACGATGCGCGCGACCTCGCCGAACCGGGACTTGCCACGGCGATCTACGACGCACGCCTTGCGGCGGTACGGACGCTGGCGCGCCCCCTCTTCGCTTGGAAAGCGCGCCGGAGGAAAATGCCGCAGGCCGCGCTCGACGAACTGCTCGCTCGAACGAATCTCCGGCCGTCGCCGAGCGCGGAGCCGCCGGATGGAGCCGGAGCGGAGGGTTGCGGCGCCGCCTCGGCCGAGACAATCACGGCCGGCCGAAGCTCCGCTCGTGAGGCCCGCGAGGCATCGCTTCGAGAAGTCTTCGACGCCGTGCGGACGATTGCGTCCCGCCGGACAGCGGGATTCGAGATCGAGGAGCGGGAAGGAATCTTGGAAATCACGCCGCGCGCGGGAACCGACGAGGCCGTGAATCGGTGCCGCCTCAAACTCTTTCGGCCGCGAGAGAATAAGGACCGCATGTGCGCCTTCTTCTACAAGCGCTCGAATCTCGGCTGGAGCCGGGACCGATTCTCCTACGGCGCGATCGAGTTCCTGCCCGAGGCGCTCACTCGGGACGATGCGGCCTCCTGGCTCGGTTGGCTCCGAGGCGGGTTCGACCCGGGGCAGCGCCCGACTCGCCTCCGGCGCGCCTTCCTCTACTCGATCCCAGAGTAGCGCTCTCGCCCTCATCGCGAAACCCGCTTCCTACGCCGAGTTCCACGGCTCCGGTTGACGCCCCTCCGGCGCTTCCGTACCGTCGTCGGACCATCATGCGACGATTCGACGTGGCCGCAGGCATTCTTTGGAACGGAACCGAGGTGCTCATCACTCGCCGGCACGACCACGACCATCAGGGCGGCCGCTGGGAATTCCCGGGCGGCAAACGACACGTCGGCGAAACGATGCAGGAGTGCCTCCGCAGGGAATTTCAGGAGGAACTCGGGATCGATGTCGAAGTCGGACTCCTTTGGAGGGCGCTCTCGCACCTCTATTCCGACCGCACCGTTTCGCTCTACTTCCACTTCTGCCGCAACCCCTCCGCGGCACCACGCCCACTCGACGTGGCCGAACTCCGGTGGGTACTCCCCGGGGCGCTCGCCGATCTCACCTTCGTCGAAGGAGACGGCCCCATTCTTCCCGATCTCATCCGCGATCTTCTGGCTTCCCGCGATTGAGCGCCACGCCCGACGAGACCCCGCCACCCGCGCTTCGTATCCCCGAGCCGGTCGAACTTCGCGGCGCCGACGGCGGTCCGCTTCGCCTCGACCACTACGCGGCCGCTCCGGGACGCGCGCTGGGGCGCGGCGTGATTCTCTGCCACGGCTTTCGCGGATACAAATCGTGGGGATTTCTCACCTTCCTCGCCACGCGCCTTGCCGAAGAAGGCCTGCCCACCGTCGCCTTCAACTTCTCGTCGAGCGGGATCACCGATGCGGATGGAACATTCGGCGAGCCGGAGCGATTCCGGCGCGGCACGTACGGCGGCGACCTGCAGGACCTTCGCACCGTCGCCGACTGGCTGGAGGGAGTCCTCGCCGCGTCATCACCTCGCGAGGCGGGGTCTCCAAACGCCGCGACGCGGCTCGGACTCGTCGGGCATAGTCGCGGCGGGATCATCGCGCTCCTCCACGGGGCGCGTGACCGGCGCGTGCGCGCCGTGGCGACGCTCGGCGCACCCTCCCGCATCGGTGTCTGGCCGGAGGGCACCTTCGAGACGTGGCGGAGAGGCGAGGCGGCGGAGGTCTACGACTTCAGGACGAAGCAGACGCTCCGTCTCGGGCCGGATCTCTACGTCGATTGGGAGAAGCACAAGGCGGAGTACGACAGCGCGGCGGCGGTGGCCGCGCTCACGGCGCCGCTCTTGGTCGTGCATGGAACGCGCGACGCGCTCGTGCCGCTGTCGGAGGCGGAGGAACTCGCGGGCTTCGGGCGCTCCACCGCGACGGAACTACGCATCATCGAGGGGGCCGGCCACTCGTTTCAGGCCGGAGACAAAATTCGCCGCACCCCGCCGCCCCTTCTCGACGCGGTCGAGTCGGTGGCGGCATGGATGCGGCGATGGCTAGAGCCGAATCCGATCGGGGATTACTTCTTCTCTCCGGGGATCTGAGCCTCGATGCCGATGGTAATGTCGACCTCGTCGCCCAAGAGGGTCCCGTTGTCGATCGCGCGATTCCAAATGATGCCGAAGTCCTTCCGGTCGACCTTCGTCGTCGCCTCGAAACCGATTTTCTGACCCGGCTGGGAGGGACCGGCGCCGAGGAATGTCGCCGCCAGCGTCACCGGCTTCGTCACGCCGTGCATGGTGAGGTTGCCTTCGACCGTGAGCGCGTTCCCCTCGCCTTTCGTGACCTTCGTGCTCACGAACGACATCGCCGGGAACTGGGCCACGTCGAAGAAGTCGGCCGAACGAAGATGGTCGTCGCGCTTCTGGGTCTTCGTATCGATCGATGCGGGATCGATTTCGACCTTCACCGAAGCGGCCGTGGGGTTCGCCGGATCGTAGTCGATCGTCCCCGTGAATTTGTCGAAGTAGCCGGGCACCTTGCTGAAAATGTGCCGGATTGAGAATCCGACCGACGAATGCGCCGGGTCGATGGTCCACGTGGCCGCCTGTGCGGTGGCCGAGAGCGCGAGCGTGACGGCGACGAGCGCCGAGGTCAGCAGGGACTTCGTCCGCATTCCAATCCTCCTAGGGGTGTTTCATCCATTTCGGCCGATCTGGCCGATCTTTGGCGAGCTAGATTCCGTTCTTCCAAGAGGTTGAACGCCCGCGAGCGATTGCCTAGTATCCTTCAATCGGCTCCCGCTTTCGATGCCGGAGCGCGTTGGAGCGATTCCGGACCGTGGCCGACCCTCGCAGCATCAAAACCCGAACGAGGAGCCTCCTGTTCCATGCCGACCACTGAAACACGCCAACTGATTGTCCTGGGCTCCGGAGCGGCGGGCCTCACGGCCGCCATCTACGCCGCCCGGGCCAATCTCATGCCTCTCGTCTTCGAGGGGGTCCAGCCGGGCGGCCAGCTCACGATCACGAGCGACGTCGAGAACTACCCCGGCTTCCGCGAAGCCGTGCTCGGGCCCGACCTCATGACCGAAATGCGAGCCCAGGCGGCCCGCTTCGGCACTGAGTTCGTCCAAGCCCAGGTCGATTCCGTGAACGTGACGTCGCGTCCCTTCCAGGTCGTGGCCGACGAGAAGACCTACCTTGCCGAAGCGCTCGTGATCGCGACCGGCGCCTCCGCGAAACTTCTCGGACTCCCGAACGAATCGAAATTGATGGGGCACGGCGTTTCCGCGTGCGCCACCTGCGACGGGTTCTTCTTCCGCGGGAAGCGCGTGATGGTCGTGGGCGGCGGCGACACGGCCATGGAAGAGGCCACGTTCCTTTCGAAGTTCGCGTCGCATGTGACGATCGTCCACCGGCGGGAGGAGCTTCGGGCGTCGAAGATCATGCAGGAGCGGGCGCGCGCGAATCCCAAGATCGACTTCCTCTTCAATACCGAGGTCCTCGACATTCACGACGTCGCCAAGGGAAGCGTGACCGGTGTGCGACTCCGGGACACGAAGAGCGGCGCCGAGCGCGACCTGGAAATCGACGGCGTGTTCATGGGGATAGGGCATCAGCCGAACACCGTGATCTTCGAGGGGAAGCTCGAGCTTCACCCGAACGGCTATCTCAAGACGCACGACGGCACGAAGACGAGCGTCGAAGGAATCTTCGCCGCGGGCGACGTGCAGGACTTCGTCTATCGCCAAGCGATCACCGCGGCGGGGAGCGGCTGCATGGCCGCCATCGACGCCGAGCGCTGGCTCGAGGCGCGCGCGCACGGCGGAAGCAAGCACGAGAAAGTGGCGAGCGCGTGAGCGACCAGCGCGACGTGCTGGAAGTCGACGTCCTCTTCGTCGGCGGCGGGCCGGCCGGGTTGGCCGGCGCGCTTCACCTGACGCAGCGAATCGAAGCGCATAACCGCACCGCCGCGGAAGGCGGGGGCGCCCCCCTCGGCGACATCACGATCGCGGTGCTCGAGAAGGCCTCCGAAATTGGCGCCCACGGCATCTCCGGCTGCGTCATGGATCCGCGCGGCCTGAAGGAGCTCCTGCCCGACTATCGCGAGAAGGGCGCCCCCATCGAAGCGGACGTAACGAGCGACGACCTCTTTCTCTTCACGAAGGGTGGCCAGATCCGCTTCCCCTTCCTTCCTCCTCCGCTCCAGAACCACGGCAATCATGTCATCTCCCTCGGCGCGCTCGAGAAATGGCTCGGCGGGCTGGTGGAGGCGACCGGGGCCTATGTCCTTCCGAACATGGCGGCCGTCGATGCGCTCTTCGAAGGGGACCAGATGGTCGGCGTGCGCACCGGCGACAAGGGGATCGACCGGCACGGGAATCGAAAGCCGAATTTCGAGCCGGGCGCGGACGTGAAGGCAAAGGTCACCATCTTGTCCGAAGGCGTCCGCGGCTCGCTCGCGAAGAGACTCTCGCCGAAACTCCACCTGGACGATGGGCGCGCGCCGCAGATCTACGCGTCGGGCGTGAAGGAGGTCTGGCAACTGCCCGCCGGCCGCGTTCCGAAGGGACGCGTCGTCCACACGATGGGCTTCCCGCTCGACAGCGCGACGTTCGGTGGCGGATTCATCTACGGGATGGACGGCGACAAACTGACCGTCGGCTTCGTCACGGGGCTCGACTATCGGAATCCGAACACCGATCCGCACGGCATCTTCCAGGCCTTCAAGCTCCACCCCTACGTCGCCGCGATGCTCGAGGGCGGAAGGATTCTTTCTTACGGCGCGAAGGCGATTCCGGAGGGGGGCTTCTACTCCATGCCGCGCCTCTCCTGGGCGGGCGGATTGATGGCCGGCGACAGCGCGGCGTTCCTGAACGGGCCGCGCCTGAAGGGCGTCCATCTCGCCATCAAGTCGGGAATGCTCGCGGCGGAGACCGCGTTCGAGGCGCTCCTGGTTGGGAAGTACGACGCCGCCACGCTCGGCGCCTACGATCAGAAGTTCCGCGCCTCGTGGGCCTGGAAGGAATTGCACGGCGTCCGAAATTTCCATCAGGGCTTCGAGCACGGCATGTGGGCGGGGATGATCAACACCGGCATTCAGCTCTTCACCGGCGGTCGCGGCTTCGGCGAACGGCCGACCTGGGAGCCGGGACACGCTCGGATGCGGACGCTCGCCGCGGCGGGCGTGGCGCCGATCTCCCTCGAGGAGACGCAGCGCGCCTATGACAACACGCGGACCTTCACGAAGGTGAACGACGTCTTCCACTCCGGCACGAAGCATGAGGAGGACCAGCCGTCCCACCTCCTCGTCTCCGACACGAACATTTGCGCCACGCGCTGCCGCGAGGAGTTCGGAAATCCCTGCCAGCACTTCTGCCCCGCGAATGTCTATGAAATGGTTCCGGACGGCGAGAAGGGCGGGATCAAATTAAAGCTCAATCCCTCGAATTGCGTCCACTGCAAGACCTGTGACATCGCCGATCCCTACCAGATCATCACGTGGGTCCCGCCGGAAGGTGGCGGCGGTCCGAATTACGTGCATCTGTGACCGCGGATCAGTAGCGGGGCACCGAGGGGTCGACGAGTTCCGACCACGCGTTGATGCCGCCGGTCAGATTTCGCACGCGGCGGAAGCCGGCGTTCCAGAGGATGAGGCAGGCATCGACGCTCCGCTGACCGACATGACAGTAGATGACGATCTCAGCGGCGGGATCGAGCGTGTCGATTTTCGACTCCACTTCGCGCAGGGGAATATGGATGGCGCCGTCGAGATGCGCCAACTCCCACTCCCAATCTTCTCGAACGTCGAGCAGGACGAAGTGCTCCCCGGCGTCGACCATTTCCCGCACCAGTTCCGGCGAGATCTCGAGTTCATCCAAATGGTCGCGCATGACGGGGCTATTCGCCTCGCAGGTTTCGCTCGCGCGAGGCCGTGACCGCGGCCCAGACGATCCAGAGCACGACCGCGAAAACGTAGGAAATGATGGCGTAGGTCATGCCCCGACCCTCCGGACGTCGCCCGCGGGGGCGCCCGTGTCCGCCGTCGCCAGCGCTTCGGCACGCCATTCGATCCTCATCCGCTGGAGGAGCGCCGCGCCGTAAAAGATCATCCAGGCGGCCATCCCGACGAGGAGCGTCATCCGCATCTCGGGCGCCATCGTCACGTTCTTCGGATGAAGCGATCCGCGCCACCACTCGATCGACTTCCAGACGATCGGCAGGTTGATGAAGAAGACGATCCCCATGATCGAGGAGATCGTGCGGCGCGACTCCGAGCGAAGCGACGACCGCACCACGTGGTAGCCGGCGTAGAGGATCCAGAGGATGAGAAAGGTCGTGAGGCGCGGTTCCCACGTCCACCAGGTGTTCCACGCCGAGCGGGCCCAGAGCGGACCCGTGACCATGACGACGGTCGCGAAGACGAGGCCGACCTCGCAGGAAGAGGCCGCCACGCCGTCCCATCGCCAATCCTTCGTCGCGAGGTAGGCGATGCTCGCCGCGAACGTGACGCCGAAGGCGACGAGCGTCGCGATGGCGCTCGGCACGTGCACGTAGACGATTTTCTGAACCGGTCCCATCTGCACTTCGATCGGGGCCTGCGTCGCGAGCCAGAACGACGCGGCAACAAGCGCCAGCGCCGCGGCCCAGAGAGTTTTGCCGAGTCCGTTCCACCAGCCGGGGATCGTCGCGTTCACTCCGTCGCCTCCTGAATGAGTTCGTACAAGAACGCCGCCAACGCCAGTCCCATCACGTCCATGACCGCCAGCACCTTGATCCAATCGCGAACCGGATCGATCGATCCGTCCCCCCAGAGGGCGTTCGTCAGTTTCACGGCGCCGATCCAGAGCGGAACGAGCGAGGGGAAGAGCACCACGGAGAGAAGCAACTCGCGGGCGCGAAGCCCCCGAGCCAGCGCGGCGAAGAGCGTTCCCCACGCAGCATACCCGACGAGTCCCAGGGCGGCAACGCCGAGGACGCCGGGAAGGACCGCCAGGCTCCCCACATCGAAGAAGATCGATACGAGCGGAAGGAGGATGAGGAAATCGGCCGCGACGAGAATGAAATTCGCGAGCGTTTTCCCCAGATAGAGCGCGTAGGGGTCTGCCCCCGTCAGGCGAAGCGCGTCGCCGCCGCCCGATTCCGATTCTAAGTCGAGCGCGCGCGTGAGTCCGAGAACCCCGGCGAAGAAGAGGGCGGCCCAGAGCGTGGCGCTCGCTTCGCGCGCGGGGTCGTTGAAGATCGGACCGAACGCCACGCTCAAGATGAGCACGAGTGCGGCGCTAAAGAGCGCAAGCGTGGCGAGGAACCGCGCGTCCCGCGCATGGAGCCTCAGGTCCTTCATGGTGACGGCGAGAAGGGTCTTCACGCCGCCGCCTCCACGCGCCCGCCTTGCATGCGGAGGACTCGCGTGGCGAGGGGGCGGATCCGCTCCGGCTCGTGTGTAATGACGAGGCTCCCCGTTCCTCGCTCGCGAGCGTCCCGAAGCACTTCGTTTACGACCGCGACGCCCGATTCGTCGAGCCCCGTGTAGGGCTCATCGAGCAGGAGGATCTTGGGATCGGTGAGGAGCGCCCGAGCGAGAACGATCCGCTGGAGCATGCCGCGGGAGAATCGCTCCACCGGAGCGCGGGCGTGGGGCGCCATGCCGAGCCGCTCGAGGAGCGCCATGGCGCGCTGCTCGGGCGACGCGACCCCGGCCAATCCGCCGAAGAAGGCTAGATTCTCCAACGGCGTGAGCCCGAGATAGAGAAGCGGACGATGGCTCGCGAATCCGATGGCTCGCCGGGCGGCGCTTCGCGCTTTCTCGATCGGCGTGCCGTCGAGCGTGACGGCGCCCCGATCCGCCGAGAGCAACGTGGCGAGGATGTTCGCGAAGGTGGTCTTTCCGGAACCGTTCGTCCCGAGAAGGAGGGTGATGCTCCCGGGGCCGATCTCGATCGCGGCGTCGCGCAGGACGACGTGACGGTCGAAGCGCTTCTGGATCCCCTCCGCGCGAAGAATCAATGCCCGCGCGGGGCCGGCTCGTCGGACAGGATGAGTTCGAGCCGGCGCTTCAGGTTTCCGCGAAGCAACGAGTGGCTCTCCGCCGAAACCTCGCCCTTGTCGCGACCATGGTCGAGCGCGGCGATCAGATAGGCGTAGGTCTGGGCCAGGTCGTCGCCGTTACGCGACGTCCCCTCGGGCGGCGACGCGACGCGAGCCGCTTTCGGGGCGCCCACGGCGGCTGGCGGCGGAAGCGGTTGGAACGCGGCGCCTGCCGGGGGAAACGCGTGGGGCGCGCGGGCCGACATGCGCCGCGCGAAGAGGAGCACGCCGGCGACCAGGAACGGCACCGCCAGCCAGGGGTAGATCGCTGGATTCGACCAGAAGCTCGCTCCGAGGACGCGGATCTCGACTTCGCTTCCCGTCTCGATGTTCGAGCCGGTGTACATCTCGTATTTCTTCCCCCCCTGCTCGCGCGATCCCGCGTAGGTGAGGACCTTCGATTCTAGCTTCAGGCGCGGATCGTCGATCATCACGACGAACGTCCGCGTGGGGAAATAGACGCGGTGCGAGAGGTCCATCCGCCCGGAGAGCGGAATGTGATAGCTGAACGAGAGCGGTCGCTGCCCCGGCGGAATGGGACGGAGGCTCATCATCTCGCGCCCTTGCGCGATGAGGGTCCCCTCTTCGCCGCCCATACCGGGCTCGAAGCCCTTGATGGAGGCCGGCAAGCCGAGCCGTAGCCCCGCGTTCTCCGCGTGGTTCGCTCCGATTCCCAGGTACGCCGTCGTGGCAGCGTTCTCGACGATCAGGATCTCGTTGACGTGAAGTCCGTCGTCCTTCCGCTCGATGATGATGTGATGGTTGGAGACCTCGACCTTGTCGATCTCTTTCCCCACGGCGTAAACCATCATCTCCTGGCGGTAGGAGCCGTCGGGCCCGGGCTGAAGCGGCCCCTCGGTGTAGACGGCGCCCTCGTACTCGGTCGTCATGTAGAACTCGAGGCCGTTCCCTTCGGGAATATTGTCGAAGCGGACACGACCGTCGGCGCCGGTCGACTTCGTGGCGCCCGGCATCTCCTCGTTACCGCGAACGACATGGAGGGCCACGCGCTGATTCGCCACCGCCTGGTGGTCGGCTCCCTTCAGGACGCGCCCCTCGATGACGAGGGCACGGGCGCTCCCGGCCCACGCGACGGCGGCGATCAGAGCCGCGAGCGTGAAGGTGTGAAAGGCGGCGGCGTGGCGGTTCATGCCTGGGAGCCCTCCATGGACGCGATCCGCCGCTTCTTCATCTCCTCGATCATCCGTTCCACCCGCTCGTTCG
Organism: Candidatus Eiseniibacteriota bacterium; assembly: GCA_031370645.1. GTDB lineage: Bacteria > Eisenbacteria > RBG-16-71-46 > SZUA-252 > SZUA-252 > SZUA-252. Next base: position 33,654 of record JANMQV010000148.1, on the reverse strand, counting down.
GGGACCCCGAACCGCCCGCCGGAGCGGCGGCGCCCGGCGTCTCGGACGGCGGCGGCGCAAGCCCGAGCCGCTCCTCTTCCGCAAGGACGCGAAGCACGTCCGACATCGTCTCCTCGCGCATGCGCGTGTGATCGTCCGGGGAAATCTTTCCCGAGTCCCGGTCGAAATCGAGATCGACCAGTTGCCGGTAGAGCCGAGTCTTCCGCTCGTCGATGGAGCGACGCCGGTTGACGATCGCCGCCTCGCGCGGGATCCGTTGTCCCCGCAACCGGACGAGCGGCGCCAGCACGAACGCGCTGACGAGGAGGAGGAGCAGTATTTGCAGGGCGACGATCATGAACCGTTACTCCCTCATCTCGCGAAGTTCGGCTTCCGCGCGCGCCCGAAGCTGGGCGAGGGCGGCATCGGCCGAGGGAGTTCCGGAACTCGCCGCACCGTCGGGGCCGACGGCGACGACGCGCTTGCGGCGCACCCATCGCGTGAGAATCATGGTGGCGATCCCGAATCCGAGGATCGTAGCCGCGAACGGAGCGACCCAGACGACGAGATTGAATCCCTTGGCCTTCGGCGCGCCGAGGATGACCTCGCCGTACTTCGCGATGAGCGCCGCCTCAATCACCTCTTTGTTCTTCCCCGCCTTCAGTTCGCTATCGACGTAGCCCTTCAGGCCGATCCCCGTCTCGCACGTGCAGCCACTCAAGACCTCGCCGCAGGAGCAGGGGCAGATGAGCTGGCTCGTGATGGCCCGGGCCGGGTCGGCTGTGGACCCCGCCGCCGATTCGTTGGCGCGCGCGGGAAGCGCGAATGCCGTCAGCGCGAGCGCCATCAGGGCGAAGGCCCACGCCGCGACGTTCCGCGCGCGGACCGGGGAGCGGGCGAAGTTCATACCGCTTCCTTTTCCTCGCGGCGGAGACGCATCCGGTCGCTCAGCGTGAAGATCGTGCCGATGACCATCACGATGCCGCCGAGCCAGATGAGGCTGACCAATGGATTGATGTAGGCTTGGATCGAGACCGTGCCGTCCTCGTTCACGCCGCCGAGGATCATGTAGAGATCTTCACCGAGCGTCTGGTGGAGGGCGACCTCGGTCATCGGCTGCTGCGATTTGAAGTACATGGCCTTCGCGGGATGCGACACACCGAACGATTTGCCCTTCTGGGAGACGTCGAGCAGCGCGCGCGTGACGGAGGCGCCCGGTTCCATCTTCTGATCGGTTCCCTTCAGCGTCAGCGTGTAATCGCCGATCTTCATCGACTCGCCGTTCCGGAGGGGCTGGTGGGCTTCCTTCTGGAAGACGGAGGAACCGAGGACGCCGATGAAGACCATCACGACGCCGAGGTGAATGACGTAACCGCCGTAACGCCGCTTGTTCTTGGTCATGAGATCGACGATCGCCATCGCGCCACGAGAGGTGGTGACGTCTTTCCTCGCTTGGATGCCGCGTGCGAACTCCATCACGATCGTGGTCAAAACGAAGGCGGCGCCGAAGACCGTCACGATCGGGTAGACGCCGTGGAGGCCGAACGGCAGGCTCGCGAGCGTCGCCAGGAGTCCGGCCACGGTCGGGAGGATGAAGTTACGCTGCAGGACCGAGGCCGTGGCGCGCCGCCAGGAAAGTACGGGGCCCGCCCCGGTCAGGAGCAAAAGCGCCAAGGCGATCGGAACGTTCACACGATTGAAGAAGGGCGCCGAGACCGAGATCTTCGACCCGGTCACCGCCTCGCTCACCACCGGGAAGGTGGTCCCGAGGAACGTGGCGAAGGTGAGCGCCACGAAGAGCACGTTATTGAAGAGGAACGAACCCTCTCGCGAGACGATGGCGTCCATCCGGTTCTCGCTCTCCAGGAGCGACTTCCGGTAGAGGATAAGCGCCGTGGCGAGCGTGCTCGATCCGATGATGAACGCCAGGAACCAGGGGCCGATGCTCGACTCCGCGAAGGAGTGGACCGACGTGAGAACTCCAGAGCGGGTGAGGAAGGTTCCGAAGATCGAGAGTTCGAACGTCAGCACGATGAGCGCCACGTTCCACGTCTTCAGCATACCGCGGCGCTGCTCGATCATCACCGAGTGGAGGAAGGCCGTCCCGACGAGCCATGGCATCAGCGAAGCGTTCTCCACCGGGTCCCAACCCCAGTAGCCGCCCCAGCCGAGTTCGATGTAGGCCCACCGCGCGCCCAGGAGCACGCCGAAGCCGAGGAACATCCAGGAGAAGAGCGTCCAGCGGCGGACCTCTTCGATCCAGCGCGTGCCGGTGCGGTTCATGAGGAGCACCGCGATCCCGAACGCGAACGGGATGATGAAGCCGACGTAGCCCGTATAGAGGATGGGCGGGTGGATCATCATGCCGGGATCTTGGAGGAGCGGGTTCAGACCCTGCCCGTCGACCGGGGGGTTCGCCAGCATCCGGAACGGAGAGCAGACGAACGAGAGAAGGTAGGTGAAGAAGATCGCGACCGACGCGACGACCATCGCCACGGCGTCGTAGAAGGGATCGAGCCGCTTGCGGTAGATCCAGAGAAACGCGGCGCCGTAGGACGATAGGATGAGGAGCCAGAGAAGAAGCGACCCCTCCTGGCCGGCCCAGAGGGAGGCGAAGGAGAAGAGCGGCGAGAGATCGAGGCTCGTGTGCTCGGCGACGTAGCGATAGGTGAAATCGTGCGCCACGAGCGCCCGGCCGAGAATGATCACCGCCAAAAGCGTCATGGCGCAGACCGCCCAAAGCGCGTTTCGCCCGCTTCGAAGCGGCCCTACCCGGCCCGTTCGTAGTCCATAGGCGATCGAGCCGACCGAGAACACGGCGCAGAGAAAGCCGAGAAGAAGTGCGAGCCGGCCGATCTCGTTCACGATTTGTCCTTCCCGAGGCCCTCGGATTCGTATTTCGACGGGCACTTCGTCACGAGCTTCGAGGCGAGGAGCGTGTGGTCGGTGTGGCGGAAGATCCCCTCCACCACGACGTCGCGTCCATCGGCGAAGGCGTCGGGCATGAGGCCTTCATAGACGATGTTCACCGACTCCTTGCCATCGGTCATCCGGAACTGGAGACGGGGGGCTTTCTGGTCGTACTGGATGCTCCCGGCCGCAACGATGCCGTCGAGGCGGAAGCCGCCCGCCTTCGGAGCCCTCTCCATTTGCGCCAGTTCGGTGACCGTCATGTACTGCATCCCGGTCTGCTTCACCCCGGAGAGGATGAGGTAGGCCACGGACCCAAGCACCACCAGCGAGACGAGAACAATCTTCACGGTTGTATTCATCGTAGTTGGTTTGAGTTAGACGCGCGTCAGCGCGCCTTCTCCTTTCGTGATTGATTGTGGCAGATGGGGGCGGACAGTCAAGTTGTCAGGCCTGGTTCGACGGTACCAGCGGGAGTGCCGCCTGAGGACCGGCACGACTTCGACCTAGGCCATCACGCGGCGGGGCTGGAAAAGCTTCACCAAGACGGCTCCGACGACGAACCCTCCGACGTGCGCCCACCAAGCCACGCCCCCTCCCGACCAGCCGAGCGAGAGGAGCCCGCTTCCGATCTGAATCGCGAACCAGATTCCGATCATAACCATGGCCGGAAGCTCCATGACGCGGAGAATGAAACCAAGCGGCACAAGCGTGGTGATGCGCGCGTGCGGGAAGAGGACGAGATAGCCGGCCAACACTCCCGCGATGGCTCCGCTTGCTCCCACGGTCGGTGCGGCGGACGACGGCTGAACGAGATAGTGCGCCAGCCCCGCTCCAAGCCCCGCGAGGAGGTAGAAGGTGAGGAAGCGAACCGAGCCGAGCGTGTCCTCGACGTTGTCGCCGAAGATCCAGAGGAACCACATGTTTCCGATCAGGTGCAGCCAACTGCCATGGAGAAACATGGAGGTGAAGAAGGGCTGAACGGTTCCCGCCCACCCGATCTCTCCGCTCTGGAGCCCGTACGAAATCTGACCCGGCACGAGAGCGAACGAGGCGAAAAAAGTGCCAAGGGCTCGCCCCAATGTCGCCTCGTAGAGGTAGACGAGCGTGCAGAGTGCGATGAGCCCGACGGTAACGATCGGAAAGCGGCCGGAGGGATTGGCGTCTCGGAGCGGGATCACGTGAGGAGAGGATAGGAAGGAGCATGGCGGCGCGCGAGCGGATTCTCTGTTCCGTCGAATCGTTCCCTCGGTTTGCCCCCGATTTCGCCGTAAACGCTGCCGCCCTGACGGGGACGGGCCTCGTCAGGGCGGCATCTAGGACTCCGGTCTGTGGCCACCCGCGTAGGAGGTCACGCTCCGAGATACCCCGGCCCCGAATTTTGGTCCCGGAAAATTCGTGAAATCTTTCGGGTGCTTCGGGGGGGCCGGGCGCTTATCGTGTCCGCCATGCCGAACCTCAACCGAGGGGCGAAGTTGCGGCGGCCCCCGAAACCCTTCCAGCAGCTCGACGCGTTCCTTCGCGACGCCGCGAAATCGGGCCTAGTGCCGGGAGCGGTGGCCTACGCCGGCCGCTCCGGGGGCGTCGCCCACCGTGTGACGGCCGGCTCCCGCACGCTCCTCCCCCGCCGTGTCAGGATGACGCTTTCCACGATTTTCGACCTCGCCTCGCTGACGAAAGTGCTCGTTACGGCACCGCTCGTCGTCGAGGCGGGGGTCCGCGGCGAACTCTCGCTGCTCGATCCGGTCGAACGCTGGATCGAAGAAACGCGAAGGAGCGAAGTGGGATCGCTCCCACTCCATCTCCTCCTCACGCACACCGCCGGCTTCGTTCCCGATAATCCGATGGAGGACTACCGCGGCAGCAAGCGCGCACTCCTCGCCGCGATCGCCCGCGAACCGCTCGAGGCGCCGCCCGGATCGAAGTTCATCTACTCGGACGTCGGATACATCCTCTTGCAGGTCGTGCTCGAGCGCCGCTTCGAAGCGCGGCTCGATAGACTCGCCGAGGAGCGGATCTTTCAGCCCCTCCGGTTTCGCGACACGCGATTCGGAACGCGCGCCCGCGACCGTTCGCGCGTCGCGCCGACGGAGCGCGTGCGAGGCGTCTGGCTGAAGGGGCGCGTGCACGATCCGCGCACCCGTTCGAAAGCGCTCGGCGGGATCGCGGGGCATGCGGGGGTGTTCGGAACGGGCGAGGAGGTAGCGCGTTTCGCCTCGATGATTCTCGCGGGAGGGGTGTCGGGAGGAAGGCGGATTCTCTCGGAGGCAACGGTGCGCGCCATGACGACGAACCAGGCGGCCGGAGGGGTCGGGGCGCGGCGCGGGTTCGGATTCGATATTGAGAGCCCCTACGCGGCTCCGCGGGGGCGGCTCTTCTCGCGCGACTCCTTCGGGCACAGCGGCTGGACCGGAGTCTCCCTCTGGATCGATCCTGCCTGCGACGGCTATCTCGTGCTTCTCACCAATTCGGTCCACCCGAACGGGCACAAGGACCTGAAGCCGTTTCGCTCCGAGGCCGCCACGCTCGCCGCGCGCGGGCTCGGTGTGGCGGTCACTTCTTGAACTGAGCGTTCTCGGTCGAGCCCTCGAGCGCCGTCGTCGACGCCGTCCCACCCGAAATGACCTGCATCACCTGATCGAAGTAGCCGGTCCCCACCTCGCGCTGATGCCGCGTGGCGGTGTATCCGTTCGCCTCCGAAGAAAACTCCGCCTGCTGGAGCCGGCTGTAAGCCGCCATGCCGCGCGTCTTGTAGTCGAGGGCCAGTTCGAACATGCCGTGATTCAGCACGTGGAACCCGGCGAGCGTAACGAACTGAAATTTGTATCCCATGGCGCCGATCTCGCCCTGGAAGCGGGCGATCGACGCGTCGTCGAGCTTCGCCTTCCAGTTGAACGAGGGCGAGCAGTTGTAGGCGAGCATCTTCCCGGGGAATTTCGCATGGATCCCTTCGGCGAACTCGCGCGCTTCGGCCAGATCGGGCGTGGAGGTCTCGCACCAGAGGAGATCGGCAAACGGCGCGTAGGCGAGTCCGCGCGCGATCGCCATCTTCACGCCGCCCGTGATTCGGAAGAAGCCCTCGGTCGTTCGTTCGCCGGTCAGGAACGGCTTGTCGCGGTCGTCCACGTCGCTCGTGATCAATTTGGCGCTGTCGGCGTCGGTCCGGGCCAGGATGACGGTCGGCACATCGAGCACGTCGGCCGCAAGCCGCGCCGCCACGAGCGTTCGGAGGAACTGACCGGTCGGTAGGAGAACCTTGCCGCCGAGATGCCCGCATTTCTTCTCGGAGGAGAGCTGGTCTTCGAAGTGAACGCCGGCCGCCCCCGCCTCGATCATCGACTTCATCAGTTCGAACGCGTTCAGCGGCCCGCCGAAACCGGCCTCGGCGTCGGCGAGGATCGGCGCGAACCACTCTCGCGCGGGCGATCCCTCCGCGTGCTCCACCTGATCGGCGCGCTGAAACGCCTGGTTGATGCGACGCACCACGCTCGGAACGCTGTTGGCGGGATAGAGGCTCTGGTCGGGGTAGGTCTGCCCCGCCAGGTTGGCGTCCGCCGCCACCTGCCATCCGCTCAGGTAGATCGCCTGAAGCCCGGCGCGAACCTGCTGCACCGCTTGGTTCCCGGTGAGCGCGCCGAGCGCATGCACGTAATCGTTCGTTTGGAGCAGGTGCCAGAGACGGCGCGCGCCGCGGTCGGCCAGCGTGTACTCGATTCGGACGGAGCCGCGGAGCCGCTCCACGTCTTCGGGCGAATAGGGACGCGTGATCCCTTTCCAACGGTCGGCGGGAATCGGGGGCGTCGTGTTCGCGGCCGGCGTTGGGCGAGACGGGGTCATGACTGCTCCTCTTTCGATTCGGTCGTGATGATCCGGTAGGCGGGAAGCGTCAGAAACTCCTCCAAGGTCTCCGATGTCGAGAGCCGGACGAAGAGGTCCCGCGCCTGCTGATAACGCCCTTGTTCATAACGAGTTGCGCCAACTTCCTTGGCGATGGTCCGCATCTCTTCTTCCACGATCGCGCGGAAGAGGTCGACGGTGACGCGGCGGCCGTCGTCGAGTGCTGAGCCATGACGAATCCAATGCCACACCTGTGCCCGTGAAATTTCGGCAGTCGCGGCATCTTCCATGAGGTGATAGAGCGGGACGCATCCGATCCCCCGAAACCAGGCTTCCAGGTACTGAATCCCCACGCGGGTGTCGTGGCGGAGCCCCTCTTCGGTCCGGGTCCCCTTCGGGACCTCCAGAAGTTGCGCCGCGGTCACGGAGACATCCTCTCGGAGCCGGTCCAACTGATTGGGACGGCTGCCGAGCGTCGCCTCGAAGACCTCGCGCGCCACGGAAACGAGTCCCGGGTGCGCGACCCAGGTACCGTCGTGACCGTCCCCCGCCTCGCGCCGCTTGTCGGCACGCACCTTCTCGAGAGCGCCCTCGCTCGCGGCCGGGTCGTTTCGAATCGGGATCTGCGCCGCCATGCCTCCCATGGCGTGGGCGCCGCGGCGGTGGCAGGTCCGGATCGAAAGAAGCGCGTAGGCGCGCATGCAGGGCTGCTCCATCGTCACTTGCCCGCGGTCGGGGAGCACGGCGGAGGCGTCGTGGCGGCGTGCCTTGATGAACGAGAAGATGTAATCCCACCGTCCGCAGTTGAGTCCCGCCGCGTGCTCCCGCAATTCGTGCAGGATCTCGTCCATTTCGAACGCGGCGAAGAGCGTCTCGATCAGGACCGTCGCCTTGATCGATCCCCGAGGAATGCCGAGCGATTCCTGCGCCGCGACGAAGACGTCGTTCCAGAGCCGCGCCTCGAGATGCGATTCGAGTTTCGGGAGGTAGAAGTAGGGGCCGGTTCCGCGCGCCAGGAGTTCCCGCGCGTTGTGGAAGAAATAGAGCCCGAAATCGAAGAGCGGGCCGGGGATCGGGCGCCCATCCACGAGGAGATGGTTCTCCGGAAGGTGAAGCCCGCGAGGGCGAACGAGGAGCACGGCCGGCGCATCGCTTAGCCGATACGACTTCCCCGACGCGGGATCGACGTGCGTGAGCGTTCGGCGGACCGCGGCGTGAAGGGCGCGCTGTCCCTCGACGAGGCTCGCCCAGGTCGGGGTCGTCGAGTCCTCGAAGTCGGCCATGTAGCAATCGGCGCCGGAATTGAGCGCGTTGATGACCATCTTGGGATCGACAGGTCCGGTGATCTCGACGATTCGCTTCTGCAGATCGGGCGGTGTCGGCGCCAAACGCCACGTGCCTTCGCGGATCGCGCGGGTCTCGGGAAGAAAGTCGAGCCGCTCGCCCGCGGCGAGTCGCTCGCGCCGGGCGGCGCGACGCGCAAGCGCCTCCTCCACGCGCGGGCCGAAGCGCCGCGCGAGTTCGGCGAGGAAGCCGATCGCGGCGATAGGGAGAAGTTCCTCCGCTCCCTCCACATGGGGGGCGCGGATCTCGACTCCCGGCAATGGAGTGGTGGGCTTCAGCATCGTTTCCATTCTAGGCGTCCGCGACATTTCCTGTCAATAAACTATTGCCGCATAAACAGTTATGCGAATTTTCGCGGAGCGGCGGAAACTCGATTTCGAATCGCTCAATAGGTGTACTTCGGCTCCCAGCCATTCTCGCCGTCCGCGAGCAGCGCGATGAGATGCCAGACGCCACAGAAGAGATCGTACGGACCGAACTCGGCGCGAGCGACGCGTTCGATGACTCCGTCGGCCGTGAGATGAAAGGTCGACACGCCGGGCATCCACGACTTCTCCCCACGAAATCCCATGTCCTGAATGAATGTCGAGCCGTGTCCCGAGACCAGGGGGAATCCCCACTGCCGGCTGCCGGCGAAGACCTTTTGCGTCTCGGCCGTGTCGGGAGAGCAGACGACGAAGCCGGCGCGATCCGAGAGGTGGCGCCAGACGCCGTTGAATCCGTCGGCCCAGAGCGTGCAATAGCGGCAACCCTTACCCATGTTGTGGACGACGATCAGATCCTTCTTCCCGTTGAAGAGGGAGGAGAGCGTGACCGGTCCCTCCCAGCCGGAGAGCACGTAGTCTTGAACGCGCTCGCGGGGCATCGCGCGTTTCAGCTCGGCGAGGCGCTGCGATTTCTCCGAGAGTTCCAATTCGAGCGCCTGAATTTCCTGCAGTGTGTTCGGCGACGTGGAATTCATGGCATCGCTTCCTTTCGTGATCGCGCCCTCCCGGCGGGGGCGCGGCATCGACTCCGCCTCCAAACATGCCCTTTCGCCGCAAGCGAGACCGGCATTCGGAAGTCTACCCATCCACCGAGCGGAGGCAACGGGCAACTCGGCGCTCCTTCGCAGGGCTATACTCGGCCCATGCATCGCCCCGGACGATCCAGCATCACCCTGGCGGTACTCATTCCCGCGCTGCTCTTTCCGGCGGATGCACCGAGGGCCACCCGGTCCGCCGCCGCCGCCCCGGCCGCGCGATCGAGCGCTCCCGAGCCGACGTTCGCCTCTACGTGGCAGGACGGTCGCGCCGAATTGGCCGGCTACCACTACCGCGTCATCCGCTATGGCGAGGCGCGGACGGGACAGGCGGTCATGATCACCGTGACCGAGCCCTTCAGCGAGTCGAAGCGCGTGAAGTCGGACGACCCCTCGAAGGATCCAGCCGATACGTTCGAAGCGTTGAAGATGAATCTCGTTCGCGATTTTCAGACCGGCATTTACGACTACAACACGATGACGTCCGTCTTCGTCCGATCGCGCGATTTCAGTCCGGTGAAGATTTCGTTCTCGAGCGCGGAGTGGTGCGGGCACGTCTACGAGGAACTCCGCTTCGATCGCGCCGCGGTGGGTCAATTGCTTCGATCCTATTTCGAGGACGAGACGGGTGAGCGCACGCTCCCCTGGCGCCGGGATGGCATTGCGGAAGATCAGCTTATGATCCTGGTGCGGGGACTTCGCGGCGCGTATCTCCGCCCGGGGGAGAAGCGAACGCTGCCGCTTCTTCCCAGCTCGATCGCGCGCCGCCTGGCGCATCGTCCGCTCGCTTGGGTAAGCGCCACGGTCGAGCGTGCGGCGAAGCCGGAGCGGGTGACGGTTCCCGCCGGCGTGTTTCAAGCGGATCGCTACGACGTGACGACAAGCGATGCGAGGAAGGGCACCACCTGGGTCGAGCGGGCGGCGCCGCACCGCATCCTTCGCTGGGCGTGGACCTCGACGGCAGCGGGAGACCGCCGTGCGAGCGAGGCGACGGAGTCGGCGGAGCTGGCGGGAAGCGCGCGGCTCCCCTACTGGCAGTTGCACGCGAACGGGCAGGAGACGTACCTGAAATCGCTGGGTCTCGAGCCGCTCCCCTCGCCGGGACCGACCACGCGGCGTCGCTAGGCGCCTTCGGAGCGAACGCTACCCTTCCTGCTCCTCGTACATCCCCTTCAGCCGCTCGATGACGCCCGGATCCGAGAGCGTCGTCGTGTCGCCCACCGCCTTCCCGTCCGCGATGTCGCGCAAGAGGCGCCTCATGATCTTTCCGGAGCGCGTCTTCGGCAAATCGGCGGTGAGAATGATTTCATCGGGGCGCGCGATCTTTCCGATCTTTTTCACGACATGGTCTTTCAAGTCGTCGATCGTCGCGAGACCGCGATCCTTCCCTTCCCGGATCGTGACGAACGCCACGATCGCGGTCCCCTTGATCTCGTGCGCGCGTCCCACGACCGCGGCTTCGGCCACGGCGGGGTGATCGACGAGCGCGCTCTCAACTTCCATCGTCGAGAGCCGGTGCCCCGCCACGTTCATCACGTCATCGACGCGGCCGAGGAGCCAAAAGTAACCGTCCTTGTCGCGCTTCGCGCCATCGCCCGTGAAATAGATTCCCGGAAAGCGGGACCAGTAGTTCTGCCGGAAGCGCTCGGGGTCTTTGTAGATGCCGCGGAGCATCGCGGGCCACGGCTTCTTCAGGACGAGATAGCCGCCCCCTTCGGTGACGGTCTCACCCTTTTCGTTCACGATGTCGGCCACGACGCCCGGCAACGGACGCGTGGCCGAACCGGGGCGGGTCTTCGTGATGCCCGGTAGCGGCGAGATCAGGATCATTCCCGTTTCCGTCTGCCACCACGTGTCGACGATGGGACAGATCTCCGCGCCGATGTGCTTGTGGTACCAGATCCAGGCTTCGGGATTGATCGGCTCGCCCACCGAGCCGAGGAGCCGAAGCGACGTCAGCCGGTGCTTGGACGGCCACTCGGGTCCCCACTTCATGAACGCGCGAATGGCGGTCGGCGCCGTGTAGAAAATCGTCACGCCAAGTTCCTCGATGATCTGCCAGAAGCGGTCCTTGTCGGGCCAGTCGGGCGATCCTTCGTAAATCACCACGGTCGCGCCGTTCGCGAGCGGACCGTAGACGACGTACGAGTGCCCCGTGACCCAGCCGCAGTCGGCCGTGCACCAGAAGACGTCCTCCTCCTTCAGATCGAAGACCCACTTCGACGTGGCATAGGTGCCGGTCAGGTAGCCGCCGGTCGTGTGGACGATTCCCTTCGGCTTGCCGGTCGTCCCCGACGTGTAGAGCGTGTAGAGGATATCTTCGCTATCCATCGGCTCGGGCCAGCAGTCGTCGGAGAGCCCGTCGACCAGTCGGTGCCACCAGTGGTCGCGCCCCTCTTTCATGTGGACCTGGAACTCGCCGCGCTTGAAGACGACGACGTGCTCGATGCTGGGGCAGCCCTCGATCGCCTCGTCGGCGTCGTGCTTCAGGGGAAGGATGGCGCCGCGGCGATAGCCGCCGTCCGCCGTGACGAGCACCTTCGCCGTTGCGTCGTTGATGCGATCGCGGAGCGCGTCGGCGGAGAACCCTCCGAAGACGACGCTATGCACCGCGCCGATCCGCGCGCAGGCGAGCATCGCGATCGGAAGCTCGGGGACCATCGGCATGTAGATCGCGACGCGATCGCCTTTCTGCACGCCGAGTTTCTTCAGGCCGTTCGCGAAGCGATTCACCTCGCGGTAGAGATCCCAGTAGGTGAGCGTGCGGCGGTCGCCCGGTTCCCCCACCCAGACGAGCGCCGCCTTGTTCCGGCGCGCCCCGCGCAGGTGGCGGTCGACGCAGTTGTAGGCGACATTCAGTTTGCCGCCGACGAACCACTTCGCGTCGGGGACGTTCCAGTCGAGCACGGTGTGCCACCGGACGAACCAATCGAGTTCCGCGGCGCGCGCCGCCCAAAATCCCTCGAGGTCGGCGGCCGCCTCTTCGTAGAGCGACTCGTCGCGAACGTGGGCGGCCTTCGTGAATTCCGGCGCGGGCGGATAGGTGCGGTTCTCGTCGAGCAGCGCGGATATCGCCGCACCCGATTTCGGCGGAACCGCCGGGGATCGCTTCTCCCCGGCGGGAGGGCGTTTCTCCTTGGCCATGAACATCCCCCGATTTGGAACGACGACGGTGCGCGGAACTTACGTTTCGGCGCGGCTTCGATCGCGCGCCCACGCCTCGGCGGACGCGAGCGGGATGCCGAGCGCGGCGGAGGCCGCGTCCCAGCTTCGGTAGACTTCGACCTTCGCGGCGCCGTAGATCACTTCCATGAGCGCGTACATGCGCGCAAAGCCGTAGAAGAAATCCCCGGGCGTCACGAAGGCGGTTGGAATCTTGGGTGGGGCGAACGCGGGGCGGAGTCGAGACAGTTCCTCGTGGACCTGCATCGGCGGCGTCTCGGTCCAAGCCGCATGGGACAGGTCCACCAGGTGCGCCTTGGCGGCCTTGAGATCGGGGTCGTGGGCGCGTTTCAGGATGGTCTCCAAGATATCGACGATGGAGACGGATCCCCAGTAGACGGTGACATAAACGTCCGAATCGTCGCGGTAACAAAAGTCGCTCGGCATGTTCCCCCCCTTTCCGGACCGCATCGTACCGCCCGCCGCGCCGGAAAGGCAAACTCCCCCGGAGCCGTGGGAATGCGATTTTTCCGGTTTCTGACGGCCCCAAAAGCCGCATTCCCTCAACCTGCCGGGGGCAGGAAGCGTCAAAAGAGTGATACGGACGGGCCAAAACTGTCAGGAGGGGCGCCCAGGGCCGTCAGGAAGCGGTTCTCCCGCTCAACCGGTTGGGGTATTATCGTGGTGCACCCCAAGATGTTGTGTTTTTTCGTTGACCCGCTACGCACCCCGTCGTCTACGGTGCGACCCTGGTTCGAAACACGGTGCCCGGGGACTCCACCCGGGAGAGCGGAAGGGGCCACGCAGGGAAAGCGGGTCCCGGGGCGGGTTGACTCCACAAGAGGTGCTGGAGAATGGCGAGGGATCTGGGACACGAGGGGACGTCGGGCAACGAAGGAATGGCCGTTTTGGAAGGAGCGATGGGAACGAAGGCGAATCACGAAATCGGGGTCGAAAAGAAGAGCGGCCTCCGCTTTCCGCGCCTCTTTACCCGCGCGGGTGTGAACCCGTTCGAAGAGGTCGAGTGGGAACTCCGCTCGGCGGCGATCACGAACGAGCACGGCAAGGTCGTATTCGAGCAGAAGGACGTCGAGTTCCCGAAATTCTGGTCGCAGATGGCGACCAATGTCGTGACCTCGAAGTACTTCCGCGGCCAGATCGGCACACCGGGGCGCGAGCGCTCCGTCAAGCAGCTGATCGGGCGTGTGGCGAAGACGATCGCGGGCTGGGGACGGACGCAAGCCTACTTCGCGTCGGAGATGGACGCGCAGGCGTTCGAGGATGAACTGACGCACATCCTCCTCCACCAAAAGGCCTCGTTCAATAGCCCGGTCTGGTTCAACTGCGGCGTCGAGACGAAGCCGCAGTGCTCGGCCTGTTTCATCAACTCCGTCGGCGACACGATGGAGGGGATCCTCAATCTCGCGAAGACCGAGGGGCTCCTCTTCAAGTGGGGATCGGGCACGGGGACGAACTTCTCCTCGCTCCGCTCCTCGCGCGAGCACATCGGCGGCGGCGGCACGGCGTCCGGCCCCGTCTCGTTCATGAAGGGCTTCGACGCGTTCGCCGGCGTCATCAAGTCGGGCGGCCGCACGCGCCGCGCGGCGAAGATGGTGATCCTGAACGCCGAGCATCCGGACATCGTCGACTACATCAAGTGCAAGGCCGAGGAGGAGAAGAAGGCCTGGACGCTCATCGACGCGGGCTACGACCCCTCGCTGAACGGCCCCGCCTACGCCTCGATTTTCTTCCAGAACTCGAACAACTCGGTCCGCGTGACCGATGAATTCATGAAAGCCGTCGAAGAGGACGGATCGTGGACGACGCACGCCGTCACCGACGGCCGTCCGATGGACACGTACAAGGCCCGCGATCTCATGAACATGATCTGCGACGCGGCGCACCAGTGCGGCGACCCGGGTCTCCAGTTCGACACGACCGTGAACGACTGGCACACCTGCCCGAACACGGCGCGCATCAACGCCTCGAATCCCTGCTCGGAATACATGTTCCTGGACGACTCGGCGTGCAATCTGGCGTCGGTCAATCTCATGAAGTTCGTGCGGCCGGACGGGGCGTTCGACACGGCCGCTTACAAGCACGCCTGCGGCACGCTCATCACGGCGCAGGAAATCGTCGTCGACAACGCTTCCTATCCGACGCCGATGATCGAGAAGAACTCGCACGACTACCGGCCGCTCGGGCTCGGCTACGCGAACCTGGGCGCGCTCCTCATGTCATGGGGCATCCCCTACGACAGCCCGGCGGGTCGCGCGGTGGCGGGCGGCCTGACGGCGCTCATGCACGGGCACGCCAACGCGACGAGCGCCCGGATCGCGGCCGCCAAGGCCCCGTTCGCCGGCTACGAGAAGAACCGCGAGCCGATGCTCCGCGTCATTCGCAAGCACCACGCCGCACTCGACGGGATCGAGGCCAAGTACGTCCCGACCGAGATCATGGAAGCGGCTCGCACGACGTGGAACGAGTGCGAGGCGCTCGGCGTCGAGTACGGATACCGAAATGCCCAAGTGACCGTCATCGCCCCCACCGGCACGATCGCCTTCATGATGGATTGCGACACGACCGGCATCGAGCCCGACATCGCGCTGGTCAAGTACAAGAAGCTGGCCGGCGGCGGCATGCTCAAGATCGTGAACAACACGGTGCCCGAGGCGCTGCGTCGCCTCGGCTATGGGGAGGAAGCGGTGAATCGGATCGTGCGCTACATCGACGAGCACGAGACGATCGAAGGAGCACCGGGGCTCAAGGATGAGCACCTCCCCGTATTTGATTGCGCCTTCAAGCCGCGGAACGGCGTGCGCTCGATCCACTACCTCGGTCACATCCGGATGATGGAGGCGGTTCAGCCGTTCATCTCCGGCGCCATCTCGAAGACGGTGAATATGCCCGAGGATGCCTCGCCACAGGATATCGCCCACGCCTACCTCGAATCGTGGAAGGGCGGCCTGAAGGCGGTGGCGGTCTATCGCGACGGCTCCAAGCGGAGCCAGCCGCTCTCGACCAGCAAGGACGACAAGGGCGCGCAGAAGCCGATGCTCCAGGTCGTTCAGGCGCCCGCCGTTCCGAAGCGCCGCCGGCTGCCCGACGAGCGGAAGTCGATCACGCACAAGTTCTCGGTGGCGAATCACGACGGGTACCTCACCGTCGGGATGTACGAGGACGGAACGCCGGGCGAAATCTTCATCGTGATGGCCAAGGCGGGCTCGACCCTCTCGGGCGTCATGGACTCCTTCGCCACGGCCGTTTCGCTCGGACTCCAGCACGGAGTTTCGCTCGAGCTCTTCGTGAGCAAGTTCGCCCACGTCCGCTTCGAGCCGCACGGCTTCACGAAGAACAGTGACATTCCGATCGCGAAGTCGATCGTCGACTATATCTTCCGGTGGCTCGGCATCAAGTTCCTGGGTCACCACCCCGCCTCGGCCTCGCACGAGGCCGCGAAGGACGACATCTTCGAAGCGGGCGGCGTGAAACCGGTCTCCGACACGCAGCTCTCGCTCATCAATGGCGGCGGCGGGAACGGCGGCGCCCACACGAAGGCCGAGGAGGACCGGGCTTTCGTTTCTGAAACCGACGCCCCTCCGTGCTCCGAATGCGGATCGATCATGGTTCGCCGGGGCGCCTGCTATGCCTGTCTGAACTGCGGTACCACGAGCGGGTGTTCGTGATCGGCTGATCTGGTGTCGCGGTAACGCGGCGTTCTAGCCATCCGAAAGCGGCCCCGGGGCTTCGGCTCCGGGGCCGTTCACTTGCCCCAACGCATCGTTTCGCTTTCGATCCCGGTGCGCTAGGCTCCGCCTCATGCTTGAGACGAACCCCCAGTTCGCAATTCTCTGCTTCGTCACTCTCTTCACGATGGTGAATCCGCTCCCGGTCGTGCCGATCTATCTCTCCATGACGTCGAAACTCGCGCCCGCGCACGCGCGGCGCGTGGCGCTCAAGGCGACGACCACGGCGCTTCTCGTGATGGTTCTCTTCGCGGTGGGAGGCCGGTGGATTTTTCAGTTCTTCAACATCTCCACCGACAGCATGCGGATCGTGGGGGGGATTCTCTTCTTTCTCATCGGCTTCGAAATGCTTCAGGCGCGCCCGACGCGTACGAAGCACGACGACGAATCGGTGTCGGAGTACGTTGAGGACATCGCCATCACGCCGCTTGGCACCCCGATGCTCGCCGGCCCCGGCACCATCACGAGCGTGATCCTCCTGATGAACGAAAGCTCCACCCTGGTCCACCGGGCGGAGCTCTTCGCGGCGATGCTGGTCGTGATCGTGCTGACCTATCTCATCCTGGTCAACGGGCAGCGGATCCTCGCTCGCATCGGCTCGAGCGGCAACAAGGTCCTCACCCGCCTCATGGGCCTCATCGTGATGGTCATCGCCGTCGAATCGTTCTTCGCGGGACTCCGGCCGATCGTTCGAAGCATGATCGCCCCCGTCACGCCCGCTCCGTAGCCTCGGCTCACACCCGCTGGCAAGCCCCCATTACGGAATCGGCGGCGGCAAGGGCGGCGGCTCAGAGCCCGACGGCCCCGACGGCCCTACTGGCGGCGCCCCCGGACGCTGGCGCTCCATCGACGGCTTCTGCTCGAGCGACGCCTTCGGCGCCCGTCCCGTGGTCTGAACGGTGTCGCGACGCCCACCGATGCCCGACCCTACCGGCCTCTTGTTCGCCCACTCCATCAGCATCATCACACCAACGCCGCCGAGCCAGAGCTGGAGCGGGAGACCCACGGCGAAGCGGACGAACGGTGTGCGGAGCGGATTGATCGGCGCGCCGGTCGCGCCCGCCGAAAGGAAATCGATCACGTAAACGAGGATTCCGAGGACGGCGAAGAAGGCGCCGCCCCACCCGAGCCAGACCGGCTGGAGCCCGCGCGACGTGCCGGCCAACCCGGCCGCGGCGACCGCCGCGAAGAGGAGCACGGCGGCGATCGCGATGGCGCCGAGTTTCCAGAACCAGTAGATGCTGAAGAGCATCGTGCCGAGCCCCGGCTCGATCGAAACCAGGTTCATGATGAAGGGGTGAACGAAAAACTCCGCGCTCATGAACGCGGCCCAAAGAGTGCCTCCGATGAGCGAGCAGGCCGTGATGATCGCCGCCGCGCCCGAGGAGCCTTTGAGATGGAGCAGGAATCCGTACCCCGTGAATCCGATGGCCACGAGGACGAACCCGAGCACGAGCGCGGCGTGGAGCATCATCCAGCCGCCCGACTCCTGCTTCGAAAGGATCTCGACGATTTTGTTCGTCTCGTTGGCCGCCGGGAGCGACGGGTAGAGAAAGAGCGAAAGCGCGACGAGGAACGCGCCTGCGGTGAACCCGATGCCCGAGGTAATCTGGATGGCTCGGATCCGCTCGTCGATGACGTCAGCCATGCGTGCCTCCTATCCGTGAAGGCGAGGTCGCCGGGCGGGCCGGAACGGCGCTTCCGAACGACCCCCTTGCAACGCGACTCGGTGACGGGCACTCTACCGCCGTGCCGAATCGGAAGGAAGCCCTCAAGGGACCGCCTCGCAAAGGCCGCGCCGCGAAGGAAGAACGGGGCGGCGGCTCTCGATTCGCGTTTCCCCGCCTGAGCCCGAATCTCCTCGCGGTGCTCGCTGGCTTCTTGGTGGGCCTCCTTTACCTCCCCGCCCTCCAGTTCGGCTGGGTCTGGGATGACGCCCTGCTGGCCACTACGCGGGGCGCGGCGGGAATCGGAGGAGGGGGACTCCATCCCTTCCTGAATCTCCTCCAACGCGGCGAGTGGGCGCTCGGAGCGGGAAATCCGGCCCTCTTTCATTTCACGAACCTCCTCCTCCACGCCGCCGGAGCCTGGCTCTTCTTTCATCTGGCGATCCACCTCGGCGCGTCGGCCGGAATCGCGTTCGCGGCATCACTTCTCTTCGGCGCCCACCCCCTCCACGTCGAGTCGGTCGCCTTCATCTCGGGGCGGGCGGCGATGACGGCCGCCGTCTTCTCCATGGCGGCGCTCCTCGCAGCCCGGCTCCCGGGAGCGCGGAGCGGCGGGCTTCGGTCGAAGGAACTCTGGCTCGCGTTCGCGCTCGCGATCGTGGCGGCCGCGAGCGATGTCTCGGCGGTCGTCCTGCCGTTCCTCCTCTTCGCGCTCGATCGGAGCGGGAGTCCGCGCAGCGCGCTCTCGGAGCGAAAAGCGGCCTACGCGGGCTTCTTCGCCATCGGGATCGGGGCTCTTCTGCTTCACGTCCTCGCGCCGTCTACCGCGCACCTCCCGCTCGTCGAACGCGGCATCCCCGTCGGGCGCGAGGGAGCGGCGATCTTTCACGCGCTCGGCGATTACCTCGCCCTCCTCGCCTGGCCGCACCCGTTGAACGCGATCCGCTCGCTTTCGGCGGACGCGGCATCGGCGATCCCTTGGGTCCCGCTCGTTCCGCTCGTGGCCATCATCGCGGCGTTCGTCTGGTGGCGTCGAAGCGACCCGCTCGCGCAATTCGGGGTGCGCGCGCTCGCCGTGGGACTCGTCCCGGCGCTCCCCTTCGCGCCCCTCGGCGGGCCCTACGTAGCAGAGCGGCTCGCCTATCTCCCCTTGGTCGCATACTGCCTCCTCGTCGCCTCGTTCCTCTCCTGGATCGCCGCGCCGCCGCGCGGAGCCCGCACGCTCGCCGTGGCACTCGGGCTCGTCGCCGCGGGGCTCGCGGCCTACGCCACGATCGGCCGGATTCCGGTCTGGAGGGATAACGTCGCACTTCTTCAGGCATCGGCCGAGGCGGCGCCCCACGATCCGGAGCCCTATCTTCGCCTGGCCGATCAACACGCCGCGTTCGGAGACGCTCCGGCCGCGCTCTCGGCACTCGACCACGCGATCGAGCGCGATTCGACGCTTACGGGCGCGTTCTCGACGCGCGCGCTCGTGCTGGGCATGATGGGACGTTGGGCGGACGCGGAGGATTCGGCCCGCCGCGCGACCATTCTCGACCCGAAGAACGCGGAGGCGTGGGCGAATCTCGGCGACGCGCTGACACAGCAGGGAAAACGGGCGGAGGCGATCGCCGCTTCTCGACGGGCGGTGGAACTCGACGGAACGCAGGCGCCACTCTGGTACAACTACGGCGTCTCGCTCGCGGCGACGGACGATGCGGCGGGCGCGGCGGTGGCCTACCGGAAGGCGCTCGCCATCGATTCGACGCACGTGGGCGCCTGGAACAACCTGGGCGCGCTCTACGGGAGCCAGGGACGGCTGGAGGAGGCGCGGCGCGCCTACGAGAAGGCCGTGGAGTTGGCGCCGGCATCGCTTCAAGCCCGCATGAACCTCGCCCTCGCCTATCTTCGCCTGGGCGACAAGGAGCGGGCGGCAAAGGAGCGGACCGCCATCCAGCGGCTCGATCCGGCGGCGGCCCGACAATTGGCGGAATTCTTGAAGGATTCAGACCAGCCCACCGCCCCGGTGCCCGCCCGCCGTTGACCCTTCTCCCAAGCGCGTGCTAGCGTATCGGTGATGGGTGAGACGCTCGACACGCGCTGGTTCGACCCGAACCGTCTCAACATGCTCGTCGGACTCCTTCTGTTTATTACCTTCCTCGCGATCAACATCTGGCGCGCTCGCAGATCCCCGGACGGACTCTACATTCGACCCATCGCCGGCCTCAAAGCGCTCGACGAAGCGATCGGCCGCGCGACCGAGATGGGCCGCCCCGTCCTCTTCATCCCCGGTATCGGCGACATGAGCGAAGTCGGAACGCTGGCCGCGATCACGATCTCGAGCAAGGTCGCCCGTCGCGTGGCGGAACTCGGATGCGATCTCCGCATCCCCTGCTACGACCCGGTCGTCACCGCCCTCATCGACGGCACCACGCGCGAGGCGTATCGCGAGGCGAATCGCGCCGACGCGTTTCGCCCCGGGTGCGTCTATTACGTGAGCGCCACGCAGTTCGCCTACGTCGCCTCCGTGACCGGAACGATGATGCGCGACCGGCCGGCCACGAACATCTACATGGGCGCCTTCTACGCCGAGTCGCTCTTCCTCGCGGAGACGGGAAACCTGACCGGCGCGATCCAGATCGCGGGATGCGATCAGGTGACGCAGTTGCCCTTCTTCGTCTGCTCGTGCGACTACACGCTCCTCGGGGAGGAGCTCTACGCCGCCAGCGCCTATTTGGGTCGGGAACCGATCCAGTTGGCGACGATCGCCGCCCAGGACTGGGCCAAGGCGCTCGCCGCCGGCATGATCGTTCTGGCGATCATCCTCTCGGCTCTCGGCCACCCGTGGCTCGGCCGGCTCCTCAAGACATCGTGAGAGGGTAGACGCGGACCATGCGCTTCGGACCACTCGTCGTCACGTTTCTCACCGGCACCACCCTCATCGCCATCTTCTTCATCCCCCATCACGCGGCCCAGGAGACGCAGTCGGTCATCTTGGAGTGGGCCGACGTGGTCTACACCTTCGCGCTGATCCTCGGATCGATCGCGCTTTGGATGTCGCACCAGAAGAAAGTCTTCCAGCGGGCGGAGGGATGGTT
Organism: Candidatus Eiseniibacteriota bacterium; assembly: GCA_031370645.1. Taxonomy (GTDB): domain Bacteria; phylum Eisenbacteria; class RBG-16-71-46; order SZUA-252; family SZUA-252; genus SZUA-252. Next base: position 12,908 of record JANMQV010000148.1, on the reverse strand, counting down.
CTACAGCGCGGTCACCCTGGTCGCCCTGACCGGCGTGACGGCGCTCGGCGTCGTCCAGGGAGTCAGCGGGACGACGCTCGTCGGACAGATCTACGATTCGGTCAACGCGCCGCTCGCCTCGACGATGTTCTCGCTCCTCGCCTTCTTCATCGCATCCGCGGCCTTCCGCGCCTTCCGCGCGAGGAATGTGGAAGCGACCCTCCTCCTCGTCACCGCCATCGTCATGATGATTGGGCGCGTCTCGATCGGCGAGTTCGTCTGGAGCGGATTTCCGCCTCTGACCGAGTGGCTCCTCGACGTGCCGAACCTCGCCGCCAAACGCGCGGTGGCGATCGGAGTCGGGCTCGGCGCTGTCTCGACCGCGCTCAAGATCATTCTCGGCATCGACCGCTCCTACCTGGGGAGGGCCTAGGCGGTGGCGGCGGAACCGAACGGCTTCTGGCGGCGCGTCCTCGCGATCGACCGCCGCTGGATCTTCGTCCTGATCGGGGTCGGCACGGCCCTTCCGCTTCTTTTCCCCGTCAATCTTCCGGTGACGCCGTCGCCTCGCGTGCAGGCCGCCTACAACGCCATCGAAGCGGTGCCCGAGGGATCGCTCGTCCTCATGTCGCTCGACTATGAGCCCGACATCATGGCGGAGTTGCAGCCGATGTCGATCGCGGTTCTCCGGCACTGCTTCCGCCGCCACTTGAAGCCGATCATTCTGACGCTCTACCCCGCCGGGCCTCGCCTCGTGGAGATGGCGCTTGCCATCGCTTCCGAGGCGGAAGGAAAGAGGAACTACGACGACTACGTATTTCTCGGGTACAAGTCAGGAAACCAGGCGGTCGTTCTCGGTCTGGGGGAGAACATCAAGGGTCTCTTCCCGCGCGATTTCTACGGCGCCGCCACCGACACCATTTCGCTCATGAAGCGGGCGAACTCCTTCGCCGACTTCCCGCTCCTCATCAATCTCTCGGGATCGACGATCGCCGACTACTACATCCGCATCGGGGCGAGTCGTTACCACCGTCCGATGATCCTCGGCGCCACCGCGGTCATGGCCACCGACTACTATCCTTACCTCTCGTCGGGGCAGATTCTGGGGCTAATCGGCGGCATGAAGGGCGCCGCGGAATACGAGCGGCTCATGGGCATCGTCGGGGATGGGCGCCGCGGCATGGACGCGCAGAGCCTCGTCCACCTGATCGTGGTGATCCTCGTGTTGCTGGGGAACGCCGCGCTCTTCGCCACCGGCGGTTTGAAACGCCGGGTCGGAGGTGGCGCGTGAGCCACGACGTCGGAACCTGGATCGCGGCGATCCTGACGCTCTGCGTCTTCTCGTTCCTCTATCGCGACAATCCGCTCTACCGATTCGCCGAGCATCTCTTCGTCGGCGCTTCAGCCGGCTACCTTCTCGCCGTTCAGTACCAGAACGTGCTTCGGCCGAACGTGATCGAAAAGCTCCAGCGTGGGCAATTCCTGGCGATCATCCCGCTCGTCCTGGGCATTCTCATTCTGGGACGGGCCTGGGAGCGAACGTCGGGCATCGCGCGGTGGTCGCTCGCCTTCTACGTCGGGATCTATTCGGGGATCGCCGTGCCCTCGTATCTGCAGGCTCAGATCTTCGCCCAGGTGGCCGACGCGCTGAAGCCGTTCGCGCCCGGGTGGGGAGCCGTGAGTTCCGCGCTCGTGCTGCTCGGATTTCTGAGCGTGCTTGCCTACTTCTTCTTCTCCGCTCCCCACAAGGGGGTCCACGGCATCGCGGCTCGGCTTGGCATCTGGTTCCTCATGGTGGCGTTCGGCGCCTCGTTCGGCTACACGGTCATGGCGCGCGTCTCGCTCCTCATCGCCCGCATGCAGTTTCTCATGCGGGATTGGATCGGGATTCTGCCGGGTGCGTAGCCGGCTAGCGCTTCTCGCGGCCACCTTCGCGCTCCTTCTCGCCGCACCCGGGTTCCCGCAGTCCGCCGCTGCTCCCTGCCCGCAGGGAAACCTCCTCGCCGCGGCGCGACTCGTTGATTCTCTCGACACGGGCGGTCTCGTCTCGCTGGCGCTCGACAACGCGGGCTCCAAGGAAGGCGCCCCCTGGGGATCGGCTCGCGGCGTCAAGTTTCTCTCGGCGGCGGGCTCCCTCACGTTCGATCTCGGCGCCGACATGCCGATCGCGGCCGCGCTGGTTCAAGGCGACGCCTGGAACACCTATTCGCTCCAAGTCTCCGACGACGGCATCGCGTATCACGAAGTCTGGTCGGTCCCGAACGTCGGCCAAACCGATGGACGTGGGGAGCGGACGCGCTCGACGCTGCTCTCGGAGGTGCGTGGGCGATTCGTTCGGTTCGGCGAAGCGACCGGCCCCGGCGGGCGGACGATCTCGGAGGTTCAACTCTTCTGCGAGATTCCTGCCGCGTGGCCGGAACCACTCCCGGTATTGCCGAAGCCGCCGGCGCCTGCGAAGGGGCCGCGGGAGTGGGCCGGGCTCACGCGCCACGACGCGAATGTCCTCAAAGCGCTCCTCGCCTTCCTCGGCGGAGCGCTCCTCTGGTGGGGCTCGACCCTCAAGCAGCGCGGGGAGTCGGGAAAACTCAAGCGCCTCCGAGACGCGATGCTTCTGGTACTCGGGCTCCTCGGCTTCGTCGGCTACTACAATTGGGGCGGCTATCACTTCCCAACCCGCATCCACTACCACGAGTTCTTCCATTACTTCATCGGCGCGAAGTATTTTCCCGAACTCGGCTACACGCACATCTACGAGTGCGCAAGCCTGGCGGAAGCGGAACAGGGGTTCCGCCGGCGGGTGGAGCTCCGCACGATCCGTGACCTGCGGAAGAATGAGATCATCCCTTCCCGCTACGTATTGGAAGATCCGGAGCGCTACAAGCGCGGCTTCAGTCGCCCCTTCACGCCGGAGCGCTGGGAGGCCTTCAAGCACGACATCGCCTACTTCCGCGAGCGGGCCGGAATCGTGTCGTGGGAGAAGATGCTGCAGGACCACGGCTACAATCCGTCCCCTGTCTGGAACATGGCGGGATCGTTCTTCTCGAATCTCGGGCCCGCGTCGGATTCCCTCATCTTCGATTTCCTCGGGTGGATCGACCCGATTCTGCTGGGCATCGCGTTCGCGTTCATCGTCTGGGGCTTCGGATGGCGCGTGGCGTGCGTGGCGGCGCTTTTTTTCGGGACGAACGAGCCGGCGCTCTACTTCTGGACCGGCGGCGGCTTCATCCGGCAGGACTGGTTCCTCGGAGCGGTCGCGGGAATCTGTTTCCTCAAGCGCGGGAAGCCGATGCTCGGCGGCGCGTGCCTCGCCTTCTCGACCCTCCTCCGCGTCTTCCCGGTCGGATTCTTCGTGGCGATCGGGATGCGGCTCGCCTGGATCTTCCTCCGCGAGCGGCGTCTCGACCGGACGGGGATGAGCATCGTGGTCGGCGCGGCGCTTGCGACGGCGATTCTCATCCCCGCCTCGAGCATGGTGGCGGGAGGTGTGTCGGCCTGGCCGGAGTTCGTGAAGAACACAAAGAAGCACGCTGGTTCGCCGCTCACGAACTACATGGGGCTTCGAACGATGGTCGGATTCCGGTGGGAGACGCGGCAGAAGATGTCGTACGACCCGCGCTCGACCGATCCGTTCCACAATTTCCGCGAGGCGCGAAAGAGCGCCTTCCGCGGCATCTTCGGCCAGCCGCTCTTCCTGGTTCTGGTCGTGGGCTACCTGGCCCTTCTCTTCTGGGGGGTGCGGCGCGAGATGGACTGGTGGGTCTTGGCGGCGTTCGGGTTCGGAGTGATCGCGATCAGCATGGAGCTGACCTGCTACTACTTCTCGTTCCTGACCGTGGCGGCCTTCCTGTGGGAGAAGCGGGAAGAGATTCCGATCGCGCTCTTGCTCTTGGCTTCCTTTACCCAGGTCATCGAGTTCTCGACGTACTACTACGACATGCGATACCTCATGGAGAGCATCGCGGTGGTCGCGTTTGTGGTCTGGGCCACGTGGACGTACGGCCGGCGCCCAGCCGCTGCGCCGGCCGACACCCTTAGCGTCTAGCGCCCCGCGCCGCTAGGCTCCCGCGCCGGTGCCCATGCTAGAGGAGGCGGAGCGCTTCCGCGAACTGCTCGATCTCGGCGGTGGTGTTGTAGTGGCAGAGGCTCACGCGCGCCACGCCGGCATCGGGATCGAACCCGGCGGCGCGGAGGAGCCGGGGCGCGTACATATGTCCCTCTCGGGATTGAATGCCGTGGGTCGCAAGGCGATCGACGATGGCCGCGGCACTCTTCCCCTTCATCGTAAAGGAGACGGTCGGGAGGCGCGTGGTGGCGTGGGCGGGGTCGGGATCGCCGAGGATCGAGATACCAGGCCTTTCCCGAAGTACGGTGAGAAGGCGCGCGGCGAGGTCGATTTCGTAGGCGCGGATGCGCGACATGCCGAGCGCGAGCGATGCGTGAAGTGCGGCAGCCTCCCGCTCGTCGCACGATTCGATCGAAACGTGCGCCGGCGCCTCTCGCGCCTCTGGTATCTCGGCTGTCGCGAGGTAGTGCAGGGCGGCCGATAGCCCCGCCATCCCTTCAAAGTTCTGCGTTCCCGATTCGAAGGCGTAAGGGGTGGTCGCCGGGATAAAGAACTCCCTCGCCGGTTCGAGCGCGTTCAGCAGATCCCGCCGCCCCCAAAGGAATCCGATGTGGGGTCCGAAGATCTTGTAGCCCGAAAACGCGAGGAAATCGGCGCCGAGCGCTTGGACGTCGATCGGCCCGTGCGGGCCGAAGTGAACGGCATCGACGAAGGTCCAAGCGCCATGCTCGCGCGCGAGCCGCGCGGCTGCCGCCACGTCCACCAGGCGTCCGCTCGTGTTCGACGCGAGCGGAAGCGCCACGAGCCGCACGCGGCCCTCGCGGAGAATGGCCGCCAAGTCATCCAGTTCAAGCCGAGCCTCGGCGCCGCCGCGCGTCTTCCACCAGCGCGGCTCCGCGCCGCTTCGTTCGAGGCGAAGCCACGGGCCGACATTCGCCTCGTGGTCGAGCTCGGTCATCACGACCCGATCCCCCGGCCGAAGCTGCGGACGGATCGCCTCGGCCGCCGTCCGCATCACCGAGGTGGCGTTCTGGCCGAAGTAGATCTCCTCCGGAGACGCGGCGTTTAGAAAGGCGGCGAGGCGGCGACGCGTGGCGGCGATGACGGCGTCCACGGCGAGCGAGCGATCGTAGCGGCCGCCGCGCTGCACGTTTCGCGATTCCATGTGCTCGCGAACGGCCGCCACGACTTCGTCCGGCACCTGAGCGCCGGCGGCATTGTCGAAGAAGATCGGCGCGCCCGGTGCCCGGAGCGCCGGGAAGCGGCGCCTCGCGGCCTCTACGTTGAAGGTGCCGCCGACTGCCGCCGCTGCTTCAGCGCCCGCGGTGCCCGCGGCGCCCGCCTCAGACCTCGACATAGATCGCGTCTCCCTCTTCCTTCACCGGGAACGTGCGGACCGCCACGACAGGCGCTTGCGGATGCTGGCCGGTTTTCACGCTGAAGGGCCATCCGTGATCGGGGCAGGTTACGACGTCCCCCTCGATCGATCCATCGCCCAGGTTGCCGCCCATGTGAGCGCATTGGTTCCGAATGGCGTAGACCGTTCCCTCCACGCGGAAAAGCGCGATCTTCAATTCATTCACCGCGACAATCGTCCCTTTCCCCGCGACGACATCGGCGCTCTTCGCCACTCGGTGATACGCCGCCATCTGCCTCCTCGAGTCCGCACGGCGCGCGGCACCGAGTTTCCAACCACCGCGCCGGGCAAATGAAAACCGGCGCTCCGTTTCCGGAACGCCGGTCGAGTCTACCGTTCGAATCGCCTGGAGCCTAGTGGCCTCCGCAGCCGCACCCGCCGCCGCCGCCGCCGCCGCCGCTTCCGCAGCCGCCGCCCTGGGCTCCCTCTTCCTCGCCGCTCGAGAAGGAGTTGCCGCAGCCGCATGACTTGACCGCGTTCGGGTTGTTGATCTTGAAGCCGCCACCCTGAAGCGAGTCGTCGAAGTCGATCGACGCGCCCTCGAGGTGCTGGTGGCTCTGATTGTCGACGATGACCTTCACGCCGTCGTGTTCGAAGACCAAGTCCTCGGCCGAGGGCGCCTCGTCGGCGATCTGCATGCCGTATTGGAGACCGGAGCAGCCGCCGCCGGCCACGAAAACGCGGACGCCAACGAACGTGCCCCCATTCTGATCCATGATGGACTTGAGTTCGGAAGCAGCCTTTTCGCTCAGGGTGACCATGACTTTAGGATCCTCCGGTTCTACCGATGTCTTTCTCGGGCTCCGCCGCGGAGACCTGCAAACCGCGTGCCTAAACTATTGAGATGCGAGCCGAGCCTCGAAGATGCGCTCTTATCTAACGTTAAGTTTACGGGCTGGTTGGGCCGCCTGTCAACGGGCCCCGGGAGGGCGGTCAGGAGGGCGCCCCTGTTGCAGGATGCGGAGCAGATTCGTGCCGCCCGACCGGGTCGTGGTCCCTGCCATGGCCACCACCCAGTCCCCCTTCCGGAGGACCTTCATGCGGATGAGAAGCCGTAACCCGGCCTCCACCATCCCTCCAGCCGTTCGCCACATCGGCACCTCGATCGGCACCACACCCCACGCGAGGGAGAGACGGCGGCAGGTGGAGCGAAGCGGCGAGAGCGCGAGAATCGTCTGAGCCGGCCTCGACTTGCTCACCAGTCGCGCGGAATATCCGGAATGGGTGAAGACGACGAGCGAGCGAGCGCGGATTTCCCGCGCCGCCTGATAGGCCGTGTGCGCGAGCGCGTGGGTCGGGGAAATCAGGGTCGAGCCGTCGGAACGGCGCGGCATGCGCGTCGTGGCGGAGAATTCGTCCGCCTCGGAGGCGATTTTGGCCATCGTCGCGATCGCGGCGTCGGGGTAGCGCCCGACCGCGGTCTCGGCGCTAAGCATGACCGCGTCCGTGCCGTCGAAGATCGCGTTCGCCACGTCGGAGGCTTCGGCCCGAGTGGGGCGGCTCGCGTGAACCATCGACTCGAGCATCTGTGTCGCCGTGATGACGAGCACTTCGCGCCGATTCGCGCGGTCGATGATTCGTTTTTGCAAGATCGGCACGCGCTCGGTCGGATACTCCACACCCAAGTCGCCGCGCGCCACCATGACGCCGTCGGCGACGTCCAAGATCGCCTCGAGATTCTCGATCGCCTCCCGCCGCTCGATCTTCGCGATCACGAGCGGCTGATGCTTCACGCCGCGCATCAGGCGCCTGAGCCCCACGATGTCATCGGGGCCGCGAACGAACGAAAGCGCCACGTAATCGACCCCTAGCTCGAGTCCGAGTTTGAGGTCGTGGCGGTCTTTCGCGGTCAGCGCCGGAACGCCGAGACGCACACCGGGGAAATTCACTCCCTTGTGGTCGGCGATCACTCCGCCGCGAATCACGCGAGCGCGAAGCCCTCCCCGCACGCGCGCGGTCACGCGGAGCTCCACGAGCCCGTCGTCGATCAGGACGCGGTCCCCGGCTTGGACGTCGCGAAGCAGTTCGGGGTAGGAAATCGGAATATGCGTGGCGTCCCCGAGAACGCGCCGGGTCGTGAGGACGATCTCCTTCCCGTTCGCCACGCGGGCGGAGCCACCCTCGATCTCGCCCACGCGGATGCGTGGACCCTGCAGATCGAGGAGGATACCGACGTTTTTCCCGGCGCGGGCTGACGCAGAGCGGACGAGTCGGAAGGCGCGCGAATGATCGGCGCTCGTTCCATGGGAGAAGTTGAGCCGCGCCACGTCGAGCCCGGCGCGGATCATCCGCGCGAGGACGGCGGGCGTGGAGGAAGCGGGCCCGAGGGTGGCGACGATCTTGGTGCGGCGCACGCTAGACGGAAAGCGTCGCGAGTACCTCGTCGGCATGGCCTTCGACCTTCACGCGACGGAAGACGTTTTCCACCTTTCCCTCCCGGTCGATCACGAAGGTCGTGCGCTCGACTCCCCAGAACGACCGCCCGTAGAGACTCTTCTCCTTGTACGTGCCGTAGCGCCGACAGATGGAGGCGTCGACGTCGGAGAGGAGCGGGAACTGGAGATTGTATTTCTGTGCGAATCGCTGATGGCTCAGTTCGTCGTCGAGGCTGATGCCGAGCACGACGGCGTCCTTCGACGTGATGCGCGACATGTTGTCGCGGAAGGCGCACGCCTCCATGGTGCAACCGGGCGTATCGTCCTTGGGATAGAAGTAGAGGACGACGCGAGTGCCCCGGAATTCGGCAAGCGTCACCTTTCGTCCGAGCGTGCTTGGAAGCGAGAAGGCGGGTGCTTCCATGCCGACCGTGAGTCCTTCACCCGGCCAATCGGGGGAGCCGGGCTTCGGCTTCCGGCGCGAAGGGGTGGGGATCGGTGGTTCGTGGACCACGACCGGAATCGGCGCCTCGACCATTTCGAATTCTAGGCCGACCTGGTCGTGCCCGCCTTCCGCTCCGTGACCGGAGCCGCCCTTGGCTCCCGCCTTCCCCTTTCTGCCGAACTTGCCGATCGGAGCGGGGGCGCCCTTGGGGGCCGCCACCTTTACGAGAGGCTTGGCGGAGGACTTCGCGAGGGGCTTCGCCGGCGCGGCTGGCCGACCCTTGTTGAAAAGGGACCTGGCCGGAACCGCCTTGGCGGCGGGCTTCGGTCCCTTCTTGGCCACTGGCTTGACCGATTTCATCACTGGTTTCCGTGCCGACGCTGGGGCCACCTTCTTCACCTTACCCTTCGGGGGAGCCTTCGCTTTCTGCTTCCCCGCACCCTTGCCGGCGCTCTTCGGAGACACGAGACCCCCTATCTAGTTGTAATACAGAATCTTAGCGGAAATTTGGACCGCGCGGAGCACGGGCATCCCGCCGCTTCGTTGCGCGGCATCCTACCGGCAATGGGCTCGCGGTTCAAGTCGGGCGGAGGGGTCTAGTTCCGAACGGTCGAGAATTTGAAGACGCTCTCATCGAAAGAGGCCGGTACAGCGGCATTTTCGAAGCGGAGCATGACCGGCTTCCCCTGAATGCGTCTCTGCAGCGAGAGCTTCACGGGGCCGATCGAAGTCCAGGCCTCCCACGAGGAGCCTGAGGGGGGAGGTTTCTGGCCCGTGAGGACAAACTCCCAGCGGTCGATCAGGTGGGACTTCCGATTCACGTAGAGCCAATAGTGATCATCCGACGTAAGGCCGGTGCCGGGGACGAAGGTGAGTTCCAGGACATCGTAAACGGTCTCGAGCGTCCGTTCGTTCCGGGAGTAGCGGATCCGCACGCCGGGGTCGTGGAGCTTGAACGGCATCATGAACCAGTAGGTGTCGTTCACCCAGCGCTCGTAACCGTTCTGGACCGCGGCAGCCACTTGCGCCGCGTCGCTCACGCCGATCCCGTCGATAAAGGCGGAGCCCTTCTTGTCGGCGAGCGTGAAGATGGCGACAACCATCTTCCCCTTATCGTCGGGCCCTTCCACGCGGCAGCGGCCGTTTCGCTTGTCCCACCAGTGGCGAAAGCGCGCGACTTCCTTCCCGTCCCGCACGGCGACGAAATCGAATCGGAGGCAAGGGAGGCGGTCCCAGGTCTGCTGGCCGCCCATCGCGTTGTTCAAAGCCTGAACGATCGGCGCACTTTCGGCGTCGATGTCGGCCGCTTGCGGCACGGATGAAGCAAGGGCGTGAGGCGAAGGAATCGCCGTCTCGCCGAGCAGTAGCGAGAAGAGGAGAACCACGAGCGAGCGCCGCATCATCAGAGATCGCTCAATGCTTCGAGGGCCTTGGTGCGATCGGGCACTCTGCCGAAATCGTGAACCTCGGCGTAGCGCACGAGGCCCTGCTTGTCGATCACGAACGTCGACCGCTCGGCGAACCCCTCGGCGCGAAGCACGCCGTATGCCTTCGCCACTCCGCCGTGCGGATAGAAGTCCGCCAGGAGCGGGTACTCGACGCCGACGCTCTCGGCGAACGCCTTGTGCACGGCTGAAGAGTCGATGGAGATACCGAGAACTTCGGCGTCGTAGTCCTCGAAGCGTTGCCGTTCCCTGCTATAAGTCGGCATTTGAACGCTGCAGACACTCGTGAAGGAGAGCGGATAGAAGACAAGCACGACGTTCCGCTTCCCCCGATACGAGGAGAGCGTTACGAGGTTGCCGCTCTGATCCTTCAACGTGAAGTCGGGAGCCATTTCCCCGACCTTGATCGGCGTCAGTATCGTCATCGTAGCGGTCATGGACGGTCTCCGGGCGAGACCTAAGCCGTCGCGGTCTCCGGCGGCGCGATGGCCGCCTTCTTCGCGAGCGTCTCGGGATCGTTCACGCCCTGTTGGGTCTCCTTCGGAACGTAATCGAGCAGGTACTTGAGGCTGTGCGACTCCTTGATGAGCGACCGCGTGACCACTAGGCGCTGGACCTGGTTGGTCCCCTCGTAGATCTGGGTGATCTTCGCGTCGCGCATGTACTTCTCGATTGGATAGTCCTTCATGTAGCCGTAGCCGCCGAAGATCTGGACGGCGTCGGTGGTCACCTGCATCGCCGTGTCGGTGGCGAAGAGCTTGCACATGGCGGCTAGCTTCGAGACGTTCGGAGCCCCCTCGTCCACGGCCTTCGCGGCGGCGTAGATCAAGTGCCGCGATGCTTCCACGCGAGTCGCCATGTCGGCGAGCATCGCCTGAATCATCTGGAAGGAGATGATCGGCGCGTCGAACTGTTCGCGGAAGCCCGCATAGACGGTCGCGAACTCGAGCGCGCCGGCCGCGAGTCCCATTCCCTGCGCCGCCACGCCGGGGCGCGCGCGGTCGAGGGTCTGCATGGCATGCCTGAAGCCGTGCCCGGGAATGCCGCCGAGGAGATTCTTCTCGGGAATGCGGCAGTTCTCGAAGTGGAGCTCCACGACGGGAACGCAGCGGATCCCCATCTTGTCCTCGATCTTGCCGATCCGGAATCCGGGAGTTCCCTTCTCCACGATGAACGCCGAAATGCGGCGAGACTTCGAGTTCGGGTCGCTCACGGCAAAGACGGAGTAGATGTCGGCTGCGCCGCCGTTCGTGTTCCATTTTTTCTCGCCGTTCAGAACCCAGTGATCGCCGTCTTTGTGGGCGCGCGCGTGAAGGCTCGCGGCGTCGCTTCCGGCGAACTTCTCGGAGAGGCCGAAGGAGATGAGCTTCTCCCCCTTCGCGAGGCCCGGGAGGAAGCGCTGCTTCTGCTCGTCGGTGCCGCCGACGAGAATCGGGAAGCTGCCGAGCGCGTTCACGGCGTAGAGCACGCCGACGCCGCCGCAGGCCTTCGAGAGTTCCTCGACGCAGATGCAGAGATCGAGGACGCCGCCGCCCGATCCGCCGTACTCCTTCGGGATCCAGACGCCCATGAGGCCGGCTTCGGCCAGCGCGTCCTTGATCTCCCACGGATATTCTTGGAGCCGGTCGTATTTCGCGGCGAGCGGACGGACGACTTTATCGGCGACCGCGCGCGCCCGCTCACGCCACATGAGATTTTGCTCGCTCAGGAATCCAGCCACGGGCGGCCTCGCTTGAAGAGAAGTTAGGTTGAAACGCCCGCCGACCCTAAGGGCGACGGGGGGAACCCCGATTATTCCCGATGACGCGGGGCTTTGCCACCCCGAGTTTGGGGCCGTACAGGGCGCCCGGGGGTGACGAAAGGATTACCTTCGAGGAACATTCGCCACGGAATCAGGTCCCAGGGAGGCTTGGCCGTCTGGCAGCCGATGCGGGGCGAGGTGGCGACGAGCCGGTCGGGGACGGGGTCGCCCGGTTCGATCCAGACGACGTCGCCTTGCAGGTCCTCTCGGTTGTGGCGGAGGTCGAGGCCGAGCGATTGGCAGAGCTTGGCGGGGCCGCTCATGAGGAGATGGGGCCGATCCGTTCCCCTGGCCTTAGCCATTCGCTGTAGCCCCTCCAGAGGTTCGGCTGCCCGGATAAGAACCGCCGCCGGGAAGCCTTCCCGCTCCGCAATGGCGTTCAGGAGGTGGTGCATGCCGTACGTGAGGTAGACGTAGGCGATCCCGGGCGGGCCGTACAACACCTCGGTCCGCGGGGTGCGCCCCGCGCGGGCGTGGCAGGCTTTGTCCTCCTCTCCGACATACGCTTCCGTCTCGACGATTCGGCCGCGAAGGACCTCGCCGCCGGGGAGCCGGCGCGCCACGATGGCGCCAAGGAGTTCGCGCGCGACCGTGAGGGTCGGGCGTGCGTAGAACGATCGGGGGAGCGGACGGGGCATTGCTCCATTGTAGTAGAATCGGTGGATGCCCCGCTCCGATGGAAGACGCGGCCCCGGTCTTGGACCGCGGCTCGTTCTCTTTCTCACCGTCTTCATTCACCTCCTCGGCTTCGGGCTCCTCCTTCCGATTCTCCCCTACTACGCGAAGACCTACGGCGCGGGCGGGCTCGTGGTCGGGCTCCTGTCGGCGTCGTTCTCGTTCTTCCAGTTCCTGTTCGCGCCGGTCTGGGGACGGCTCTCCGATCGTGTCGGCCGCCGGCCGATTCTCCTCGGAAGCCTCATCGTCACGTCCGGGTCGTATTTGGTGTTCGGCTTCGCGCACTCGCTCTGGCTCCTGTTCGCGTCGCGGATATTGGCGGGGATTGCGGGCGCTGTGCTTCCAACCGCGCAGACGTACATCGCCGACACGACCTCGCCCGAAGAACGGACGAAGGGGATGGGGATGATCGGCGCCGCACTCGGGCTTGGGTTCACCTTCGGACCGGCAATTGGCGGGGCGTTGAGCCATTGGGGCTACTCGGTGCCCGCGTTCGCCTCGGCGGGATTCGCGCTGATGGCGGCAGTGCTTGCGTTCTTCCTGCTGCCGGAGTCTTTGTCGCCCGAGTCGCGGACGGAGGCGGCCGCGAGGCGGCGCGCGCGGCCTGGTCTCGCCACGGCGTTCTCGGATGCCTTCGCGCATCCGTCGGTTCGGCCGGTGTTGCTCCTCTACTTCGTCGGCACGCTCTGCTTCGCGGGGCTCGAGGCG
>JANMQV010000140.1:0-1858 GCA_031370645.1 Candidatus Eiseniibacteriota bacterium | reverse complement strand
CCACTCTCCAACTGGTGGAGGGGAACGCTCCAGGGCTGGCCGATCCAGATGGCCCGCCCGAAAAGAATGGCGGCAAACGTTCCGATGAACGCGTAGGCCACATCGCTTCGCGCCGCGCGATTCACGACCATCCCCCCCAGGCAGGCGACCAGGAACGCGATCGTCGGCCCGGCGCCCCATTGCGCGGGGGAGACCCAGGCGCGGTCGCTCAGCGCCACCACGACCGCAATCCCGATATTTGTGGGATTGAATATGTGCTTTCCGCCCCATCGAACGACGAACTTGCTGCCGACCGCAATCACGGCGGCTGCCGGCGCTAGCCAGAGTTCGTCGACTCGAAGGAGAAGACAGAGGGAAATCCCGGAGATGAGCGCGCTCTTCGCGTCGAAGAGGGGGAGCGCGGCCCATCGAGTCGCGAGCCACTGCGTTGCCAATGCGACCCCCAGCGTCAGGACGATCTGGGCGGGGGAGACGTCGAAGGAACGCCACCCAAGGCCATAGATGAGCAGCAGGCCGAGGCAGGCGATCTGGTAGAGGCGGGGGTCGAGCCGCTTTGGAGTGGTCGAGTTCATCGCTCCCATCCCTACGCGGCGCGGCGGGGTTCTATTCCGCGCACAATAAAACCGGCCCCTGAACCGAGCGGGGGGGGCCGGGGGACGTGCGGGGAACTCCTGCGAGACTACGCCCGTCGGCCGGAGTCGTCTACATTTCTGGAGGTTGCGTGGCCCGATCGAGCCTCCCCGGCGGACCCTGCGCGCCCCTCCCGGCCCCATGCGGAGAGGGGTCCAATCTGGTAGTGTCGGGGGTCGAGCCCCGTTCGTTCGGCAGGTCCAATTCCGAGGAGTCGCCCATGCCACTGTTCACCCCCCGCTGGACCGTCGGCCGTGCCCTGCTTGCCCTGGGATTCCTTGCCGCGATCGCGGCGCCGTGCCGCGCCCGCGCCACCTTTTCCATCGTCGCCTACGACTCGGTCACGCAGGAAGTCGGCGTGGCCGTGCAGTCGAAATACTTCAGCGTCGGTACCGCCGTGCCGTGGGCCTTGGCGGGCGCCGGCGCCATCGCCACCCAGGCGAACGTGAACGTCTCACTCGGGCCGAAGGCGATCGCGCTCTTGAGGACCGGGATGCCGGCCGCGGAAGTGATGAGGGCGCTGGCCGCGACCGACTCGAGTTGGGACGGCCGCCAAGTCGGGATCGTCGACGCGCGTGGCGGCTCGGCCACCTGGACCGGGACGCGCGCGCTCGATTGGGCGGGCGGAGAGACCGGCCCCGGCTACACCTGCCAGGGAAACATCCTCGCCGGCCCCGCCGTCGTGGCGGGGATGGCGAAGGCGTTCCGCGAGACCCGCGGCGAGTTGGCCGAACGGATGATCGCGGCGCTCGAAGCGGGGCAGGCCGCGGGCGGAGACAAGCGGGGGCAGCAATCGGCGGCGCTCATTATCGCGCGGCCAAGTACCGCGAATCCGGAGTACAACGAGCGATACATCGACCTTCGCGTCGAGGATCACAAGACCCCGATCAAGGAATTGCGCCGCGTCTGGCAGATCTTCCAGGGTTTCCACCTCGCGAACGCGCATCTCAATTACGCGACGGCGTTCGAAGCAGGCGGTCACGCCGATCAGGCGGCATTTGAGCGAAATCGCGTCGGTGAAATACTGGAGCGTGCACTGGCGCGCGGGGAGAAGGACGCGTCGGTGTTGAATGGGCTCGCTTGGGCATGCGCCACGAACAACATCTTCCTGCCGCAGGCGGCGAAGGCGGCGGAGCGGGCCGTTCAATCGGAGCCGCGAAATGTCGACGTCCTCGACACGCTCGCCGAGGTCTATTACAGGAGTGGGAACTCGGTGAAGGCGATCGAG
>JANMQV010000110.1:0-11341 GCA_031370645.1 Candidatus Eiseniibacteriota bacterium | reverse complement strand
ATGGGACGGGCATTGGTAGCTACTGGCGCGACTTCGACAGTAGCGGTGCGGTGACGTCGACCGACTTGAACCCGGTCAACACGCACTTCAACCACAACTGTCTCATGGGAGCGGCGCAGCCCCCGATTCCCAACCCGTAGGTTTTACGTCATACGCGGCTCGGGTTCCCCCCCTCCACCGGCCGCAGAACATGCGCGACGTCGCGCGTCCTCTCCGGCGCGTGGACGAACCGCGGTGACGTAGAAGCGTCCAGGGGCGCACAGAATGCGCTGCCTCCCGGTGGGGGCGGCGGAAACATCGAAAGGGCGTGTCGGGCTTCCCCGGCACGCCCTCTTCGCGTTTTAGGAGTTCGGAGAGGGTCTAGCGGCGCCCCAGCCCGACGTACGCGAGCGCGAAACCTACCTGCGCCACGAACATCATCACGTACATATGCGTCCACGAGGGGTGGTTCTCGGTCCTCGCCAGGTCGTCGGGGTTCCGGACCATGAGCGTCACGACATACGCGCCCCAGAGGGCCAGGAGAGCGGTCAGAGCGTAAAGCATCGTGGCATTGCCGGTGAGGATGCCGGCATAGATTCCGTAGGGGATCAGCAGGAAAGGGAGCACAAGAAACGGCGAGATGAGCCAGGCCGCGCGCTTCGGTCCGAGCACCACCGGAAGGGTGCGGAACCCGGCGGCCTCGTCGCCGCGCGCGTCGGCGAAGTCCTTCGTCGTCGTCGCGCCCAAGAGGAAAAGGCCGAAGATGAGCCCGATGTACCACGGCTCCGTTCTGCCGAAATCGCGCACGCACGACCATCCCGCCACCTTCAGGAGCACCCCGCGAGGCACCGCGATCACCACGTTCGCCACGTAGGGAACCGCCTTCAGGCGAAACGGAGGCGCTGAATAGAGGACCGTGAGGAGCGCTGCGATTCCCGCGAGCCAGACGCATTGCGGCCCCGCCACGGCCGCCAGCAGGAACGCGGCGACGTAGAGCACCCCGGCCGCCCTCAGCGCCTCCGCCGGCCCGATCCGCCCTTCGGGAAGCGGGCGCTTCGGCTTGTTGATCCGGTCGGCCTCGAGGTCGGTCACCTGGTTCAGCGTGTTCGAGGCGCCGTTCAGCACCGCGGCCATGAGGGTGCCGCTGGCGATTTTCAGGACAACCCACGAGGTGAGCGGAACGGTGGGCGGGGCGCCGAGCGCGATGACGCTCCCGGTGAAGATGCCGAGCGCCGGGGCGATGAGCGTGAAGGGGCGGGCCAGCTCCCAGTAGATTCGCCAGCGACCGGTCATTGAATCCCGAGGTCGTGGCCGTCCATGTCGGCGGGAGGCGCGATGCCGAGCCGCCGAAGGACGGTGGGGGCGATGTCCTCGATCCGAGCTGCAGTACTCGTGACGGGGCGATTGCAGAAGAAGACGCCGGGTACGAGTTCCGGATCGACGGAGCAGTGGTCGGCGCTCCAGCGCCGCTCGTTCGGCACCACGATCTCCGGCGGAATGCCGCCGAGCGAGGTCTGCCAAGAGACGCGGTACCCTTCGTGGAAGCCCACCACCAGATCGGGAGCCTCGCTGAAGTAGGGTCCCTTGAAGATGTCCTCGCGCTTGAACATTCGGCGGACGATCGGCTCCCCCGTGTCGGGATCGCGGAGCGCCGCGAATTTCGCCATCAGTCCGCTTCGAACCGCCTCGTACTCCGCGCCCGGGGCGACGACACCGTCGCGTTCGCGCCCTTTCACGTTGATGTAGATCTGGCCCAAGGCGAGCGCGTAGGCGCGCGTCTTCTTCCAGTCGACGTTCGGCCAGAACGTGCCGCGCCCGAAGAGGTCCTCGAGATTCCGGTCCCTCACGGGATCGATTCTCGAAAGCGTCATGTAGCCGTTTCGGACGAGCCAGGTGTTGATGTTGACCGCCTTCCGGAACGACGAGAACCCGTGGTCGGAGACGACGATTACGGTGCTTCCGTCGCGCCGCGCTCGCGCCAGGAACTCGCCCGCGAGCGTATCGGCGCGCATGTAGACGCGGTCGATCTCGCCGCCGTATTGCGCGGCCAGGCGCCGGTTGTACATCGGATGCTTCGGATCGATGAGGCGCCAGAACATGTGCTGGATTTTGTCGGTCGACTGAAACACCGTGACGAAGAGATCGGGATCGGTCTGACGAAGCGCGTCGAAGACGACGTCGCGCTGGCGGTTGAACGTCCCATGGAGATCTTCGAGGAAGATCCGCTCGTCGATCTTCTCCTCGTTCAGCGCCCAGGTGTCTTCGGGCCAGCCGAGCGTCTTGTAGAGCCCGATGCGGCGCGCGACCTGCGCGCTGTAGGCCGGCGGCTGGCTGATCGGGATCGGAGGCCGCCGCGGGTCGAGCGAAATGGGGGAGAGATAGACGCGAAGTTCCGGCGACGCTTCGACGACGTGGAACCGCGCGATTCCGCGCACGGTGATGAGCGGTGCCACGGCGAAGCCGATCGAGTACCAATCGCTCCATTCGCCTTGCCGCACAATGCTCACCTTCCCCTGGAGCGAGATCCGCACCGAGGGGACGCGTCCCTTCACGCGCTGGAACTCGACGGGGATGGTCAGGTCGGGAATGCGTCCCTCGGAGTCGCGCTCCGCGAGGGGATTTCGAGGCCCATGCACGACCGATCGCGCGCGGCTCGTCGCATCGACTTTCAGGCGCGCGATCTTTCCGCCCATTTCGGTGTCGCCGGCGTTCGTGGCGTCGGTGGCCCAGTAGGAGAAGGTCCCCATGGTTCCGCGAATGTCGGGAACCCCAAGCCCCGAGAGGAGTACGCCGTTAGGGAGGGGCTCGGGAGGGAAATTGATCGGCGCCTCGAGAATCGTCGCCTTGATCCCTTTTCGGGCGGCGATCGCCCAAAACGTCGTACCCTTCCGATTGTTCGTTATTTTCGGCGCGCGCGTCGGCAGGAATCCGAGCGCGAAGCGGCCGCGCTGCACCGTGACCGTCGAGAAATCGGGGTAGTAGGTCTTCGGATTCCGGCGGAGGAAATCGTAGATCCGGGTCTTGCCCGGGTTCATGCCCGTCGAGAAGGTGGACCAGGCGACCGGCGACTGCGCCGGATTCGTCGTCTCGAGGCGCCGCATGGCGCCGTGCTCTTTCATCCAGGCGAGATTCGGAAGCTTTCCCGCGGCCAGGAGCCGCTGGGTGACGGCGAGGTCCATGCCGTCGAATCCGAGGATGTAGATTCGTTCCCGTGGCGCGGCGCGAACGGGGCTGTCGGTGAGCGCGCTCGCGGAGATGAGAAGTGCTGAGAGGGCGAGCGCTCCCCACCATCTCATCGGCCAGCTCCTCGTCTTCAGCGTGAATGTCATGGGTGGTGGACGCATCGGGGTGTGGAAAAGCCTATCACCCGCCCCAAACCGGTGTCAAACCTCGCTGTCCCTTGGATTTCCGGAGGAGTTGCCTTGACGCCCACTCGAGCTGCTTCCTACAATTCGCCTATGCCGAACCTGAGACGTCCCCGAGCCCTCGCCACTTGTTCGTCCACCCTCATTCGGATTGCCGTCGCCGCACTTGCCGTAGGCACGTGCGTCTCTCTTGCGGAGTCCGCGGTCGCCGCGACGAGCGGGACGAACGTGAGTTCGGCTCGCCGTTCTCCACGGGCGGTGCGGCTCCTTGCGGAGGACACGCGCGGCGTTCGCATCGAGTATCTGGCGGGACGCGCGGCGTGGGACACGCTCGCGGTCGACGAGAGCCGCTACGAACGCGTGCGCGTCGAGGGGACGATCATGATCGAGCCGCCGGGACGCCCGGCGCTTCCGACCGATCTCATCCAGGTCGCGGTGCCCGACGGAATGACGCCCGTGATTCGGATCGAATCCGAGGAAGCGGACGACCGGCCCGGCCTGCCGCCCGCTCCCGTCGTGACACAGCGATTCATTTCCGACGATCCGGTGAAGGGGCCGGTGAGCGACTTCCGCTACGTGCCCGAATCGGCCATCTATGCCGGCGTCCGCCCCTACCCCGAGGTGGCCGCGTCGCTCGGAACGGGCGCCCCGCTCGGAGAACTCTGGAGCGTTCCGGTTCGTGTCGCGCCCATCCGCTGGAATCCCGCCACCAAGAGTTATCGAGTGCTTCGGCGGCTTGTCGTCCGCGTGGAATTCACCCCCGCGACGGGGCGCGATCTCTCGCTTCGCGCGCCGTCCCGGCGCGGGAGCGATACCGAGGCGATGCGACGGATGCAGGATCGTCTCCTTCTGAATCACGCCGCGGCCCGCGCCTTCCCGCGCCGTCCGAGCGAACCGACCCGCGCGCCCCAGCCGACGCGCCTCTTGGCCGGGAATCCGGAGTTCCGAATCTCCGTGACGCAGACCGGGTGGACGTCGGCGAGCTACACGACGCTCGCCGCCGCGGGATTCCCTTCGGGAGTCTCGATCGCGAAGATCGGCGTCTGGGAGCGTGGCTACGACGACACCGGAGATTTCCCGACGTCGACGGCGATCCCGGTGGCGGCGCGCGACGCAAATTCGAACGGCTTCTTCGACGCGGGCGATGCCATCTCGTTCTACGCGCGCGGACTTCGCGATCGCGTGGGCACCGGCTCGATCGAGAATCGCTACACCGACGCAAACGCCTACTGGCTCTCCTGGACGGGCTCCGACGCGATCGCCGCGGATTCGACGAGTGGCGTGATCGCCACACCGACGCCCGTCACCCCCACGTGGTTCAACGACATCGTTCGCATGGAGCAGGACAATTACCTTCTCTCCGCGCCCGATCCTTTCGGTGGCACGCCGCCCGAAAATGTCCCCTACACCTTCTGGACGAACGGCAATAGTGACTTCAACAACGACGTCTTCACGACGGCGCTCCCGCTCGTGGACGTGGAGCCGGGGCAGAGCTACCGCGTGCGCGCCCGCTACCAAGGGCAGACCGGCTCGCTCCATCGCCTCCAGATGTTCGTGAACGGCTCCTCCGGCGCCACCGACACGCTCTCGAACGGATTCACCTTCTTCGGGCAGGAGGTCTTCCTCTACGACAGCGGCTTCAATTTTCCGAGCGATCACCTCGGAAGTGGGACGAGCAGCTATCGCCACGTCGGCACGCGGCAGGTGTCGGGCGGCAGCACGTTTATTCTTGGGAGCGCGGCGTGGCTCGACGTGATCGAAGTGACCTATCCGCGGAAGTTCATCGCCCGCTCGAACTACCTCGCGTTCAACTCCGGCACGACGCCCGGGATTTGCGAGCTGACCGTGACCGGATTCACGGGATCGAACATCGTCGTCTACGACGTGACCGATCCCGTCGACGCGACGCGCATCACGGGCGTTTCGGTTTCGCCGTCGGGGGGCGGATTCCAAGCACTCTTCCGCACCGACGCGACGGGCGGCGTTCGTTCCTTCGTGGCGTTCGCGACCGGGGGTGAACCGGCGCTTGCCGGGGGCGCGATCGTGGAAGACACGCCGTCGAATCTCGGCACGCCGGGAGCGTTCCCGTCGGGCAAGGTGGCCCGCGCGATCATCGTCACGCCGACGGCGTTCGCGGGGTCGGCGACTCGCCTCGCCGATTACCGGCGCGCGCAGGGGAACGTCGTCGAGGTCGCCGATCTCCAGGACATCTACGACGAGTACAACGGCGGGATCGAGTCGGCGCATGCCATCCGACGTTATCTCCGCCACGCCTACCTCACCTGGACTCCGGCGCCCCTCTTCGTCGTCCTCTCAGGTGACGGAAGCATGGATCACAAGGGGACCACCGGCACCGCGGGCGCCGATTGGGTTCCGACCTACTTGAAGTTCGAGGAAATTATGGGGCCGTCGGGGCGCGAGTTGGTGGCGAACGATTCGTTCTACACGCTCGGCTTGGAGCACCCGGTACCGCTCGACGGCGATCTGGCGCCGCGCTTGGCACTCGGCCGCATTCCGGCGAGCAGCCCGGCCGAAATGGATCAGGCGGTGACGAAGATCATCCAGTATGAGGACTTTCAGAGCACCGACACTTGGCGCGGTAGGCTCCTCCTAGTTTCCGACGATACCTACTCGGTGGGGCTCTTCGGAACGCTTACCTACTGCGAATCACCGCCGGAGATTGCGTTTGCGAACACGAATCAGGCATTCGCCGACGCGGCCGCGGCGAATGCCGGAAGTTCGGATCTTCAGCCGCTCCAGTATCGGCTCGCGACCTACACCGACGCGCTCGCTCCATCCTGCCCCGGATCCGGCCCGAACTGTCGAAATCAAGAGTGCATCAAGAGTGGCCTCCGCTTTTCCGTCGGCGCCGTCGCCGATTTCCAAAATCAGGTCGCGGGGGGCTCTCTGATCACTAACTTCCAGTGCCATGCAAACCGATACCTGCTCACGCACGAGTTCCTGTTCTGCGGTCCTGCGCGCTGCGACTTCCCAGCCGACGTGAACGACCTCGCGAACGTTAATCGACCTTCGTTCCTGATGGTCTGGGGCTGCCACGCGAATCAGTTCGCCGACGGCCCGAGCAACTTCAACGGGATCCCCGACAGCACCGACGCCATCGGCGAGGTTTGGCTGAACCTTCCCGATCGCGGCTCCATCGCGTCCTTGGGGAGCAGCGCCTATGAAATCCTGGAAACGAACGCGGCCTACAACGGAATCATCGCGAAGGCCTTCTTCAGCACGCCCCCGTCGATCGTCGATGTGGGTGGCACGCGTCGCGCGCGCTGGATCCTGGGCGAGGTGCTGATGCAGGCCGCGGTGGAGAACGCAACGACCGGCTTCCTTCAGGCGCTCATGACGCGCACGGTGCTCCTGCTCGGCGATCCGATGCTCCGGATGGACGCGCTCCCGCCGCGCATCTTCGAGGTCACCCTCGATGGAACGCCGGTGTCATCGGGCGCGCTTCTGACCAGCGACTCGCCGACCGATAGCCTGGCGCTCCAGGTGAAGGTTCGTGACGAGGAGGCGGTGACGCGACTTGTCATGGCGGAGCGGATCGTCGGTTCCTCTTCGACGGCGCTTCTCGACTCGACGCTGTTCACGGTCGTCTATTCCGACACCTCGAGGCAGGCGGTCTTGACCGGAAATATTCGCCCGCGCGTGGGGAACTACGATCTCTTGGTGCAGGCGACCGACTACGCGGGCCGGGTTCAGGAATTCCCGCTTTCGGTGCGGACACCGATCCGCTACTTCGCGAACGGTGTTGAGATCATCGACGGCGTCTTCGTCGAGAGCTCCGCGCTTTTGCGCGCCGAGATCACGTCGCCCATTCCGTTGACGGCCGACTCGCTCACGCTCCTTCTAGACGGAGTCGCTATTTCCGGCGCGCCTACGTCCCTTGACGGCACGGGCCGCCGCTGGGCGATCGAAAGTCTCGCCGGAGATCGCCACGCCGGCACTCGAATCCTTCAATTGGCGGTTGGTGGGCGCACGGCCGGGCTCGACGATGCGACGTTCCAAATCAGTTCGCAATTCACGCTCCGCGGCGTGGCGGTCGTCGATCCGCGCCGTCAGGGCGCCGGGTGTGGCGGCTCCATCTTTCAGTACGAGTTGAGCGCGCCGGCGAGTCGTGTCGATCTGCAGCTCTACACGGTGGCGGGAAGGCGAGTGGCTTCCATTCCGCTTCCCGGCGTCGCGGGGTTCAACGTCTACTGCTGGGACGGTCGCGACTCGAAGGGTCACATCGCGGCGACCGGCGTCTACCTCTTCCGAATTCGCGCGACCGATCCGACGGGTCGAACGGCCGATCACGATGGACGGATGATCCGAAGCCGGTGACCGACCGCCGAAGCGGCAAGACGATCTTTCGAGAACTATCGAGGCTCGTGACGGAGCAGCGGAACCCCCGCTCGCGACGTCTCGACCAGATGAGCACGCCCCAGGTGCTCCGCCTCATGAATCACGAGGATGCCGGCGTGCCTCGAGCCATTCGCGGCGAGTTGCCGAAGATCGCGAAGGCGGTCGACCTAATCGTCGGCCGACTGGAACGGGGCGGGCGCATCTTCTACGTCGGCGCCGGAACCAGCGGGCGCCTCGGCGTCCTCGACGCGGCCGAGTGTCCGCCTACGTTTGGCACGCCGCGCACGCTCGTTCAGGGGATCATCGCCGGTGGGCGCCGCGCTCTCGTCCGCTCTGTGGAAGGGGCGGAGGACGACGCCAGGGCCTCGGTGATTGCACTCCGGAAAAAGAAAGCGGGCCCGAACGACGTCATCGTCGGCATCATGGCGAGCCGCCGCACGCCCTATCCGATCGGCGCCATCAACTACGGGCGAAAGATCGGAGCGGTCACAATCGCGGTGACCGCAAACCCCGCCGCCGACGGCAAACTGGCGTGCGACGTCGTGATCGCGCCGCGCGTCGGGCCCGAGATCTTGACCGGTTCGACGCGGATGAAAGCGGGAACGGCGCAAAAACTCGTTCTCAACATGCTCTCCACCGCCACGATGATCCGGATGGGGAAGGCGTATGAGAATCTGATGGTCGATCTCCGCACCGCGAGCCGGAAGCTCGAGGAGCGGACAAAGCGCGTCTTCATGGAGGCGACCGGCGCGAGTTACGAAGAGGCGATGCCCGCCCTTCGCCGCGCGGGCGGCGTTCTCAAGGTGGCGATCGTCATGCGCCGCGCCGATGTGACTCGCGCGGACGCGGTGCGCCGCCTCAGAAAGGCCCAGGGATGGGTGCGACAGGCCATCAAAGGGTAGCGGCACTCGTTTCGCTCGTGGCGCTTCTCGCTCTCGCCGTCGCGGGGTGCGGGAAGAAGCCGCACGAGCCGCTCACGATCGTCTTCTGGCAGTTCTCGCCGCTCGCCGCCATCCAGCCGATCGTGGCGCGATTCGAGGCGGAGAATCCGGGAGTCAAAGTCCAGGTGGAGCAATTGACCTGGCAGAGCGGCCGCGAGAAGATCGTCACCGCCGTCGCAGCGGGACGCCCGCCCGATCTCTGCGAGCTCGGCTCGACCTTTCTTCCGGGTCTCGTCGCCGACAGCACGCTCCTCGACCTGAGCGATCGCGCCGAGGCTCTCCACGACAGCCTCGTCGGCTGGAACATGACCACCTATCGCGGCCGCGCCTACGCGTATCCCTGGATGGTGGGGACGCGCGCCCTCTTTTTGAACGACGACCTCTTCCGCCGCGCCGGACTCGATCCCGCAAAGCCGCCCGAGACGTGGGCCGACCTCCTTCGCGCCGCCCGCGCCATCTCGGAGCGAGTGCCCGATGCGAAGGGCTTCGGTATGAACGCGGGGGAGCGCGAGGTTCTCTTCAAAAAGTTCATGCCGTTCGCCTGGGGAAACGGCGGCGACATCCTGGATCCGACGATGACCACGAGCGTCATGGCGAGTCCCGCAAACGTGGCGGCACTCCGATTCTATCTGTCGC
Source organism: Candidatus Eiseniibacteriota bacterium (assembly GCA_031370645.1). GTDB lineage: Bacteria > Eisenbacteria > RBG-16-71-46 > SZUA-252 > SZUA-252 > SZUA-252. Next base: position 2,061 of record JANMQV010000110.1, on the reverse strand, counting down.
TCAAACCCTACTCGCTCCTCGATCGTCAGGAGATGCACGAGCAGGCGTTCGGAAAAGGTCGGCTCGGGATGGTGATCAGCGGGCCGTGGCTCCTCCGTTCGCTCGCCGAAACGGCGCCGGGACTTCATGCCTCCGTCGCGCTCATGCCCCGTCCCGCCGTGGGTCGCGGCACGCACGCCTCCTTCGCCGGGGCGGAGGTGCTCGGGATCTTCCGCCGCGCGAAGCACCCGGGGGAGGCCCGCAAGTTGGCGGAATTCCTCGTCAGGCCCGAGAACACAATGCCGCTCTTCCTCGTGACGGGGAATGCGTTCCCCGCCGCGGTCGGAACCGCGGCGGATTCCTACTTCGTGACGCACGCGAGCGATCGCGTCTTCCTGGAGCAGTTGAAGACCGCGGTCGCGCCGCCGCTCCATCCGAAGTGGGTCGAGATCGAAGAGATCGTGAACGCGGAATTGGAGGAGGCGATCTACGGAACGAAGACGCCGGAGGTGGCACTCGCCGATGCCGACAAGCGAATCACCGAGGCCCTGATCGGCGAGCCGCTCGCCCGCCCATGACGAAGCGGGGCGCCGCGGCATGAAGCGGGGCGCTCGCCCACTGGGCGTCCTCCCGTGGGCGCTCGCCTTTCTCTTCTTCGGCGTGGCGCCGCTCGCTTACGCCCTCGCCCTCAGTTTCCAGGACTTCAATCCGCTTCGCCCCGACCGGACCGTCTGGGTCGGGTTCGCGAACTATGCCGCGGCGCTCCACTCGCCATCGTTCTGGCGCGCGCTCCGTACGACCGGCTGGTTCGTGGTCGGAACGCTTCCCGTGACGCTCACGCTCGCCTACTTCGTGGCATCGCTCCTCGCCCGCGCTCGCCGCGCCGAGACGTTCTTCCGCGCGGCGATCTTCTTTCCCGCGACGCTATCGATGGTCGTAATCTCGCTCGTTTTCAAGTCGCTTTACGCCGAGGAAGGGCTCTTCAACGGCTGGCTCGCGGCCGCGGGGCTCGCGCGTGTGCATTGGCTCCAGGATCCGAGACTCGCGCTCCCCTCGATCATGGTCATGGATATCTGGTCGAGCGTCGGCTACTACGCCATCCTCATTCTGGCCGGACGAAAGACTCTTCCCGAGGATCAGTTGGAAGCGGCGCGCCTGGAGGGACTCTCGAAGTGGGACGTGGAGCGGCGGATCGTCTTTCCGCATCTTCGGCCGGTACTCTTGTTCGTCGTGCTCTTGAATACGATCCGATCGTTTCAGATCTTTATCGAAGTGTTCGTGCTGACGCGCGGCGGGCCGTTGGAGAGCACGCTCACGCTCGTCTATCACCTCTACGATCGCGCCTTTTACCACTTCGAGATGGGCTACGCCTCAGCGCTCGCATTCCTGTTGCTGATCCTGGTCGGTGGATTGCTCGTGATTCAGCGTTACGTGATGGGTGAACGCGCGGGAGAGAGGCGATGAGCCGTCGGCACGGTGCTTGGGGGCTCTACCTCGCGCTCGGGGCGATCTCCATCGCCTCGCTCGCGCCGCTTCTCTACATGGCGCGCGTGTCATTCGGCTCGGGCGGCGACCTGCCGATCGCTCCGTCGGACTGGTTCGGCCATCCGTTTTCCCTGGAGCACTATCGCGATCTCTGGAACGGCGGCCCGATGGCGCGATTCGCGTTCAATTCGGTGCTCGTGACCGCGGTGGCGGTGCCAATTCAGGTACTCCTGGCCGCGGCGGCTGGGCATGCGCTCGCGCGTTCCGGGTTTTTGGGCCGCGGCGCGCTCCTCGGACTCGCCACCGCGTTTCTGATTCTTCCGAAGCAGGTCCTCCTGGCCCCGCTCTATCTTCTCTTCGCGAGCGCGGGGCTCCTCGATACGTACGCGGCGCTAATCTTGCCGCACCTGGCTGATCCGTTTGGCGTCCTCTTCATGGCGCACTACTATCAGACTCTGTCGCCCGAGTTGGAGGAGGCGGCCCGCACGGACGGGCTGAGCGCCTCGGCGATCTTCTGGAGGATCGTTCTTCCCGTGTCGGGCCCGGGGCTCGCGGTGGTCGGCGTGAACGGATTTCTCACGACCTGGAACGCGTTCC
>JANMQV010000089.1:0-47238 GCA_031370645.1 Candidatus Eiseniibacteriota bacterium | reverse complement strand
CCCGCCGCCGTAGAGATCGCGGGTGCGGATATCGATTCCGTCGAGCTCGAGTTTCGGAAGAACGACCGCGAGACCGCCGGCGTTCGTACCCGCGGCGCCCTTCGGCTCCGGAGGGAGCGGACCGCGGTCCCACGTCGCAATTCCCGCGTCCTTCACGCGGGCCGCGGCGATCTCGACGCGCCGGAGGAGAAGCGGAAGCAGTTTGAACCGAACGAAGACTTCCTTCGCCCTGAGATCGAGCCGCGGGTCCCCTTCGCGCGGCATGCGGACCGTGAACCCTCGCAGTCGCACGCCGACCGCGAGCCATTCGATGCCCGACTCCAGCGACTGCCACTTGATGTCGGCGCCGCTCATGGCCGCGGCCTGCTTCTGCGCTTCCTTCGAAACCCAGTCGCGCGGGACGAACGCCCACGCGATCCCGATCACGAGCGCGACTAGGCCGGCCAGCGCCGCGACGCCGATGAGCGCGATGCGTAGAAGACGTGTCATCAGGAAGCTCCTCCCGCGACGTAGAAGGAGCGGACGGCCCTCGCGACGCGGACGATCGACTCCGGGGTCAATTCAGGGCCGATCGGAAGTGACAACACTTCGCGCGCCAGACGCTCGGACACCGGGAATCCTCCCGGGGGCGTTCCCGTCTCCTGGAAGCAGGGTTGCGCCGGGACCGGGATCGGATAGTAAATTCGCGAAGCGATCCCCATCACGCGAAGATGCGCCTGCAGCGCGTCGCGGCGCGGAGCCCGGATTGTGTATTGGTGATAGGTGTGAAGCGCTCCCGCCGGCTCGACCGGGAGAATCACGTCGCTCCCGGCGAGCGCCTCGCGGTAGAGCGCCGCGTTCTTCCGCCGCGCCTCGGTCCACGCCGCGAGGTGGCGCAACTTCACGCGGAGAAGCGCCGCCTGAAGACCGTCGAGCCGCGCGTTCGTGCCGAAGGCGGTGTGACGGTAGTCCCCCGCGTCGCCGTGTACGCGAAGGAGCCGCATCCGCGCCGCCACTTCGTCGCGGTCGGTTAGGAGCGCGCCGGCGTCGCCGAGCGCGCCGAGATTCTTCGTCGGAAAAAACGAGAGGGTCGCACCTGCCGTGGTCGTCCCGACCGGACGCCCCTGATCGGTCGCGCCGATCGCCTGCGCCGCGTCCTCGAGCACGGCCAGTCCCCGGCGCTTCGCCACCTCCACGACCGGATTCAAATCACACGCGAGTCCGTAGAGATGCACCGGCACGACCGCCTTGGTCTTCGGCGTGATGGCGGCCTCAAGGCTCGCCGGGTCGAGGCCGAAGCGAACGGGCTCCACATCGGCAAAAACCGGCCGCGCGCCGGAGTGGATCACGGCGCTTGCGGTGGCAAAGTAGGTGAAGGCGGGAACCACCACGTCGTCTCCCGGACCGACGCCGAGAGCCTGCAGGCCGACCGAGATCGCCGCCGTGCCCGAAGAAACGCCGACCGCGTGCTTCGTTCCACAGGCGGCGGCGAGCTCGCGTTCGAAGGCGTCGTGCTCGGCTCCGAGGATGAATTGCCCCGAGGTGAGAACTCGATCGAACGCCTGGCGCAATTCGTCCGCCAGCGGACGATGGAGCGAGGCGAGGTCGAGCAGCGGAATCGGGCGATCGGTTGTCGAGGCGTTCATGGCAGCACCACCGTGGTCCGCGCCAAGACGACAGGCGCTCGACCGGAAAGATTCACGCCGCGCTTCGCGAGCATCGCTCGGTAGGCGGGGTGGATCGCGTGATAGGTCAGAATCGCTTCCGCTCGGGTCGCTCCCGGCGGAACATCACAGAGGACCACTCTGGAGCTGTCGGGCCCGATCTCCGTCGCGCGAGCAACGCTCCGCCCCATCCACTTGGGAACGGGCGAGACGCCTTTCGCGTCGGCGAACTCGGTTCCGAATCGTTCGGCCTGCATCCTCTTCACCTCAGCGCCCGCGGCGTTCGTGAAGACCACGTCGAGCGTGATCGTGCGCATTGAATTCCCACCTCCCGGAAGGGAGTGCCCCGCTTTCACGTTCTCCACCTCGAGGCGGAGGCGCCCCGAAGCGACCGAACCCTTCATGGTCGCCGCGTCGGAGAGCCACGCTGGTGTCGAACGAGGGCCCACGAACGTGTGCGCGTTCACCGCAGGGCGCGTCTTCGTCGCCACCGTGGCCGCCTTCCCGGGCGCCGGAGGCATGTGGCACTCCTGGCACGTCATGTCGTACTCGGCGCCGCTCGAGCGCTTCCACGAGAGGTAGGTCGCTTCGATCAGGAGACCGCTCTTTGGGCTCGCCGCCGAATGGCACGACGCGCAGAACTCGGGCTGCGTGTGAATCTCGCTGTAGACGGCCTCGTGCGCCCCCGCCGGATCGGCGTCGCGGTAGGGACCGCGCATGAGGTTCGGGTTCGACGCGTCGAAGGTGTAGGAGCCGGGTTGAGTGGACGGATCGACGGCGCTTACGTTGTGGCAGAAGTTACAGCCAACGCCCTCCTGGGCGACCGGGTCGATCACGTTCAGGTCCTTCGAAACGTGCGCCAGCGGCGCATGACACGGCAGGCAGCTCGACTGAATTCCGTCGCCCAATTTCACCCGCGCGTCCGCCAGGAACGCTTGAAAAACGGGATTGGTCCACGAGGTAGCGTGCGCCGACCCCGACCACTGCGTCCGGAGTGGTCCGTGGCAGGCGCCGCAGAGCCGCGACGAACTCCCCGGGCCCGCGTTCGCCCTGTTCCCCGCCAGAAGGACGAGGAGCAACCCGGCGGCGATTGCCGCACGAAGACACGCCGCGAAACGAGGCGCCCGACGGCCTTCTCTCACCGAGTGCCCGCCGCGCGCGCCTCCGCGTGGGCCGCCTTCAGGCTCGCCATCAAGGCGTCGCGCTTGGCGTAGAGACGCTTCAGCGGTCGCGCGGGGCGTTTGCTCAGCGCGTACGCCGTAAGAATCGGAAGCGCGATCGTGCTGTCGACGTAGGCCACGACGGCGTCGGGGAGCCGGTCGGGATCGATCTTCCCCCACGACACCGCTTCTCCCGGCGTGGCGCCCGAGAGTCCGCCCGTGTCGACGCGCGCATCGGTCACCTGGAGGAAGTAGTCGTGCCCCGCCTCGTCGAGCCCGAGAACTTCCTGGATCTGCGGTTCCGTCTGGAGCGCGAAATTCTTCGGAGATCCGCCGCCCAGAATGAGGATCGCGCTCTTTCCGCCCTTCTTCTTCGCGTCGTAGACGATCGACGCCGTTTCGTTCACGTCCTTGAAGACGTCCCAGTGGATCGACTCCCCTTCCAACTGGAGCGCCGCGGCGTTCATGCCGATCGAGGAGTCGCCGGGCGAGGAGGTGTAGATCGGCACGTCGAGCCCGTGCGCCGCCGCGAGGAGCGAAGTCTCCACCTGCCCCAGCGCCTTCTCGCGCTCCGCCACGTAGCGTCCGGCGCGATAATGGAACTCGGCCGTGCTCATCGGCTGGCGGAATTCCGGCAGGCGCATCACTTCCCGGAAGAACGAATCGGTCGAGAGCAGCACCTCGTAATCGAAGAAGATGTCGAAGATTCGAACGATCCCCTGCTCGCGAAGCGCGATGTCATCGGCGTTCGCCTGCCCCTGATGCATGGTGAGACCGATGCCGAAGTGGGTATCGTGGTAGAGATTCGCGCCGGTCGAGATCATCCAGTCGACGAAGCCCGACTTGAGAAGCGGGATGAGACACGAGCGCCCGAGTCCCGCGGGCGTGAGCGCGCCGCTCAGGGTGAGGCCGACGGTGACGTCCGGCTCGAGCATCCGTTCCACGAAGAGGCGGCACGCCTCCCGGAGCCGAGCGCCGTTATAGGCGAGGAACGTGCTGTCGACGAGTTGTTCGACCGTGGTTCCGGGCTTCAACGGGTCCGGAGCGATTGTGGCGCCCTTGGTGTACTTCGCACGGGCTTTGCTCATCAGGCCCTCCCATAGATCGGAACGAGCGCTCCCGACGTCGCCGCGGCGGCCTCGGAGGCGAGGAAGAGAAGGAGCTGGGCGATCGTTTCGGGCTTCACCCAATCGTCGAATTTGCCGCCCGCCATGGAGGCGCGATTCGCCGCCGTGTCGATGATGGAGGGAAGCACCGCGTTTGCGGTGACCCCCTCGTGCTTCAGTTCCTTCGCCAGCGTCTGCACTAGGGCGTGGAGGCCCAGCTTCGCCGCGGCGTAGGCCGCCGCGCCCGGGTTCGGTTCCAGCGCGCCACGCGAAGAGATGAAGAGAAGGCGTCCGCGGCCGTGGCGCTTCGCGTGAGGGATCGCGTGCTTCGCGGCCCAGAACGCCGAGATGAGATTGGTGTCGATCATGGAGCGGACGGTCCGCGCGTCGACAGCCTCCACGTTCGCGCCGCCGGAGTATCCGCCGGCGATGTGGACGAGGACATCAAGCCGGTCGAACTTCTCGTTGGCCGCGGCGGCCGCCTGTCTCACCGACTCCTCATCCGTCACATCCGTCGCGACGCCGAGTAGCCGGCCGGCAGCGACCGCGGATGCCTCGGAAGCGGCGAGCGTGTCCCACTCGCTCTTCCCGCGGTAGGTCACGGCGACGCGATAGCCGGCCGCGAGAAAATCCCGCGTGACGACGGCGCCGAGCGCACCCGTCCCTCCGGTGATCCACGCCGCGGCCTTCTCAGCCATTCGTTCCCTCCCTGCTCGCACCGCGCTCCATCGAAGAAGGGGAAGTATAACGTGCCGCGTCGCGGACTCGCCACACGCCCGAGAGACGGCCCCAGCCGACCGACGTGCCGCCCAGGCGGATCTCGACGAGCCCTTCCCTTTCGCCGGCGAGGCGGACCCGCTCCCCCGCCACGAGTGCCGGCGCGTCGGGGAGCGGCTGCCCCGAGGCGGCCGTGAGGGGCAGCGATGCGTCCACTACCACGGCTTCGGGAAAGAGTTGATCTTGAAGCGCCATCCCTGAGAGAAGGAGCGCTGCAAGGAGCCCGGTGAGCCCGGCGATGTCGAGGGCGCGGCGCGTGAGGCGTGCAGCGCGCGGCTCTGGCTTCACGTGCGCGGTGATCTCGCCCGCTCGCCTCCAGCGCCATGCCATGCCGGCCGCACCGAGGGCCAGGAGGAGCACCGCGAGGAGCCACCCTTCACCCGAGGAGAGAAGCATTCCGGTCCCACCTGCGCCGGGCGTCTTTCCCTGCTCGGCGATTTCGCCGCGCGAGAGCGCCACGCGCGCCTCCGCGATAGAGAGATTTCGCGCGACGTCCTTGGCCCGCGGTTCGATCCGCGCCGCGCCGCGGAGAAGTAGAACGGCTTCTCCGAGACGCCCGTGCGCCAACGCGTCACTTCCCGCGTCGTAGAGCGCGGTCGCGTCGTTCAGGCCCGGCATTCGTCGCTCCATCGGCGCGCGATCGTTGCGGCGCTTTCCAGGGCGGCCTTCGCGTCGCCCGATCCTCCCGGCGCGAACGCGGACTGCTCGAGGCGCTGGAGGGACTCCGCGATCGCTTCGATCTCCGCACCCGCTACCTCCGCCGCGCGGAGCCGGTCGAGCAGATCGCGACGCGACCTGCCCTCTGGATCGATGCCGAACCGAATTCCGGCCGCGTCGCGAAGCGCCGCCTCCGCCCGTTCGGCCGCGCGCGGCTCGCCCGGCGAGGCCGCGGCCCGCGCCAAATCGCCCGCGGCTTCGCGAAGGAGCGCCTCACGCCGCTTCCGCGGATCCTTGGCAGCCCGTCGCCGCGCGGACGCCGCCATTCCGAAGCCGGCGTACCCCGCGAGTGAAAGAAGACCGGAGAGCAGCGGAAACCCGCTCGGCCACCCATGTAGCGATGGCTCCGCGTTCCCTCGCGCCCTGATTCGCGGCGAAGGCGCGTTTGCCGCTCGGGGTGCGGCCGGGACGCCGACCGCGGTCTGCGCCACGCCGGCGGCCGCGACGCTCCCCTCTTTCGCCGGATCGACTCGCACGACGATGGTGTCGGAGCGCTGGACGCGATAGCGCCCTGCTTCCGGATCGAACCAGGCGAACGCGATCGGCAGGACGAGGAGCGAGCCCGGCTGATCGGGAATGAACGCGATGTCGCGGCGTCGGGAACCACGGAGCCGCCCTCCGGAGCGATCGAGGTCGGTACGGGCGCCGGCGGGATAGGAGGGGCAGTCCGGGATCGTCACGATGCGGGGATCGGTCGCGGAGGCGAGATTTCCGTCTCCTCGAACTGCGGTCGAGACGGTGAGCGGCTCGCCGACACGGACGCGGGGCCGGTCGACGCGTACCGCGAGCGAGAGCGTTCCGACGGCGCCCTGAAATTCCGGCGGCGCGCCTGCTGGAAGCGGATCGACGGCGATGTCCACCGGCGCCGCCTCGAGCGGAAGTTCGACCACCTCCGTCGGCGCCGACATCAGGAGGCCGCCGAGCGGATCGAACGTCGGCTCGTGGTGGCGAACAACATGGACGCGGGCTCGCGCCGGGCCCAAGGTCAGGCGGCCGGGGCGCGTCGGAAAGAATGCCACGATTCGCTCGTAGCGGTCGTACGCGCGTCCATCGATCGTCACGCGGTCGTGGCGCGGCTCGCCGAGCGGTTCGCCCCAGAACCCGGTCGCCTCGGGAGCCTCCCAGGCCGGCATGTCCTCGAGCGGCGTGCGCGAGAGCACTTGAATGTGCGCGACGATCTGTTCGTTCCAGGTCACGTGCCGGCGGTCGACGACGAAGCGCGCGAAGAGCGCCGATCGGTCTTCGCCCTCGCTTTGGCCCCCCGGCTCGCCTCCGCCGGCGCCAGGAGGGAGTGATGCCACAACCTCGAACGTCACGGGCCTCGTCTCCGTTCGCTTCCCGTCGAGTTCTACCTTGAAGGGTGGAATCGTGTACTTCCCCGGAAGCATGGCGGTGACACGGAAGAGCGTGACGTCGGTGCGGACCACCGTCCCGGCGGCGATAACTAGATTCTGCGACGTGCCGGCTCGTTCGATCGCCATTCCGGCCGGACGCGGCTCCTCCACGGTGGCGGAGGAGAAGCCGTACTGCTCGATCGTGACGCTCACGATCACCGGCTCCCCGCGTTGAACCACCGGGCGGTCGACGGCGACGACGGTGCGGATCAAGGTGGCGCCGGCGCACGGTACCAAGCCGAACGAGAGCAGGCTCGCGATGAGGAGGGTGCGCGTCGCCGCGGCGCGACTACCAATCATGCTCGGGCCTCCCCTCTCGCCCCGCGGCGCGCTTCGATGCCTGCTCCCGCGAGCGGCCCGCGCGGCGTTCCGCCTCGAGAGCTTCGAGCCAGTGCTCCGCCTCCTCCTTGCTCGGGAGGGGCGCTCCGAGCTTCGTGCCTTGCGGAGGAGTCGAGCCGTTCCGATTCGGTTGCGGCGCGGAGGAGGAACCGGGGGGTGGAGGCGTGCTCCCGCCTTGGCGATTCCCCGTACCGCCGGAGCCCTGTCCCTGCGTGCCGCCACTACCCGTAAGGGGCTGCTTCTTCGATTCGCGCGAGCGGCGGAGCGCCTCTTCGAGGTTCCGCTTCGCGTCGGCGCGGTGCGGCTCCCGACGAAGCGCGTCGCGGTAGGACGAGATCGCCTCGTCGACCTTCCCGGCGTTGAGCGCTTCGTTTCCCAAGTTGTAGGCGGCCGCGGCACGCGCGGCGTCACCCTCGAGGTCCATCGCCTCGCGGTAGGCGCCGCGCGCGGAGTCGGCGAGCCCCGCCGCGCGAAACGCGAGAGCCTGGTCGAATCGGATGGCGCCCGCTTCGGGGCGCTCGCGGCGCGCCTCCTTGAGCGACGCGATCGCCTCCTTCGATTTCCCCACCCGAAGCTCGCGAAGTCCGCGCGCGGCCGCTCCTCCCCATTCGTAGCCTGCGCCCGCCGATCCGATTGCCGCGATGAGCAGGAGCGCGCGCGCGAGGTCGGAGAACGCGGCGTCGGCGCGGGAGTGGATTCGCTTCACGCGCCCCTCCGCCGCGGCACCATCGCTTCGGCCGCAAGGAAGAGGGCCGCGAGGGCGGCGAACCAATGGAAGCGCTCGTCGTACGCGCGGAGCGAACGGCCACCGCGGTCGCCCCGATCGCTGCCGCGCGCGTAGCCCGCCGCCAGCTTTCCGGCGCGTCCGCTGCCGTCGGCCCGTTCGTAGCGTCCCCCCGCGCTCCGGGCGAGGCCGCGGAGCGCGTCCTCGTTGAGGCGGGTCGTCACGACGTGGTCGCGACCGTCGCGCTTCACGCCGATGACGGCGCCGGTCGTATCGACGACGGGAATCGTGGCCCCTTCCGGCGTGCCGACGCCGAGGACGATGAACGAGGCGCCCGACGCTCGAAGGAGCGGGAGCCCGCGCGCCACGTCGCCCTCGAGCTGTTCGCCGTCCGTCACGAGCACCACCGCGCGCGGGCGATCGCCGGGGCGTCGCAACAACTGGCCCGCGAGAGCGACGGCGCCGCCGATGTCGCTCCCGGTAACGTCGAGTTCCTCCGGGCTCGCGGCGTCGATCCGGTCGCGAAGTCCTTCCAGGTCGGTCGTGAGCGGGCTCAGCACGCGCGCTTCCCCCGCGAATCCGACGAGCCCGATGGCTGAGCCCTCGAGCGAACGGAGGAGCATCGACATCTCCCGGCGCGCGGCGCCGAGGCGATCGGGCTTCGCGTCCCGCGCGTGCATGCTCTCCGAGAGATCGAGCGCGATCACGACATCGGGGCCGGTGCTCGTTGTGCTCACGAGCCGAAGTCCCGCCTGCGGCCGCGCGAGCGCGACGATCCCCGCCGCCACCGCGCCGAGGAAAAGGAGAGTTCGAATCGGGCCGTTCCACCGCCCCGGCGCGCCCCACCGGCGACGCAGCGCTTCCCGGTCCCCGAGCGCCGACTCGTCCCGCCGACGGGCGCGCGACATCCAGAGCACGAGCGCGGCCGCGACCGGCACGATCCAGAAGAGCGCGAAGAATTCGGGTGCGGCCCAACGCATCGAAACGACCCTCTAGGGATAGCGCCGGAGCAGCGTCGCCCGGAGCAGGAGATCGAGCACGAGAAGGAGGAGCCCCGCCCCAAGGAACCACGGACCCACCTCCGCCCACTTCGTATAGGAACGAGTTTCGACGCGCGACGGTTCCAATTTGTCGATCTCCTGATAGACGCGAGCCAGGAGCGCGGCTGTGGTCGCACGGAAGAATCGCGCGTGCGTCAACGTGGCGACCGCCTGGAGCGTCGGCTCGTCGACTTCCGATCGAACCCAGACGTAGCGGCGGCCAAGCAGCGGGTCATCCACGGGAAAGGGCGCTTGTCCCTGCGTCCCGGCGCCGATCGTGTAGACGCGGACGCCGACCGCGGCCGCCAGTCGCGCCGCCGTGATCGGATCGACGGCTCCCGCGTTGTTGATCCCGTCGGTCAGGAGCACGAGCACGCGGCTCTTCCCCTTCGCCTCTCGGAGCCGCTGCGCCCCCTGCGCGATCGCGGCGCCGACGGCGGTGCCGTCCGGGAGCATTCCGAAGTCGATGCCGTCGATGAGCGCAACCAAGCCTTCGTAGTCGAGCGTGAGCGGGGCGATCAGCTCGCTTCTCCCCGCAAACGCGACGAGGCCGATGCGGTCCTGCTTTCGCCCGCGAAGGAATTCCTTCGCGACCGCCTTCGCGACGTACAGACGGTTCTGTGGCCGGAAATCTTCGCAGCGCATGCTCCCGGAGACGTCGATCGCCAGCACGATGTCGATCCCCTCGCTCACGACCTCGCGCATTTCGCGCCCGGCCTGGGGACGCGCCGCGGCGAGCACGAAGGCTGCGGCGGCGAGCGGAACGAGAAGACCGAGGAGCGGCGCGAGCCGCGTTCGCCAGCCGCGCGACGCCGGGAACGCGGCGAGGCTCGAGACCGGGAGTTCGGGTTCACGGAAGCGAAGATGGCGGAGTCGGAGGAGCCACGCCACGACGAGCGGCAGCGCGATGAGGAGGAGCCAGGGAGCGGCGAAGCGCATGGCTTAGGAGCCCTCCCCTGCCGGTGGCGCCGGTTCGGACGACGACGCGGGAGGCGACGACGTCGGAGGGGCCGACGCCGAAGCGCCCGCCGGAGCAGCCGCGGGCACGGGCGCCATTTCGACCGCGACCGCGCCGGAAAGGCGTTCGGCATCTTCGAGTAGTGCGCGCGCCTCTTCCCACGCGTCGGGCCGGCGCGCGAACTTGACGAGGTCCGACCGGCGAAGGATTCGGACGATCTCCCCCGCCGCCTCCGGCCGCGTGCGCGGCGATTGCGTCAGTTCCCGCTCCAATTCGCGCGTCGTGAGATCGATCGCGTCGACTCCCGTCACGTCGCCGACGTAGCGGCGGATGGCGTCGCTCAGTCGCTCGTGGAAGGCGTCGCGCGCCAGCGACGGGCCGTCGTGCCGGAGCGATTCGAGCGCCCGCGCGAAACGCGGCTCCGGCGGCTCGGCGGGCGCCACGGCGTCCGACGCGCCACGGCGATTCCGCCACGCGCGAATCAGGAAGAAGAGGAGTGCCGCCACGATCACCGCCAGGACGCCGGCGACGGCGAAGTCGATCGGACGGAGACCGGGATCGATCGGGCCGCGATCGGGAGCGGTGGTGCCGGTCGCGGCCGGGCTCAGGGAGTCGACCGCGATCGAATCGAACGGAAACGCAAGCGTGTCGGCGGTGAAGCCGCCGCGCGCCAAAGCCACGCGAATCGGAAGCCTCGCGCCGGGAAGGGCGAGCGAGCCGAGATCGAAACCTCGCACGTCGTAACGGCGGCTCCAGACGACCGCGTCGCGCGTTGTCCGCACGGTCGGCTCCCCTCTCGGCGAGAGATCGAGCGAGATGGGAACGGCATCGAGGAGTACCGCGAGCGGTTCGGAGGACGGCGGAAGCGTGGCCGTGAGCGTCCAGACGAGCGGATCGCCGAGCGTGACGCGCCGCGGCGTCGCCTCGCTCCGGACGACGACACGACCGTAAGCGCGCACCTCGTCCCGCTCCCGGGCGCTTCCGGTCTCTTTCGAGCCGCCGCACCCCGCGGAGAGCAGGACGAGGAGCGCGACCGGCGCGGCGAGCGAGCGGCGCATGGCCCTACCGAGCGGCCGAGCGGCGCTCGAAGTAGCGAATGAGCACCGGCGCCACGGGGCGATCCGCGTCGAGCGAGATGCGCGGAACGCCGGCCCGTCGAAAGACCTGATCGAGTTCCCGCGTGCGTCGCGCCACTCCGGCGCGCCACGCGCCGCGTGCGGCGCGCGAGGAGGCGTCGACCCAGGCGGCCTTCCCGGTCTCGAGATCGCGCACGCGGAGGAGTCCGCGCGACGGCGCGTCGCGCTCGAGCGGATCGGCCACCTCGAGCGCCACCACGTCGTGCTTCCGCGCGAGGGACGAAAGGGGTCGATCGAACGCCGCGGCGCGCCAGTCGGAGAGCAGGAAGACGACCGCGCGGCGGCGCAGCACGCGATGGAGGAATTCGAGCGCGCCGGCGACATCGGTCCCCTTTCCCTTCGGCTCGAACGCCAAGAGGTCCCGCGCGATTCGAAGCGCGCGCGAACGGCTTTTGCCGGGCGGGAGGAAGAGCTCCACCTGATCGGTAAAGAGAAGGAGGCCCACGCGGTCACGATTTCGCGCGGCGGCGAGCGCGAGGAGGGCGCCCGCTTCGGCCGCCGCGTCCCGCTTGGCGCGGGCGCGGCTCCCGAAGGCGAGCGAGCCGGAGAGGTCGAGCGCGACCACCACGGTCAGTTCCCGCTCTTCGTCGAAACGCTTCACGAACGGCCGCCCCGCGCGGGCGGTGACGTTCCAGTCGATCGAGCGGATGTCGTCGCCGGGAACGTATTCGCGGACCTCGGCGAACTCGAGCCCTTGTCCTCGGAAGGCGCTTCGGTAGGCGCCGGAGAAAACCTCCTCGACCGCCCGCCGGCTCCGGATCGTGAGCCGGCGAACCTGGGCGAGAAGTTCCGGCGTGATCACGGGACGGCGACGCGCGCGAGGATCCGGCGGGTGATCTCGTCGACGGGGACGCCTTCCGCCTCCGCCTCGTACGTGAGGAGGATGCGATGGCGGAACACGTCGGGTGCCAAATCCTTCACGTCGTCGGGCGTCACGTAGGCGCGGCCGTCGAGGAACGCGTACGCGCGGCAGGCGCGCGCGAGAGCGAGCGTGGCGCGCGGCGAGGCGCCGAATTGAATGAGGGGGCGGATGTCGAGACCGAAGCGTTCCGGCTCGCGCGTCGCGTGCACCAGATCGACGATGTAGCGGCGGATCCGTCCATCGAGATAAACGCCGTTCACGGTGCGGCGGGCGCTCTTGATGGAGTCGGCGCTGACGACCGCGGTCGGCGGCGGCACCGGCTCCCCGCCCATGCGATCGAGTATGGCGGCCTCTTCCTCGGGACTCGGGTAGCCGACGCGGATCTTCAGGAGGAAGCGATCCATCTGCGCTTCGGGAAGCGGATAGGTCCCCTCCTGCTCGATCGGGTTCTGCGTCGCGAGCACCCAGAAGAGTCCGTCGAGCGGATAGGTCGTCTCCCCGATCGTGACCTGCCGTTCCTGCATCGCTTCGAGGAGCGCGCTCTGCACCTTGGCCGGCGCGCGATTGATCTCGTCCGCCAGGAGAATCTGGGTGAAGACGGGGCCGAATTTCGGCGAGAAGGTTCCGGCGCGAGGATCGAAGACGAGCGTGCCCGTCAGGTCGGCGGGCAGGAGGTCGGGCGTGAATTGAATGCGGCGGAACTTCGCGTCGATCGCCTGCGCCACCGTCTTCACGGCGAGCGTCTTCGCGAGCCCCGGTACCCCTTCGAGAAGGAGATGTCCGTCGGCGAGAAGACCGACCAGAATTCGGCGGACCATCGTCTCCTGCCCCACGATGACGCGCTCCACCGATTCGAGGAGACGCGGCACGAAGGCGCTTTCGGCCCGTACGTGGGCGGTCCGTTCTTCGAGGGAGATTTCGCTCATCGGTCGGTCGGCGGGAGCGCGGCTACGCGACGCGGCTCGTGTAGAGCGGGAGCGAGCGGCAGAGCTCGGTGACTTGGCGTTCGATGGCGGCGAGCGCCGCGGCGTCGCCGCGAGAACGGATCGCTTCGTCGATCCAGGCGCCGAGGCGCTTCATCTCGGTGACGCCGAGCCCGCGCGTGGTGACCGCCGCGGTGCCGATCCGGATCCCGCTCGTGACCGAGGGCGGGCGCGGATCGTCGGGCACGGCATTCTTGTTGACGGTGATCCCCGCCGCGTGAAGCGCCGTCTCGGCTTCGGCGCCGGAAAAGGCCGCCTTCTTGAAATCGACCAAGAGGAGATGCGTGTCCGTCCCGCCGGTGACAAGTCGATAGCCGCGGGCGGTCAGCTCGTCCGCGAGGGCGCGGGCATTCTCGACCACCTGCTTCGAGTAGGTCTTGAATTCGGGGGTCGCCGCCTCCTTGAAGCAGACCGCCTTGGCCGCGATCGTGTGCATGAGGGGGCCGCCTTGGAGCCCTGGAAATACCGCCTTATCAATCGCTTTCGCGAATTCGCTCTTGCATAGGATGAGGCCGCTGCGCGGTCCGCGGAGCGTCTTATGGGTCGTGGTGGTGACGACGTCTGCGTGCGGCACGGGGCTCGGGTGAACCCTCGCGGCGACGAGGCCGGCGATGTGCGCCATGTCGACCACGAAGCGGGCTCCGACCTCGTCGGCGATCGCTCGGAAGCGCGCGAAGTCGATGAGGCGCGGATAGGCGCTCGCCCCCGCGACGATGACCTGCGGCTTGTGCTGCCGTGCCAGCGTGGCAACCTGGTCGTAGTCGAGAAGCCCGGTCTCGGGGGAAAGCCCGTACTGGACTGCCTTGAAGATGATTCCCGAGGCCGAGACCTTATGTCCGTGCGTGAGATGCCCGCCGTGCGCGAGCGCCATGCCGAGAAGGGTCGAGCCCGGCGGCATGAGGGCGAGATAGGCGGCGAGGTTGGCCGGCGCGCCCGCGTGCGGCTGCACGTTCGCGTGTTCGGCGCCGAAGAGCGACTTGGCGCGCTCGATCGCGAGCGACTCGGCCACGTCCACGAACTCGCAGCCGCCGTAGTAGCGCTTTCCCGGATAGCCCTCGGCGTACTTGTTGGTGAGCGGCGTCCCCATCGCCTCGAGAATTGCCTCGCTCACGAAATTCTCGGAGGCGATCAGCTCCAGCGTGCCGCGCTGGCGGCCGATCTCGCGGCGTATGGCATCCGCGATCTCGGGATCGACGGCGGAAAGCGGCGCCTCGCGCGACGTGGAGAGGGCGATTCCGCTTCCGCTCGGGCGGGTCGGCGTCACGCGCGGCGTCTCAGCGGGCCTTCTTCGCCGCCCGCTGCACTTTGCCGGCCGCGGCGATCGGGAAGAGCCAGCCATGACGGTCGCGGGCGCGTCCCTCAATGATGTCGAAGAACGCCTCTTGAAGTTTCTTCGTCACCGCACCCACGCGGCCGCCTCCCACCTGCATGCGGTCAATGCTCGTGATCGGCGTGATCTCCGCCGCCGTCCCCGTGAAGAAGACTTCATCGGCGATCGTCAGCATCTCGCGCGGGAGCTGCTCCTCGCGAACCTCGAGCCCCATTTCCCGGGCGAGGACGATGACGCAGTCGCGCGTGACGCCCGGCAGAATGGCGTTCGCCTGCGTCGGCGTGTAGAGCGTCTCGCCGCGCACCAGGAAGAGATTCTCCCCGCTTCCTTCGGCCAGGAAGCCGAAGGAGTCGAGGGCGATTCCCTCCTCGTAGCCGTCGGCGATCGCCTCGAGCTTGATCAACTGGGAGTTCATGTAATTCGCGCCCGTCTTCGCCATGAAGGGGAAGGTGTCGGGAGCGGCGCGCCGCCATGAGGAGACGCGGACGGCGATTCCCTTCTCGAGGGCGTCCTTGCCGAGGTACTTGCCCCAGTTGAGCGTCGCGATGGCGACGTCCACCGGGACGCCGGTGGGATTGACTCCGAGCGTGCGGTAGCCGCGGTAGACGACCGGGCGGAGGTAGCACGCCTTCCCGCCGTTCTCGCGCACCGTCGCCTTCGACGCTTCCATCAGCTTGTCATAGCCGAACGTCGGCATCATGCGCGCGATCTTGCAGGAGTCGAACAGCCGCTGCACGTGGCGGTCGAGGCGGAAGATCGCGGTGCCGCGCGGCGTGTCGTATGCGCGGATCCCCTCGAAGACGCTCGAGCCGTAGTGAACGACGTGCGAAAGAATGTGGATCTTCGCGTCTTCGAAAGCGATGAACTTGCCGTTCATCCAAATGACCGGCTGGGCTTCCCGCGCCATGGGCTCCTCCTGTGGCCGGCGGCGGCCTTGCGTGGCCGCGCCGGTGCTACCGAACGCCTTCCCGCCGCTCGAGCTCTCCTCGAAGGAGGGGAACCCACCGCAGCAGGTGGCTCCGAATCAGGTGAAACGTATCCGCGTATTCTTCCGCGGTCCCCCCCAGGGGATCGCGAATGCCCGCCGCCGCGGCGCCACCCTCGGCGCCCTGCTCGGTGACGAGATGAATCCGGTCGCGCGCGACGGGCGCCAGACTTCGCGCCCACTCCGCGTGACGCGGCTCCATCGCGAGCACGAAATCGGCCTCGCGAATGAGCCGCGGCGTCAGCGCCCGCGCTCGGTGCGCTTCCAGGTGAAGACCGTGGCCGGCGGCCGTCGCAATCGCGAGCGGCGTCGCCGGAGCGCCTTCCCCGGCCCCGGTTCCCGCCGACTCCACCTCGACAAAGGCCGCTAGGTCGGGCGGGAGGAGCGCTCGCAGCGCCACCTCCGCCATGGGGCTTCGGCAGGTGTTGCCGGTGCAGATCACCAGGACTCGAATCATGAACCTCGCAGGGCCGAATGTGTTCGTGACGGGTCGAGTCTAGGGGTGGCACCGGGGAGCGTCAAGGCCCCTCCCCCTCTACCCGAACGGCGCCGGAACGCAGCACCTGAACGGTACTTCCGTCCACCCGGACGACGGTGGAGGGGAGCCCGGAGAGAGGGCCCCCGTCCACCGCCAGCGCTACACCCTCGAGATCGCACGAATCGAAGGTAGCGGGCGGCGACTCTCCCGGGCGATTCGCCGAGGTGGTGACGAGCGGCCCGCCGGAAGCGGCGACCACGGCGCGCAGGAATTCGCTCCCGGGGCAACGGAATGCGATCGTCCCCGATTCCGCTTTGAGTTCGGGAGGAACGCCGGCTTCGGCAGGGATGACGATCGTGAGGGCGCCGGGCCAGTGGGCCGCGGCGAGCGCTGCGGCCTTCCCTTCCAGCGCGCTTCGCCACGCGGTGGGAAGGCGCGGCTCCGCGAGAAGGACGATCCATCCTCGGCCGCGTTCTCGGGGCTTGATCGCGTGGAGATGAGCGAGCGCGTGCGGCAAATCGGCGCGAACGTGAAATCCGTAGAGGCCCTCGGCCGGGAGGAGGACGATTTCGCCGCGCGCGAGATCGGCGGCGGACTCCGCCACGACCGCTCCCCACGACTCGGGACGATCGAGTGCGACGCGACGCACGGGAGGCGCCGGCAGTCCTGCCACGTTCCTAGATCTTCTCGCCGCGGGCCAGCCGGGCTTTCAGATCCTCGAGCTTCAATTGGAGGCCCGGATCGCCGAGCGCAAGAATTTGCGCCGCGAGAATCGCCGCGTTCTTCGCTCCCGGCACCCCAATCGCCACCGTCGCGACCGGAACGCCCGGAGGCATCTGCACGGTGGAGTAAAGGGCGTCGGCCCCCGCGAGCGCGGTTCCGAGGAGCGGGACACCGATGACCGGGAGCGTCGTGTGCGCCGCAACGGCCCCGGCGAGGTGATTCGCCATTCCCGCCGCCGCGATGAAGACCTTCACGCCGCGAAGCGGTGCCGTGGCGACGATCTCCTGCACCTTGTTCGGCGAGCGATGCGCGGAGGCGTGATGCATTTCGTGGGGGATGCCGAAGGAGTCGAGCACCTTTGCCGTCTCTTCCATGGTCGGCCGGTCCGATTCGCTTCCGAACAGAATGGCGACGTGCGCCGTCTGGGTCATGATCCCTCTCTCCTCGATTCCTCCGGCACGCACGCGATGTCGCGCCGATATTGCATCCCCGGGAAATAGATGTGGGACGCCGCGGAGTACGCGGCTTCCCGCGCGGCCTCGATCGTCATGGCGCGGGCCGTCACGCCGAGCACGCGCCCGCCGCTCGTGACCCACTGCCCGTGATGCCGGTCGACACCGGCGTGGTAGACGTGAACGCCGTGCGGCCAGGGACCCTCGAGCCCCTCGATGTCGGCGCCGGTCGCCGGCCGCCCCGGATAGCCCGGAGACGCGAGGATGACGCAGACCGCCGCTCCCTCGTACTTCACGAACGTGCCGTGCCGTTCAGCCGGGAGCCGGCCGAGCGCCGCGTTCCAGAAGAGCGGAAGCGGATCCTCCGTCAGAAGCGGCAGGACAACCTGGGCTTCAGGATCGCCAAAGCGGGCGTTGAACTCGAGAACCATCGGCCCCTGCTCGGTCAGCATCATGCCGAGATAGAGAATACCGCGGTAGGGCTGCTTCTCCTCGCGGAGCGCCGCCAAAACCGGATCGACGATCTGTTTGGCCATCGCCAGAGCCTCGGCTTCGGAAGGAATTCGCGCCGGCGCGCAAGCCCCCATGCCTCCGGTGTTCGGCCCGGTATCGCCTTCGCCGATTCGCTTGTGATCCCTCGCCGGTGGGAAGAGCATCCAACGCTCGCCGTCGGTGAGCACGAGAATGGAGGTCTCCTCGCCGCGAAGATAATCTTCAAACAGAATCGTCAAACCGGCATCGCCAAGCTCTCCCTCGCGCATCCAGAGGTCGATCGTCTCCAACGCCTCCTTCTCGTCGGCGGCGATGAAGACGCCTTTCCCCGCGGCGAGTCCGTCGGCCTTGAGCACGATGGGGTACGTCGCGCCACGGAGCATCGCCTCCGCCTCGTCGGCGGAGGTGGCGACACGGAACGGAGCCGTGGGGAGTCCGAGCCGCACCAGCAACTCCTTCGCATAACGCTTGCTCGATTCGAGGCGTCCGCCCGCGGCGCCCGGACCGAGAACCGCGATGCCGACTGCGCGCAGTTCATCCGCCAGCCCCGCGGCGACTGCGGCGTCCGGCCCGATCACGACGAAATCGATCTCGTTCTTCCGAGACCAGCCGACGATCGACTCCACGTCGGTCGGTCCGATCGCGACGCGCTCGGCGAACTGCTCCATGCCGGGATTCCCGGGGGCTACGAAGACTTGCGGATGATCCTCGGCATTGTGAAGCGCTTCCACGAGCGCATGCTCGCGCCCACCCTGTCCCACCACCAACACGCGCATGCCGATCATGCCGGCTCCTCCGCCAACACGGCGCGGAGCGCCGCCTGGAGTTTCTCCGGGTGCGCGCGACCGCGAGATTGCTTCATGGCCTGTCCGACGAGGAAGGCGAACGTCCTTTCCTTCCCCGCGCGGAACTCCGCGGCGGGTCCGGGGTTCGCGGCCAGTACCTCCAGCGCCAGATCCCGGAGCGCCGCGTCGTCCTCGATCGGCAGGAGTCCGTGCTTCTGGACGAGCGCTTCGGGACCGTCGGCGCTCGTGAGCATCAATTCGAACACCTTCTTCGCGATGGTTCCGGAGACGCGCCCGTTCGCCACCATCGCCACGAGATCGCCGAGGCGATCGGCGCGGATCGGGAACGATTCGATCGTGTCCCCCGTCTTGTTCCGGACGGCGTTTACTTCGGTCATGATCCAGTTCGAGGCAAGTTTCGCGTGGCCGGAGCGCGTGGCGACTTCCTCGTAGTAAGCGGCGAGCGCCCGGGTCTCGGTGAGAACCTCCGCGTCGTAGTCCGGGATGCCCTGCTCCCGCACCAGACGCTCGCGAAGCGCGTCGGGGAGTTCGGGGAGCGTCTTTCGGAGGACGTCCACCCACGACGCTTCGAGATCGACCGGGAGAAGATCCGGCTCGGGGAAGTAGCGGTAGTCGTGCGCCTCTTCCTTGCTCCTCATCGTCTCGGCCACGTTTCGCGCCGAGTCCCAGAGGAGCGTCTCCTGAACGACGCGCCCTCCCGATTCGATCAACGCGATCTGCCGGTCGATTTCGTAGGCGATCGCCTTCTCCACGTAGCGGAAGGAGTTCAGATTCTTGATCTCGGTCTTCGTGCCGAAGGCGGCCTGGCCGCGCGGACGGACCGAGACGTTCGCGTCGCAGCGGAGGCTCCCCTCCTCCATGTTGCCGTCGCAGACATCGAGGTAGACGACGATTTGCTTCAATTTCGTGAGGTAGTGATACGCCTCCTCGCCGGAGCGGATGTCGGGCTCCGACACGATCTCGATCAACGGGACCCCGGCGCGATTGAGATCGACGCGGGTGGTGGAGACCCCTTCCTTGCCTTCCGGATGGAGCGATTTCCCCGCGTCCTCCTCGAGGTGGATCCGGACGAGGCCGATTCGCTTCTTCTCGCCGCCCACATGGATGTCGACCGCCCCCCCCTCGCAGAGGGGACGATCGTACTGGGAGATCTGGTAGCCCTTCGGAAGGTCCGGGTAGAAGTAGTTCTTTCGCGCGAAGATGCTCCGCGGGTGGATCGTCGCGCCGACCGCGAGTCCGGTCATGACGGCGAATTCGACGGCCCGCTCGTTCAGGACCGGGAGCACGCCAGGGAGCCCGAGGCAAACCGGACAGACTTGAGTATTCGCCGCCGCGCCGAAGGTGGTGGCGCAGGGGCAGAAGATCTTCGTGTTCGTCTTCAATTGCGCGTGAACCTCGAGCCCGATCACCGGCTCGTACTTCGCGCGCATCGCGTCCGTGGCCATGGCCGGCTTGTTCATCGCGCCCCTCCCCCGCCGGCAACGGCGATGGCGGGCGCGCGGGAGGCCGCGTCGTGCTCGCGTTCGTAGGCGCGCGCCACGCGAAGCATCGTCTCCTCGTCGAACGGGCGTCCCACCAATTGGAGGCCGATCGGGAGCCCGGAAGCGTCGAAGGAGACCGGGAAGGAGAGCGCCGGCACGCCGGCAAGCGACGCGGGAATTGAAAAGATGTCGTTCAGATACATGGCCAGCGGGTCCTCGGTCTTCTCGCCGATCTTGAACGCCGGGGTCGGCGTGATCGGCAGAAGAAGCGAATCCGATACCGCAAGCGCGTCGAGGAAGTCCTTCCGAATCAGCGTCCGCACCTTTTGCGCGCGGAGGTAGTAGGCGTCGTAATAGCCCGACGAGAGCGCGTAGGTGCCGAGGAGGATGCGCCGTTTCACTTCGCGCCCGAATCCGGCGCCGCGCGTCGCTTCGTACATTTCGCGGAGATCGCCGTCCGGGTGGCGCAGGCCGTAGCGAACGCCGTCGTAGCGCGCGAGGTTGCTCGAGGCTTCCGCCGGCGCGATGAGGTAATAGGTGGCGATGGCGTAGCGCGCGTGCGGAAGGGCTACGTCCACGATCTTCGCGCCCGCCCGCTCGTAGGCCGAGATGGCTCCTTCAAAGGCCGCGCGGATCGAAGGGGCGAGCCCCTCTCCCGCTTCTTCCAGGATGGAACGCGGCACGCCGAGGCGGAATCCGGTGAGGTCGCGTTCCAGCGCGTCGAGCGAGATCGGCCGGGCGTCGCCGCGGCTCGTCGTATCGCGAGCGTCGCGGCCGCAGATCGCGCTCTGGATGAGCGCCGTGTCGCGCGCGCTCCTCGCGAAGGGGCCGATCTGGTCGAGCGAGGAGGCGAACGCGACGAGCCCGTAGCGGGAGACCGCGCCGTACGTCGGCTTGAGCCCGTAGACGCCGCAGAACGCCGCCGGTTGGCGAACCGAGCCGCCGGTATCCGATCCGAGCGAGAGGGGCGCTTCGCACGCCGCCACCGTCGCCGCGGAGCCGCCGCTCGAACCTCCGGGGACGCAGTCGAGATTCCAGGGATTCCGCGTCACCTGGAAGGCCGAGTTCTCCGTGGAGGAGCCCATGGCGAATTCGTCGCAGTTCGTCTTTCCGACGATCACCGCGTCGGCGGCGCGAAGGCGCTCCACCACGTGCGCGTCGTACGGAGGGCGGTACCCTTCGAGAATCTTCGAACCGCAGGTGGTCGGCACGCCGCGGACGCAGATGTTGTCCTTGAGCGCGACCGGCACTCCCGCCAGGGCGCCGAGCGTCTCCCCCTTCGCGCGGCGGCGGTCGATCGCCTCCGCGTCGCGGAGCGCCGAATCGGAGAGCCGGTGAAGGTAGGTGCCGAGCGACGGCGCCGTTCGATCGGCCTGGGCGAGGAAGGCGCGCGTGACGTCGGCGGCGCTTCGCTCCCCCTTCTTCACGGCCGTCGCGAGCGCTTCGGCGCTTTCGAGAACGAGGGGCGTGCTCATACGACCTGCGGAACCTTGAAGTAGTCGCCGTCCCGTTCGGGGGCGCCTTGAAGCGCCTCGTCCCGGACGTCGGAAGGGCAGACCACATCGGCACGAAGCGCCGGGCGGGCTCCCTCGGTCACTTGGCTCGTCGGCTCGATGCCGGATACGTCGAGCGCTTGGAGTTGCTCCACGAAGCCGAGGATCCCGCCGAGCTCGCGCGCGTAGCGCTCCTCTTCCGAGGGCTCGATGCGAAGCCGCGCGAGGGCCGCGATTTTCCGGACGACCGTTACGTCAATCGGCATAGCTCCACTCCGCGAAGGCGGCGAGAATCTTCTTCGTTCCCGCGCGCCGGAATTGGACCGTCAGTTTGGCCCGCTCGCCGCGCCCTTCGCACGCGACGACCTGACCCTCTCCGAATTGCGGATGACTCACCCAGGCCCCGACCGGGCTTCGCTCCTTCGATTGATCCTGATCCTCGTCGCGCACCAGCCGCGGCCCGTGCGCCGCCCGTGCGGGGCGTGTCGGACGAGCGGTGGAGGCGTAGGGATCGGCCTCCTCCACCGTAAGGCAATCGGCCGGGATCTCCCCCAGAAAACGTGACGCCCCGCCGCCGGAGGCGTTCCAGGCGCGGCGGAATTGCGCCTGCAACAAGAAGACACGCTCCCGCGCCCGCGTGAGGGCGACGTAGAAGAGCCGCCGCTCCTCCTCCAATTCTTTTGGATGATCGAGCGACGAGGCATGCGGGAGAAGTCCCTCCTCCATGCCGACCACGAAGACGACCGGGAATTCGAGTCCCTTCGCCGAGTGGATCGTCATGAGATTGACGGTGTCCTCCCCGTCCTCCCAGAGATCGACATCGGTCAAGAGCGCCACTTCGGCCAAGAACCCGTCGACCGTCGGCTCTTCGGCGCGGCGCTGGTAGGCATCGGCGCCGGTGATCAACTCCTCGACGTTCTCGATTCGTTCCGCCGCATCGACCGGATCGTCTTCCAGCAGATATTCGCGGTAGCGAATCTTCGCCACGAGTTCCGTGAGGCAGGCCGCCGGCGAAAGCGAGAGTAGCGGTGCCATCCCCTCGAAGAGGCGCCCCACTTCGGTCAGTTTCTTCGCCGCGGCGGCGCCGACCGCGTCCGCCAACCGCGGATGCCGGAGCGCGTCCGGGACCAGGAGCCCTTCCGCCGCGGCGAAGTCGCGGAAGCGGTCGAGGGTCGTCTTCCCGATCGCGCGTGAGGGCACGTTCACGATGCGGTACCAGGCGACGGTATCGCGCGGCTGCGAAAGCGCGCGGAGGTAGGCGAGAAGATCCTTCACCTCGCGCCGTTCGTAGAACGAGACGCCGCCCGTCAATTGATAGGCGATGGCCGAGCGCCGAAGCGCGTTTTCCACCGATCGCGACTGGGCGTTCGTGCGGTAGAGCACGGCGAAGTCGCGATTCGCGCGCCCCTTCAACCGCTTCTCCTCGAGGAGGAGCGAGACGACGCGCTCCCCTTCCGCCTCCTCGTCCGGCAGGACGTGAAGGCCGAGCGGCTCGCCCACCGCGTTCTCCGTCCAGAGTTCCTTCTCCTTCCGGGCCGCGTTGTTCTTCACGACGTGGTTCGCCGCGCGAAGGATGGTGCGCGTGGAGCGATAGTTCTGCGTCAGGCGAAGAACCGTGGCGTCGGGATAGCGATCCTCGAAGGAGAGGATGTTCCCGACGTCGGCGCCGCGCCATCCGTAGATCGATTGGTCGTCGTCTCCCACCACGAGGAGATTTCGGTGCGTGCTCGATAGCCGCTCGATCAGGTCGAACTGAATCGAGTTCGTGTCCTGATATTCGTCCACCAAGACGTGGCGGAACCGGTCGGCGTACTGGCGGTGCACGACCGGATCGAGATCGAAGAGGCGCACGGTGTAGAGCAGGAGATCGTCGAAGTCCATGGCAGCCCGGTCGCGGAGCGCCTTTTCGTACCCCTTGTATACGCCGGCCAATTGGACATCGAGCGGTCCCGACGCCTGGGCCTCGAACGCCTCCGGCGTGATTCCCTCGTTCTTCAGCCGCGAAATGCGCGAGCCCGCCCCCGCGGGCGTGAGCCGGCGGTCATCGGCGCCGATCGCGCGAAGGAGCTCCTTCAACAGCGAACGCTGGTCGTCGGTGTCGTAGATGACAAACGCTTTCGGAAATCCGAGGAGTTCGGCGTGGCGGCGGAGGATGCGGACACAGGTGCCGTGAAAGGTGCCAAGCCAGACGCCGAGATCCTTCTCGTCGGTTCCGAGCAGGCGGACGGCCCGCTCCTTCATCTCGCGGGCGGCCTTGTTCGTAAAGGTGAAGGCGAGAATGCCCCACGCGGGAACGCCGCGCTCCTTGACGAGGTGGGCGATGCGGCCCGTCAGGACGCGCGTCTTCCCGCTCCCGGCGCCGGCGAGGACGAGGAGAGGGCCGCCGGGGTGCTCCACGGCTTGGCGCTGGACGTCGTTCAATTCCACCGAACGCTCAGTACTCCACGCGAATCTTGAGGTCGAGGTTGAATTCCTGTTCGGATTGGCTGCTCGACTGCCGGCCCAGGATTTGTTGGCCGCGGAGCAGAAGGTGCCGCGTCACGCGGTACTCGGCGGTGATCTGCTGTTCGGACTGGCCCGAGAAGTCCTGAGAATACTTGAGGAAGAGGTCGTTCGTCACGAACTTCCCCACCCCCACGGTGCCGAGATCGATCGGGCCCGCGACGGACCTTTCGTTCGCTCGCGTCCGGCTCCCCGAGCGGAGATCGATCGTGTCGATGAACCCGGATCCTGCGATCCACCGCTCGGCGTTCCGGAAGAGATAGTCGCGGACCGGTAGACGGCTGATGCCCGATAGTGGATCGGCGCCGGCGCCGCTCTCCGCCTGATCCGGCGAGGAGAACTGCCCCACGGATAGTTCCCGCCAGAGATCGCTGGGGCCGGTCCCTTCGGTGTCCCAGGGGCGGATCTGAAGCTGGCTCGAGCGCCCGGTAACCGCGAGGTTGATGGTGTGATCGTCGGAGGTTTCGGCGACTCCCGCGGGGCTCCTGCGTCGCACTCGCGTCTCCGCGTCGATCGAGACGAAGGGATCGAGCCGGTCGGGATTGTTGAAGTTCACCTCGCCGGTGAGATTCGAGAACTTGCGGGTCAGGAAGTAGAACTGACCACCCTTCACCGTCAACACGCCGAGCGCGATGTCCCCTTCGCCTTCGTTTCGAAGCTGCAGCGTACCGGCGAGATCGACTTCGGTGTCGAGCTGCTTGTACTTGAATTGGCGTGGAAAGTCGGCCGTCACGTCGTAGAGGAACGGTAGGGCCGGCGGCGGTTCGCCCACGGGGGCCGCGAGATTGACCGCCAGTTCACCCCGGGAAACCGAGCCGCTCCCCGTGATGCGCGGCTTCACAACACCGGTGGGGGTCCTGCCGTTCACGACGACGAAGGCGCCGCTGAACTGGAAGAGGTAGTACTCGCGATCGGTCACCACGCAGTCGGTCGCCTTGAGATTCACGCTGTACTCGCCCGGAGGGCCGACCGAACCGGGAGGAAGCGTCTGCGACGCGCCGGACCAGCGCCATGATCCGGCGCCGGTCACCCGCCCTCGCTTTCCTTCGCGCGCCTCGATCTTCGCGAGCGTGAGCCGCTCTTCGTCGAACGTGCCGTCAACGGAGATCGCCTCCAGCACTTCGTAGCGTCCGGCGAACCGGAGTTTCCCGTCCCGAAGCCGAACCGAACCGCTCCAGCGCGGGTGCGCCGGGGTTCCCGTCACTTCGGCGTCGCCGCTCACTCGGCCCGAACTCGTCGCGACGACGCTGCTCAAGGCGGTGATGGTCGAAAA
This sequence comes from Candidatus Eiseniibacteriota bacterium, assembly GCA_031370645.1. Lineage (GTDB taxonomy): Bacteria > Eisenbacteria > RBG-16-71-46 > SZUA-252 > SZUA-252 > SZUA-252. The sequence continues at coordinate 22,384 of JANMQV010000089.1, read as the reverse complement.
ATCGGTGTCGTTCGCGCGAATCGAAAGCCGGAGCGGCGCTTCGCGCAGGAGGCGCTTCGAGGCGAAGGGCGAGAGGTCGAGGGGAATTTCCCCCGACACGTTCATCGCACCCGAGCCCTGGCGAAATTCGAGTCGCTCGAGCGTGAGACGGCGCTCTCGGTATGACCCTTCGAGCGACGCCACGTCCCCGGCCAGCGTGTGGAATCCAAATCCGGGAACGCGGCCGACTACCGAGAGTGTCGGGGCCGCCACCGTCCCGCCGATTCGCGCCCGGAAACTCGCCGCGCCTCGAAGCGTGCGGAGCGTGGAGTCGACCGGCGCGATCGAAGCAAGGTTGAAGGAATCGGCCGCGGCTTCCAACGCGAGGGCCGCGTCGCCGGTCCAGCCCCGATCGCCATGGGAGATCGCTCGAAGCCATGACTCGAGCGTGAATTTCGTTCGAACCGTGCCGCGCAAATCGGCCGACGTCGCGTCCACGTCCCAGCGGAGCGATTCGATGGAGAGGACGCCCGGGGCGTATTCGAGCCTCGCTTGAATCGAATCGGCCGCCAGATTCCTGAAGTGGGGCGAGGCGATGGTGCCCCGGATCGTCACGTCGGGATCGGCCACGGGCCCCGACGCGAGGAATTGGGCGCGAATCGTTCCTCTCGCGTCGCGTCCCGACGCGGAGCCTCCAAGGCGCGCCAGGTCGAGCCCGGAAAGCGAACCGCGCGTGTCGATCCGACCCGCAGAGATGTCCCAATCAAGATCGGCCTCGAGCCGCCCCGGTTCCAGGTCGAAGACGAGGGGAGAGGCGCGCAGGCGGCCCTTCGCAATCGTGACGTGAACCGGTTCCTTCGCGGCGGCCCGAAGCAGGCCCGCCACGAGTTGCAGCGAATCGACGCGCGCGCGGACACCCCCCGCTTCGAAGTTGAGGACGCCTCGCATGGTGAGTGTCGTGTCGCCGGCGCTCTGCTGGAACCGGTCGATCCGCATCTCGCGGCCACCCGCGAAGGTGGCGAACACGTTTCCAAGCGCGCGCTCCTTGGCGGCGAGCCCCGCGACTCGGAACGTGCCGCGAAGATCGAGCGTCGGCGCGAGCGATCCGGACGCCGCGACCGCAAGACTCTCCGCGCGAAGCCCGCTCTCGAAGCGCGTCCGCGAAAAGGCGCCCCGAATCTCGAGCGTCGGCGATTTCGTCGTTCCGCCGAACGTCGCCGTGGCGCGCCCCTTCCCCTCGCGCGGCGTCATCGGCGCGAGGAGTCCCCCCATGCGGCCGAGATCGGCGACCGAGGCGGTGGCCGTCGCGGCGAGCGCTCCGGCGCGGTCGATGGATCCCCTCCCCATGACGCGGCCGCCCGGAGAATCGAGCGTGAGGCTGTCGAGGAGGATTCCACCTTCGGGCGGCGCGTGAACGAGGAATGTCGCGCGATCGATCGGTAGCCGCCCGATCTTCCCGGATCCGAGCGTGGCCGCGATCCGGACCGACGGGCGGGGGCGACCCCGCGAGAGGTGCAGCTTCGCTTCGCCCGCCAGCGAGCCATCCGGCATCCCGGCCGGGGCGTCCCACCACGGAAGCGACGCGGGATTCGCGCCGCGGAAGGCGAGTGTGGCGTCGAGCGTGCCGTTCGGCTCGATTCGCCCCCGACCGGTAACCGCGGCCCCATGGAGTTTCGTCTCGAGATGGTCGATGAGGACCCCCTCGCGCTTCAGACGCGCCCGGACCAGAAGGGTGTCGATTTTCTCCCCTCCGATTTCGCCGCTCAGGCAGCCGGAAACGGCGCCGTCCTCCGGACGACCGGCGAGGTCGAGATCGCCGCGGACCGTGCCGTCGACTCCGGCCACGTCGAAGAGCGGAAGGAGTTCCCCCAGGATGAGCGGGTCGAGATGTACGGCGCCTTCACGAAGTCTGGAGGCGCGAGGATCCCAGTCGCCGCTTCCGACGAGGCGAGTCCGCGCGAACTCCAGGCGAACCGGGTCGAGGCGCCAATTGGAATCTCGGAAGACGACCATGCCGTTCAGGCGGACCGGCGCCGTCGCGTGGCCTCCGTGCGCTTCGCCGGCGAGGCGCTCCACCAGCACGCTCGAGCCCGCGGCGCCCAGCGTCACGACTCCCGTGCCGGTCAACTTCTCGAGAGAGACTCCCTCCTCCACGAATTGGAGCGAAGCGCCGCGGAGCGTGAGATGGATCCGCGTCTCGCTCGAGCCGGGCTTCCCCGGCCCTTTTCGGAATCGCGGCATGATGAAGGCGCGGAGGGAGTCGCGCGCGAGCACCACCTGGAGCGAGTCGAGCGTGACGGTTAGGTCGCGGCGGGAATGGACGAGGATGCTCCACAGATCATAGTCGACGCGCGCGCGCGCGGCGGTGGCCCAGGTGACGTCGTGCCCGTCGGATCGAACGATGAGACGGGGATGCTCGAGGACCGCGCCGCGAAAGAGCGTGCCGTGGAGACCGTCGACGGCGAAGCGAGTCGAATCGGATCCGAGGGCCCCGTTCAGCACCGTGAGGACGCGGCGCGAGAGCCCCGCGTCGCCCGACGCGAAGAGATTCGTGAGAACCCCCACGCCTCCACCGAGCACGAGGAGGATCGCAAGCATGATCACGCCGGCGACAATTCCCCAGACGCTTCGATTCGCGCGCCGGAGCCGTTCGTCGCTCGGCTTCTCGTCCCGTGGATTCCGCTCGCTCATCGTGACCGCCCGCAGGATTCCGCGGGTCCTTTCGTCCCTGAGATCGGGGAAACTAGTACGCTTGTCCCAGGCTGAAGGCGAATCCGCCGCGCCCCGTGACCGCGTCGGGCTCGTCGGAGCGTGCGAGTCGCAACTTCCAACCGTAATCGAGGCGGACCGGTCCGACCGGCGTGGCGAATCGCACGCCAAGTCCCACAACCCACCTCATGTCCTTATACCCCGCTCCGTTCGATAACGAGAAGATTCTCCTCCAAAAAAGATCGGATGCCTGTTCCCAAACGCCGCCTCCGTCCAGGAAGGCGGCGGCGCCCAGGAAACCGACCAGGCGCGCCCGGATCTCCGCGTTCACGAGAAGGAGGTAGGTCCCGCCGCGCACTTGATCGACGAAGACCCCCGCGGAGTCGGCCACGATGGTGCCGATCTCGTTTTCCTGGTAGCCGCGCACGGTAGTGGCGCCACCCGTTCGGAACCGGTCGTCCTTGGGGATGAGGTCGAGGTCGGCCAGGTTGAGCGTGTCGGCCGCGCCCTGACTCCCCGAGGCGATGATCCCGCCGCGAGCCCGGAGCGCGATCGTGAGGCGCCGGTGCCAGGGGCGATACGCCGTCGCGGTGCCCGTCAGCTTCAGGAATTGCGAGTTCCCGCTCAAGACGCCGCCGACGAATTCCGCGTTGGCGGTCGCCACGCTTCCGTTCCGCGGATCGAAGAGATCGAGACGGGTGTCGCGTTGGATTGTGGCGACGACGCTGTTCTTCGTGTACTTGCTCTGCGGCGTCCCGACCGCTTCGAGGAACTGCGTGGAGTCGGAGTTCACGCGGCGCGCCTCGTAGAGGAGCGAGACGCTGGTCCAGCGGCTCAACTCGTACCGCAATCCGGCCGTGGCTCCGATGGCGCGGAGCGGGTTCGCCGTCTTCGTCACCAGTCGCGGCGCGTCGTCGGCGTAGACCCCGATGGTCCCCTGCACGCGGTAGCCGAAGAGCCAGTTCCGCGTGAGCGAGACGTCGGCACGTCGATCGCCGAGCAGGAGGTCCTTCACGTAGGGGAATCGGGGTTTCGTTCTTGTCACGACCCCTAGCCGCCCCGTCGCCACGAAACGAACGCCGTCCCGGAACAGATTCCGCTGCCCCAACTGCCCCGTGAGCCGCGCCTGTCGCACGTTGCTCACGCTGTAGCCGACGCCGGCATCCACCCAGCCGAGATGCCGCTCCCGGACGCTCACGATCAGATTCGTCTGACGCGTGGCGGCGTCGATTTCGCCGGTGGAGAACTGCACGTCGCCGTAGAGACCGGAATCGTAGATTCGCTGCTGGCTCCGCAGAAGCCTTGAGCGCGCGAGCACGTCGCCGGGACGAATCACCACCTCCTGCGAGACGAACACCGGCTTCGTGGAGCGATTCCCCTCGACCTCGATGCGGCGGAGGAGCGCCGCGGGCCCCGGGTCGACGGTGAAGCGGACGCGAACGTTGTCCCCTGACACCTCGATCGAGTCGCGGATGGCCACGGCGACGTGGCCGCGCTCGGCGTAGATGCTGTCGATCGCCCCGCGACTCGCGTCGACGGCGGGATAATCGAAAAGCCCACCCGCCGTGAGCGGGATGACCGATCGGATCAGTTGCTCGTCGTCGGCCGTCGGACCGTCGAAGTCGATCGCGTCGACGCGCGCGTGAGGTCCCTCCGCGATTCGGATTCGCACATCGACGCGGGACGCGCTGCGATGGACGATCTCGACGCTCTCCACGTCGGCGCTGAGGAATCCGTGGCGCCGGTAGAAATCGCGGAGCGCCAGGCGGTCGAAGCGAAGAAAGTCGGATCGGAGCGGCGCCGAGCGCCAGGGACGGAAGAACGACTTGGAACGAGTCCGGATGATCGACTTGAGCGTGCCGTCCGAGTAGGCCTGATTCCCGAGGATCTCGAGGCGATGGACGCTCGGCTCCACTTCCCCCTCCATCTGCAGTTGCGCCGTGGCGGGCGGAGGGCGAAGCGCGAGGAGGGCAACGAACGCGAAGGCAAAAACGACGGCGCCGCTCGCCGCGCGCGCAGCACCCCCGAGGGGCGTCGCGCTCCGGGCAAAACGGGCCGGACGCCTCAATGGGTTCGCGTCAGGGGTGGCCGGGCAGAGCGGCGCTGTCGGCGGGCGACGGCTGCGAGAGGCTCTTCGTGATGGCCGCCTCCGCCCGCTTGCGCTGATTGACCCGGTTCAGGTCGTTGTAGAACGAGAAGACGACGAGCGAGACGAGAAGGAAGAGACCGACGCGCTGGAACGCTAGTTGCGTCCGGTCGGAGAGCGGGCGCCGCCGCACCCCCTCGATGAGCGAGAAGAGAATGTGCCCGCCGTCGAGAATTGGAATCGGAAGCAGGTTCATGGCCATGAGCGCGAGGCTGATGAACGCGCCGAAGCGGATCAGCTCGTTCAGGCCGCTGGCCGCGGTCTGCTGCGCCACCTGCGAGATCGCGATCGGCCCCGCCACGCTCTCGCCGAGCCGGCCGGGATTCGAGACGAGCGACCAGAGCCCCGCGTAGATCTGCCCCACCGTGGCGAAGGTCTGCTGGAACCCGAGCGTGACCGCGCGACCCGCCGGGAAGGATTGGCGGTAGGTCATCAACTCCGGCGGCGAAATCCCGACGTATCCCTCCGGGGTCGTCCGGATCTCCACCCTGAAGACCTGACCCCGGCGATTTGCTTCGAGCGCCACGACGGCATCAGGTTTGGCCCGAAGCGCTCGCGCGAGTTCATTCCACGTCGTGACCGACTTCCCGTCGATACGAAGGACGCGATCGCCGTCCCGGAGCCCCGCGGCGTACGCGGGAAGTCCGATGAGAACCTTCCCGATCTCGGTGTCGGTTCCCCACTCGATCCCCTCGGCAACCTTTAAGGCCCCGGCGCGCGGGACCTGCAGGGTCACCGGCGCACCCCGCCGCGTGACGATCAGCGCGATCGGCCCCGTGGCGCCTTTCACTTCGGCCGTCCGGTCGAGCGCGTCGGAGAGACGAGCCATCGTGGCGGCCGGCCGGCCCTCCCAGGAAACAAAAATGTCTCCCGCCTGGAGTCCCGCCTTCTCCGCCGGCGAGCCCGCTTTCACGCTGCCGACGTGAGCGCTGTAATCGGTCGTGGTGATGCCGACGAGATAGAGCCCGATGTAGACGAGAAGCGCGAAGACGAGGTTCGCGCCGGGGCCGGCGACACTGATCAGAGCCCGGGCCCACCAGGGCTTCTCGAGGAATTCGGCCGGATCGCCGGTTCGATCTTCCCCCTCCGTCGTGTCTCCCGCCATGCGGACGTAGCCGCCGAGCGGAAGGAGGGAGAGGCGGTAATCGGTGTCCCCGCGGCGGAAGCCAAGAACCCGCGGGCCCATGCCGATCGAGAACGACAAGACGCGCACCCCGAGCCACTTGGCCACGAGGAAGTGGCCCAACTCGTGGACGAAAACGAGGACGCCGAGGATCAGCGCACCGTAGAGGATGGTCGAAACGACGTGGGGCATGGCGATCCCTCGGGAGTCGTAGGGTCAGTCGAGAATGAGCCAAATGACTCTAACACGTTGATACTGCGAGTTCAAGGAGCCGCGCCCCAGGGAGTTAAGGGCGCGGTTTGGTAGCCCGACGGCCGAGCACCTCCTCGTACATCGCTCGCGTCCGTTCTTCCGTCCGGTCGGCCGAGAATTCGCGGACGCGAGACTTCCCCGCAGCCCCGAATCGCGCCCGAAGCTCGGGATCGTTCACCAGGCGGAGCATCGCTACCGCCAGCGCGCCCGGATCGCGCGCCGGAACCAGAATTCCGGTGACGCCATCCTCCACGATCTCGGGAATGCCGCCGACGCGCGTCGCCACGAGCGGAAGCCCGGAGGCCATCGCGTCGAGCGTCGCGGTCCCCATCCCCTCGAGGGAGGAGGAGACGACGAATAGATCGGCCGCCTGGAGCAGATCGTTCACATCTTCTCGAAACCCGAGAAGGCGGACCGTGGTTCCGAGGCCAAGCGCCTGATGTTCGAGATCGAGCTCGCGTCGGAGCGGGCCCTCTCCCGCGATCCAAACGCGAAGGCATGGCGCCTCGCCACGGATTCGCGCGGCCGCCTGAAGGAGATCGGTCTGCGATTTGTGGGATGCGAGCGCGGCGGCCTGAAGGGCGAGCACGATGTCGGGCTCTACTCCGAGTCGCCTGCGAATCGCCGCGCGGTCCGCCGGCGTTTCAAACGGTGCGAGATCGATTCCGCTCGGCACGACGCGGATGCGCTCGGAGGCGACGCCGCTTCGAATCAGCGCTTCCTTCACGCCTTCCGAAATGGCCGCGATCGCTTCGACCGGGAGCGACCAGAGGAGCCGGCTCCCGACGCTTCGCCGGACGGGAAAGTCGACCCGCCTCGAAAGAATTCGCGCGGGCCCCGGGGCGAAGAGCGACGCGATGGCTCCGAGCGCATGGGCGCGAGCGGCGTGCCAGTGGACGAGGTCGGGATGGAGTTCTCCGTGGAGCCGCGCGATGGCGAACGCGGAGGCGAGATCCCACGTCCCTCGCATCGCCACCGCGTGAACCGGAAATCTCTCGCCCGTCGCCCGCGCGTAGATGGCGGAAACGCGCGGCGCGGCCAGGTGCGGATCGTCCCCGCGGCGCCGCTGCCGGCGCATCAGTTCCAAGACCTGCCGCTCCCCGCCGCGCCACGGGCGCTCGGAGTCGACATGGAGGACGCGGAGCCGGCGTGGCGTCACCGCCGCGTTCGGCATATTCATCGCGTCCGGCGCGGCGCCGTGGCGTCGCGGGCGCGCGCCACCGCGTCGACGAGGAGCGATCCGATGCGTGACGGCTCCCCCGCTTCGAGCGCCGCCTCGCGTCCCGCGCGTCCCATTCGCTCCCGCCGCTCGGGATCGGCGCCGAGCGTTTCGATGGCTGCCGCGAGCGCCGGACCGTCGCCCGGTGGCACGAGCATCAGCTGCTCTCCCTCGCGAAAGAACTCGGCGATCGCGGGAGAGCGGCGGGTGATCGTCGGCACGCCGAGCGCGAGCGCTTGAAAGACCTTGTGCGGCACCACGCGCGCCGCCTTCTCCGTGACTCCGAAAATCCCGAGCGCGAGGTCGGCGCCGGCGAGGAGTTCCATCGCCTCGGGATACGGAGTTCGTCCGAGAAGTCGCACCGAGCGAAGCCCGAGCGAGGCGACGTCGCGCGCCACGCGATGCGCCAGCATGCCGGCGCCGACGAGCGTGAAGCGGGCGTAGCGCGGGCCGCGGCGCGACTCGAGAATCGCCGCCGCCTCCACGATGGCGGGAAGTCCGTGAAGCGGCAGAAAGCCGCCGACAAAGACGATCTCGAGCGGCGTGTTCGTGGGCTCGGAGTCGGGCGGCGCGGGTGAGACGCGCGGCTTTCGCCCCGCCCCGCGCGCGAAGGTCTCGGTGTCCGCACCCACCGGCACGCGAGTCATCTTCCGGCGCGGAACCCCCATCGTGGTCGTGTAGAAGTCGGCGTGCTCCCAGGTGTCGCAGAGGAGCGCGTCGGCGAGGCGCATGGAGGCGCGATCGCTCCAGAGCATTCTCGCAGCGCTCACGCTCCCCGCGCGCACGCGGCGAAGATCGCCCACCTGCGTGTCCCAGCGGGAGACGAGCGGATCGAAGAGAACGGGAATTCCCGCCAGCCGTCCGAAGAGGGCGGCTAGCGCCACGTCGCGATGCCCGAAGGCGGGAACGAGGAGCGCGTCGAGGCCGCCTCCGCGCGAGAGCCAGGCGGCGCTGAGTTCCGCCGCGCGAAGCAGGGGCGCCTTCCGCGGCGCGGCATGGAGGTCGCGCACCTCCACGCCTCGCGCCTCGAGCCCCTCGCGGAAGACGCGGACGCGGGGATAAGCCGGGTCGTAGCTCCCGAAAAAGGCGACTTTCACGGTCGCCGTCGCGGCGGCTCGGAAGGCGCCGCGGGTTCGTCGTTTCGCACCCCGTCCTCCCAGCGGCGCGCGTATTTCGTGAAGACGGAGAAGGCGGCGAGCATGCAGAGGACGAGCCCGTGCCGTCCGTAGCGGAATCCCCCTTCGAGCACGTATTGGCGAAGGAAGCGCCCGATCGGCCGCCAGAAGAGACGCCCGCCCGAGGCGCGGACCCCGCGCGATTTCAGATCCGCCGCCGACCACCGGGTGTAACGAAGGAATTTGTCGAAGTACTGATCGAGGTCGCGATAGGTGTCGTGGAAGAGTCGCTCGCGGAGGAAGCCCACGCGCCCGCGGATCTCCACCTCGGCGTGGACGTGAAGCGGTTGATACGCGCCCTTCGCCCGGTCGAAGAGCCGGAGCACCTTGTCGCGCTGCCACCCCGCGCCACGGATCGGTTTCCCGAGGAAGTGGTTGTCGCGCCGGATCCAGTAGCCGTCGGCGCGCGCCGGATCGGCCAAGACCGTTTCGATCTCGGCGCGGAGCGCCGGCGTGACGCGCTCGTCGGCGTCCACGATCAGGACCCAGCTGTGCTTCAGCTGCGGCAGCGCCCAATTCTTCTGCGCGGCGGAGTTCACGTACTCGTGTTCGAGAACGCGGTCGGCGACGGCGCGCGCGATATCGAGGGAGCCGTCGGTGCTCCCCGAATCGACGACGACCAGCTCTTCGGCCCAGCGCGTGGAGTCGAGGCAGGCGCGGAGATTCCGCGCTTCGTTCTTCGCCGGGACGAGGACGCTTAATGGCTCGCGCACGATCGTTCTCCTCCGGGCCGGTTCACGGTTTGGTTGAGGAGCGAGCGCGCGGCTTCGATCACGCGTTCGGGCGTCACGTCACGCATGCAGCGAAGGTGGCGCTCTCCCTCCAGCGGACAGCGATTCGCGTTGCAGTGAAGGCAGTCGAGCCCGGTCGCCTCCACCAACGCGTGCCGCCCTCCTGGAGGGTGCCACGTCGCCGGGTGAGTCGGTCCGAAGATCGTCACGGTCGGCGTTCCAAGCGCGACGGCGAGATGCTTCGGCCCCGAGTCGTTTCCCACAAGAAGCGCCGAGCGTTCGAGGAGCGCCCCGAGTTCCTGCCATCCGGTCGGCGGCGCGAGGAGCGAGGGCCGCTTCATTCGCGCGCGGACTGTCTCAACCGCTTCCCGCTCTCCCGGGCCCCAGATCCAGACCGGAACGACGTCCTCCGCGAGCGCGTCCATGACGGCGGCGAATCGCTCCGGGAGCCACGTCTTCGCCGGCCAGGAGCCGGTCGGAAGGCAGGCCACGAGGGGCCTCCCCGCGATCTCCCGTGCGCTGGAGTCGATCCATGCGCCGATCGATGTGCGCGCCGCCTCGCTCACGGCGAACCGGAGTTCCAGGCCGCGCGGCGAGATTCCGAGCGCGCGGACCAGGTCGAGCGACGCTTCGGGCGCATAGCGAAGAACCGGGCGCCCGTCGGGATCGAGCGGCTCCCGCGGCACGCGAAGCGTATACGCCCACGCACGTCCCGGGATGTCGAACCCGGCTCGAACCGGCGCTCGCGTGAGCGCCGTCATGAACGCGCTCCTCGGATTCGAGACGAGATCGAGCACGCGCGAGTAGCCGCCGCGCGCAAGCCGCGCGTAGAGATTCACCTGCGAGGTGATCGACCCGCGATCGACGGTGAGGACACGATCGACATCGGTGTTCCCTTCGAGAAGTGCCTCCATCCCCTTCGCGGCGAGCACGTCGATCCTGGCACCGGGGATTCCCTGACGAAGGGCGCGGAGCGCGGGCGTCGTGAGCAGGAGATCACCCGCCGCGCGATGCCGAAGCACCAGCATTCGCTCAGGCGACGGCACGCCGCCGCTCCCCGTGCGCGAGGGCGCGCTCGACCGCGCGCTTCGCCTCGGCGACGCTGATCCAGTCGAGACAGTCGAGGCGCGCGCATTCGTGCCGATGGCAGGGGCGGCACCAGATTTCCTTGCAGAGGAGTTGGTGCCCCTCGCGCGCGTCGTAAGGAAACCAGATTTCGGGGACGGTCGGACCGAGTATGCCGACGGTCGGAACGCCGAGCGCGGGGCCGCTGTGAAGCGGACTCCCGTCGTTCGTCACGAGAACGTCGAGCGCCGCCACCACGCCCCAGTACCGGCGAAGCGGAAGTCCCGCGATGACGACGGCGTTACCGGTCGGAGCCGCCATCGCCACTCGCTTCGCCAGCTCTTCTTCACCCGGTCCCGCCAGGACGATCGGCTCGACGCCTGCCCTCGAAAGCACGCGAAGAAGCGCCGCGAAACGCTCTTCCGGCCAGCGTTTGGCGGGCCACCGATTTCCCACGTGTAACCCCACCCGCGGTCCCGTGCCGGAGGTGACATCGGCGAGTCGCTCCCGGCCGGCCGCCAATTCCGTCTCGTCGAGATGGATTCGCGGTCGACTCGGCTCTCCGCTCGGATTGACCCCGAGCACCTGGAGCGCCAGGAGATGATGCGCCACCGCTGAGAGCGGCTCATCGACTCGCGGAAGGTGATGGCTGTAAAAATGACGTCGCCCCCGACGGCCGGGACCGACCCGAATCGGAGCCCCCGTCCACGCTGCCAGAAGCGCGCTACGGGGATTCCCATACAGATCGATCACCCAGTCGTAGTTCGTTCGCCGGAGCGCGTGAAGGAGAGGCCAGGGGGCCGGCAGGAGCCATCCACCCTTCGTGGGAGCCGCGTGCACCGTGTCGACGGCCGGGTGCCCGATGACGGCCTGGGCGGGACTCGCTTCGGCGAGGTAGTCGATCGTCGCGTCGGGAAATTGCTCCCGGAGCGCATCCAGGAGCGGCAGCGAGAGGATGACGTCGCCGATTCGGCGGAGGCGCGAGACGAGAACCCGGCGCGGCGGCGCGACGGGCGGCGGCTCGGGCTCGAGCGCGGTCAAGAGGAGGGAGCCGATCACGGCCGCTTCTCCGAAGAGACGCCGTTCGGCGCACGGCGAAGCCGCTCCACCATCTCGCTCGTCGCATGCGCTTTCGGATCGCCGACGATGGCCGTCCGAATGCCGAGTGAGAGGGCGAGCGTGCGTTCCGGCACCGACTCCACCGTGTAGTCGGTCCCCTTTGCATGGACCGCGGGACGAAGGAGCCGGAGGAGGCCGTCGACGCGTTCCTCCTCGAACCACGTCACCCACGTGACGCATCGGAGCGCGGCGATGAGTTCCATCCGCTCCGAGAGGGTCACGACCGGGCGCTCCTCACCCTTGAGCCGGCGCGCGGAGGCGTCGGAGTTGAGCGCCACGACGAGCCGCTCCCCTTCGGCGCGCGCGCCTTCCAGGTAGCGGACGTGCCCGACGTGGAGGAGATCGAAGATGCCGTTGGTCAGGACGAGGCCGTTTCGAAGCGCGGGTTCCGCGTCGAGCAGTGCGGCGAGCGCCTCGGCGTCGACGATGCGCGGCGGCTGGCTCACGAGCGAACGCGCGGCAGCGGATACGCGCGGATGGCCGCCTCGAGTTCGGCGCGGCTCACCGTGGCGGTGCCGCGCTTCATGACCACGACCGAGGCGGCGTAGGTCGCAAGAAGCGCCGCTTCGGTCTGTGTCGCGCCGACGCCGAGCGCCATCGCCGCCGCGGCGGAGACGGCATCGCCGGCGCCGGTTGTGTCGACCACGTCGCTTCCCCCCACGACGGGAACGCGGCGGGTTCGGGCGCGGCGTTCGACGACGAGCATGCCGTCGCTCCCTCTCGTGATCCAGACCGCTTGGGCCCCGGCGGCCTTGCGAAGCGCTTCTCCCGCGCGACGAAGCGCGCCCTGGTCGAGCGACGGCAGGTGGAACGCTTCAGCGATCTCGTGCTCGTTCGGCGTGAGAAGCGTGGCGCCGCGGTAGGAGCGAAGCGCCCAGCGCGAATCGACGACGACGGGGACGCGCCGCGCGCGCGCCAGGCGAAGCGCCCGCTGTCGCACGCCCGGCCCAAGGACCCCATACCCGTAATCCGATAGAAGGAGCGCATCGGCGCCGCGAAGCGCGTTCCGCAGCCGCGCGAGGAGCGCCCGCTCGGCCGACGGACCGACCGGGACGCGCTTGCCGCGATCGAGACGGACCAACTGCTGGCGAGCCGCATGGCTCGAGCCGGCGAGAACGCGCGTCTTCACCGCGGTGTCGATGGCGGGGTCGCGCACGATCCAGCGCGCCTCGAGTCCGTGTCCCTTCAGCACCCGGCGAAGCGCCACCCCCGCCGGGTCGCCGCCGGCGCGGCCCACGAGACGCGCGCGCCCTCCGAGCGAGCGGACGTTTGCGGCGGCATTGGCGGCTCCGCCTGGCACGCCGCGCTCCTCTTCGAACTCGAGAATGATCACCGGAGCCTCGCGCGAGAGGCGGGAGGAACGGCCGACCCAGTAGCGGTCGAGCACGACGTCTCCCAGCACGACGACCCGCGCCCCCGCGATGCGGCGGGCCAGATCGAGGAGCCGCGTGCGGTCGGGCTCGGTGTGCGTCGGTTTCATGTGCGGATTCTCGAGGCCGCCGCCTCGTGGAGCCGGGCGCGAGCCCAACGATCGGCGCTCTCCACCGCCTCGAGCGTCGTCGCGGGGAGCGGCGTGTGCGCGTCGAGCACTTCCCCGACCAGTCGCGTCACGTCGCCGAAACGGATCTTTCGGTCGAGGAAAAGACGCACGGCCTCCTCGTCGGCACCGTTCAGCACCGCCGGCGCCGTGCCGCCCCGATCGAGCGCCCGGCGCGCGAGCGCGAGCCCCGGAGCGCGGCGCGGATCGGGCGCCTCGAAGTGAAGCGTTCCCACGCTCGCGAGATCGAGACGCGGAAGCGTGGATGTCCAGCGTTCGGGATACGTTAGAGCGTAGAGAAGCGGAAGGCGCATGTCGGGCACCGAGAGTTGAGCCACGAGCGAGCCGTCCCGAAATTCGACGATCGCGTGGACGATCGACTGCGGATGAATCACCACGTCGAGTTGCGACGGGGCGAGTCCGAAGAGCCAGCGCGCCTCGATCACCTCGAACCCCTTGTTCACGAGGGTCGCCGAATCGACGGTGATGCGCGGACCCATCGACCACGTCGGATGGCGGAGCACGTCTTCCGGCGACGCGTCGTCGATGCTCGCCGGATCGTGCCGGAGGAACGGCCCGCCCGAAGCGGTCAGGAGCACGCGCTGGACGTCGTCCGCCACGCGCCCCTCGAGGCACTGATGCAGGCCGCCATGCTCGGAGTCGACCGGCACGATGGTGCCGCCGTGCCGCGCGGCCGTCGCCGTCACCAGTTCCCCCGCGACCACGATCGACTCCTTGTTCGCGAGCGCGAGACGCTTCCCCGCCCGAAGCGCCGAGAGCGTCGGCCGAAGGCCCGCCACGCCGACCAGGGCGTTCACCACGATGTCGGTGTCCGCGTCGTCCGCCAGCGCTTCGAGCCCCGAAGTCCCTTCGAGCACATCGCCGTCGTAGACGGCGCGCGCGCGCGCGGCCGCGGCGGTGTCGTCGAGCGCGATCCGCCCGACGCCGAATTCCTTCGCCGCGCGGACGAGCGCGCTGTCGTTTCGCCGCGCGGCCAGGGAAACGAGCGAAAGCCGGTCGGGATATTCCCGCGCCAACTGGAGGGCGGCGGCGCCGATCGATCCGGTCGCTCCCAGGAGCGCGATCCGAAGCGGTTTCACGGAGTCACGACGCGGTAGAGGAGGTAGTAGTAGGCGACCGGCGCGGCGAAGAAGAGGCTATCGAAACGGTCGAGCACGCCGCCGTGCCCCGGAATCAACTGCGAGGTGTCCTTCGCCTCGGAGTCGCGTTTCAGGAGCGACTCGACCAAGTCTCCCAATTGCCCGAAGACTCCGACGAGAAATCCGAGGATGGCGGCATCCCACGGCGTGAGAAACGTCGCGAACGTGGCGCGCGCCAGAAACGCCGCGCCGATCGCCGCGACGAGCCCCGCCCACGCACCTTCCGCGGTCTTCTTCGGGCTCACCTCGGGCATGAGGCGGCGGCGCCCGAAGGCTCTGCCCACGCCGTACGCCGCGGTGTCGCAGCACCACACCAGCACCAGCGGCAGAATGGCGTAGGCGGCGCCTCGCGCATACGGCTCGCCGAGCACCCATGGCAACTCGCGAAGCGCCACGATGTGGGTGCCGAGCCACCCGACGTAGAAAACGCCGAGCAGCGTCGCCGCGCTATTGGCAATGGCGTGCCGACCGGCGCCGCGGCGGAGTTCCGCCAGGAGGACGCCGATGACAAGAATGGTGAGGAGCGCGCCGAGGTGCCACTCCTGGATCCGCCCCGTCCGAAGCCGCTGAAAAGTTGCGACCGGAGCGAGGAGGACGGCGGTCATGCCGGCCTTCCAATGCGGAAGGAGTCCCTTCGATTCGAGGAGGAGATTGAACTCCCGGAGCGCCAAAGCGAGGAGGACGAGCGTGAAAACCAGATACGCCACGCCGCCCACCCAGGCGAGGAGGAGAAGCAGCGGCACCGCCACGACCGACGTGGCGACCCGCAGAGGTAACGACGTCGCGCCGGCCGTGGGGACGCTCCGCTCAGCCCGCGCGGCCGAAGCGACGGCTTCGATGTTGGAAGTCATGGACGGCCTGATAGAGGTGCTTCGAGCGGAAGTCGGGCCAGAGCATGTCGGTCACCCAGAACTCGGCGTACGCCAGTTGCCAGAGAAGAAAGTTCGAGACGCGAAGCTCCCCGCTCGTCCGGATGAGGAGATCGGGATCGGGGAGTCCGTCGGTGTCGAGTTCGCGGCAGAAGAGAGCCTCGTCGATGTGCGAGAGGGGGAGACGCTTCTTTCGGTCCGCCTGGACGATGCGGCGCACCGCGTCGACGATCTCGGCGCGGCCCCCGTAGGAGAGCGCGAGGACCAGCGTCATGCCGGTGCAGTCGGAGAGGTAGCGCTTCGTTTCGTCGAGGACGGCGCGGCTCTGTTCGGGCAGGAGGTCGACGCGGCCGATCGTTCGGAGGGAGACGTTGCTCTTCTTGAGATCCTCCCGCTCGTCGGTCAGGACCTGTTCCAGGATCCGCATGAGCCCCCGCACCTCGCGAGGACCGCGATCCCAGTTCTCGAGCGAGAAGGTGTAGAGGGTGAGGACCTTCACGCCGAGGGCGACGCACCCCTCCACGGCCTCGCGCACGGCGCGGCGTCCGGCGCGGTGCCCCATCAAGCGGGGCAGCCCGCGGCGCTGGGCCCATCGGCCGTTCCCGTCCATGATGATCGCGATGTGCGCGGGGACGGGACGGCGCAGCACCTGCTCGAGCGTCGGCTGCGTGGCGGTGGGGGTCATGTTCGTGCCGTCCCGGGTCAGACCTCCATGATCTCGACCTGCTTCTTCTGGAACAGCTCGTCGAGGGTGCCGATGTAGCGGTCGTGGAGCTTCTGCACGTCGGTCCGCGTCTTCTTCGCGTCATCCTCCGAGACCTTGTGATCGCGTTCCAGTTTCTTCAGTTCGTCGTTCACCTCGTGGCGAATCGTTCGAATGCGAACGCGCCCGTCCTCGATGAGACGCCCCAAGTGCTTCACGAGGTCCTTGCGACGCTCTTCGGTCAACGCCGGGAGCGAGAGGCGAACCACGGTCCCGTCATCCACCGGCGTGAGGCCGAGGTCCGACTTCTGGATCGATTTCACGATCTCGGTGAGCGTCGAGCGCTCCCAGGGTTGAATGACGAGCATGCGGGGCTCGGGAACGCTCACGCTCGCCACCTGCTGAAGCGGAGTCGGCGTTCCGTAGTAGTCCACCTTGATGCCGTCCAGAAGCGAGGTCGTCGCCCGATTCGTCCGCACGGTGGCGACTTCGTTTCGGATCGTCTCGACGGCCTTCTTCATCCGCTCTTCGCAATCTTTGAGAGTCTTCGGGTCCATCCTAGACCTCCACGGCGACGCGCGTTCCGACGGTTTCGCCTCGCAGCGCGATCACGAGATTCCCCGGGACCGTCACGTTGAAAACGACGAGCGGGAGGCGGTGGTCCATTCCCATCGTGAACGCGGTCATGTCCATGACGTTGAGCCTGCGGGTGATGGCTTCGCTGTATCGAAGGGAGTCGTATCGGGTCGCGGCGGGGTTGAGCCGCGGATCTTCCGTGAAGACGCCGTCCACCTTCGTGGCCTTCAGGAGAACGTCGGCGCCGACCTCGACGGCCCGAAGGACCGCGGCGGTGTCGGTGGTGAAGTAGGGGTGCCCCGTGCCGGCGGCGAGGATGACGATCCGCCCCTTCTCCAGATGTCGCACGGCGCGGCGCCGGATGTAGGGCTCGGCCAGCGAACGCATCTCGATGGCCGTCATGACCCGGGTGGAGAGGCTGCGCTGTTCGAGCGCGTCTTGGAGCGCCAAGGCGTTGATCACCGTGGCGAGCATCCCCATGGCGTCGCCGGTGGCCCGGTCGAAGCCCTCACCCGCGGCGGTGGTGCCGCGGATGAGATTCCCGCCCCCGATGACGATGGCGAGCTGGGTGCCCCCTTCGATTCCGTCGCGGATTTCCTCCGCCAGGCGGCCGATCGCGGGCGCGGCGATTCCCTGGCCGGCCGTGCCGGCCAGGACTTCGCCGCTCAACTTCAGTAGGACGCGCCGGGGAGCGCCGTCCACGGTCTTATTTCTCTCCGATCCGGAACTTTACGAATCGCTGAACGACGATATTCTCGCCGATCTTGGAGATCATCTGATCGATGAGGTCCTTCACCTTCCGGTCCGGATCCTTGATGTAGGGCTGCTCGAGAAGGACGACGTCCTCGTAGAACTTGTCGAGCCGGCCATCGACCATCTTCTGGAGGATCGCCTCGGGCTTCCCCGACGTGCGCGCCTGCTCCAGGAGGACCTCGCGCTCTTTCACGACGAGGGCGGGATCGACGTGCTCGCGGGAGACGGCGCTCGCGCCCGTCGCCGCGATTTGCATGGCGAGACTCTTCACCAGGTCCTTGAAGTCATCGGTGCGCGCCACGAAGTCGGTTTCGCAATTGACCTCGATCAGCACGCCCAACTGATCGCCCGGGTGGATGTAGGCGTAGACGAGACCCTGCCGCGCTTCGCGGCCGGCCTTCGACGCCGCGCGAAGGATGCCCTGCTTCCGCAGATTGTCGATCGCCTTCTCGATATCTCCATTCGCCTCGGAGAGGGCTTTCTTGCACTCCATCATGCCCGCGCCGGTCCGCTCGCGAAGATCTTTCACGAGCGAGGCGGTGATCGTCATTGGATTCTCCTTGTTCGGTTCTCGGTCTTCGGCCGCGCGGGGTCACCGCCCAGCACGTCCTTCGGGATCGGGGTCTAGACCTTCGCCGCTTGTGCCGCGATCGGAGCCATGGCCGCCACCGGCGCGTCGGCGGCCGCCTTGGCCGCCATCATCGCGGCGAGGTCGGCGCCTTCCCGCGCTTCCTGGCGGGCATTCATCACGGTGTCGCTCACGAAACGGGCAAAGAGACGGATCGCGCGGATCGCGTCGTCGTTCCCCGGAATCGGGAAGTCGACCACTTCGGGATCGCAGTTCGTATCGACGACGCCGAAGACCGGCACACCGAGTCGATTCGCCTCGGCCACCGCGATGCGCTCCTTCTTCGTGTCGATGACGAACACCGCGGCCGGAAGGTTCGTGACCTCCTTGATGCCGGTGAAGATCTTCACCAACCGCGTCATTTCCTTGCCCAACTGCGACTGCTCCTTCTTCGAGAGTTTGTCGAAGGTGCCGTCGGCCTTCATCTTGTCGAGCTCCTTGAAACGGCGGAGATTCGACTTGATGGTCTTGAAGTTCGTGAGCATGCCGCCGAGCCAGCGCTCGTTCACGTACGGCATGCCGCAGCGCTCGGCCTCCTCCATGATCGTGTCCTTCGCCTGGCGCTTGGTTCCCACGAAGAGGACGGTGCCGCCCCGGCGCGCGATGTCGTCGAGCGCGGTGCGGGCATCTTGAAGTGCCTTGAGGGTCTTCTGGAGATCGATGATGTAGATCCCGTTCCGCTCGATGAAAATAAACTTCTTCATCTTCGGATTCCAGCGGCGGGTTTGATGCCCGAAGTGGACACCCGCTTCGAGCAGTTCCTTCATGCCGACATCGGCCACAGGCAATACCTCCGGTCTTGAACCTCCGCCCCTTCGATCCGCTCCGCGCTCCCGTTCGGGAGACCGGCGGCGCAGCCCAGGGCGTGCGTGATGACGGCGGACAGTCCGCCGTCTCGTACAGCCTCTACTCGTTTACCGCTTGGAGAACTGGAATTTCTTGCGGGCGCCGGCCTGTCCGTACTTCTTGCGCTCCTTCATGCGGGAATCCCGGGTCAGGAAGCCTTCCTTGCCGAGTTGTCCGCGAAGCGCCGGATCCGCCAGCTGAATCGCACGCGCGACGCCGAGGCAAATCGCGCCGGCTTGTCCTGCGTGTCCGCCCCCGTGCACGCTCGCGACGAGGTCAAACTTGTCTCCCAGATTCGTGGTGAGGAGCGGCTCGGTGGCCGTGCGGCTCAACGAAATCCGGCAGAAGTACTTCTCGAGCTCGACGCCGTTCACCGTGCGCTTTCCCGCGCCGGGAATCAGACGAACGCGCGCGACGGACGACTTGCGACGTCCTGTGGCTGCGAATGCAGTGGCCAGAGTCACTCACCTCCCATCGTGCCGGGGAGCGGCAGCGGCTTCGGTTGCTGAGCCGCATGCGGATGCTCTTTTCCGGCGTACACTTGAAGCTTCTTGACCATGGCCCGGCCAAGTCGGTTGTGGGGCAACATCCCCTTCACCGCGAGGCGGATGATCTCGTCCGGCTTGTCCGCTTGCATGTCCCGGAAGCGGGTCAGCGTATGACCGCCCGGATAAAGCGAGTGCCGGAAATACATCTTGTTGTCGCGCTTGCGGCCCGTCACACGCACCTTGTCCGCGTTGATCACGATGACATGATCGCCGACGTCCAAGTGCGTCGAGTAGGTAGGCTTGCGCTTCCCCTTGAGGACGCTCGCGATTTCGCTCGCGAGACGGCCCAAGATTTGCCCCTCGGCATCCACCACGAACCAGTCGTGTTGAATCTCCGAGGCGCGCACAGAATACGTGCCCATCGATCGACCTCCATCTATGACATAGGATGACAGAACGCCAAAGACTACCAGCAGTTAGGAACGGCTGTCAACGCCGTCGAAGGCGCTTTTCGGGGGGGCGTGGACCCCTCGCTCGGTGACCAGGGCGGTCACGAGGGAAGCGGGCGTCACGTCGAAGGCCGGATTCTCGGCCGGGACGCCCGCCGGAGCGGTCGGAACCCCCCGAAACGCAGTGACTTCCGAGGGCTCTCGCTCCTCCACCGGGATGGCGCTCCCCTCCGCGATCGACGGATCGAGAGTGCTGGTCGGGGCGACCACGACGAATGGAATCCCCGCCGCGCGCGCCGCGAGGGCGAGCGGATAGGTCCCGATCTTGTTCGCCACGTCCCCGTTTCGGGCGATCCGGTCGGCCCCGACGAGAACCGCCTCGATTCCCCTCCGGGCGATGGTGGAGGCGGCGGCGCCGTCGGTGACGAGCCGAACGTCCACGCCGGCGCGCTGAAGCTCCCAGGCGGTCAGTCTCGCCCCCTGCAGAAGGGGACGCGTCTCCGTGGCCCACACTCGCACGCCACCCGCGCGCCGCCGATGAAGCTCGAGGATTACGCCGAGCGCGGTTCCCCCGCCTCCTGTGGCGAGCGCGCCAGTATTGCAGTGCGTGAGAAAGTTCGTTTCGCGCGGAAAGAGCGACGCGCCGTGTTCGGCCATGGCGCGCGACGCGGCGCGGTCTTCGTCCCATATCGCTACGGCCTCGCGCCCAATGGAGTCGGCCCACGCGTTCGGGCGGTCTCGGTTCGAACTCCCCGCCACGGGCGATGCGGCCGAAGCCGACGCGAACGCGGCCGCGCGGAGCATGCGATCGCAGGCCCAGGCGAGATTGACCGCGGTCGGGCGGGCCTCTCGAAGCACCGCGGCGGCGCGGCCAAACCGCTCGTCGCGATCGCTCGAGGCGCACCATCGCGCCGCCTCCGCGGCCAGCGCGAGCGCCGCTCCGATGCCGATCGCCGGCGCGCCTCGCAAGGAAAGCCGCGCGATCGCTTCCGACATGGCGGCAGCGTCGCTCGCCTCGATCCAGAGTTCCCGTTCGGGGAGTTCCGTCTGATCGAGCAGCCAGACGCGACCCTCCTCGAACCGAAGCGGATCCACCTAGGGCGTTTCCGAATCTTCGCCGCGCGCGAGGCGAAGCAGGCGGCGAAGGTGGCCGAGCGGGAGCCCGACGACATTCGTGTACGACCCCTCGATCGCTTCCACAAACGCGGCGCCGTATCCCTGCACGGCGTAGGCGCCTGCCTTGTCGAGCGGCTCTCCCGTCGCGACGTAGCGATCGATCTCGTCCGGGGCAAGCGACGCGAACTTCACGATGCTTCGCACCGCTTCGCCGACGCCGCGAGCGTGCGAGGGATCGTAGAGAAAGAGCCCGGTCCAGACCTCGTGCACGCGCCCCGAGAGCGACGCGAGCATGCGGCGCGCTTCCTCTTCGTCCGCCGGTTTCCCGAGAATGGCCCGATCGAGCGTCACCACCGTGTCGGCGCCGAGAACGAGCGTCTCCTCCGCGCTTGGCGCGGAGGCCGCGCGCGCCTTCGCTTCGGCGAGGCGAAGCACGTGCGCCTCCGCCCGCTCATCGGGCAGTGCGCTCTCGTCCACATCCGCGGGCGCCACGTCGAAATGCGCGCCGACGAGTGTCAGGAGCCCCGCCCTTCGAGGCGACCGCGACGCGAGCAGAAGCCGCGGGCCGAAGGGATTGAGGAGATTCGCGCGCATCACCCTCCCCCGGCCGTCGGCGTCATCTCGAGGAGGAAGGTCACGGGGCCGTGATTCACGAGTTCCACATCCATCGACGCCCCAAAGCGGCCGCGGCGCACCGGGACGCCAGCGCGCTCCATCGCCGCGCAAAAGCGTTCGTAGAGCGGCTCGGCGACGAGCGGCGGCGCTGCCGGTTCAAATCCGGGCCTTCGCCCGCTTCCGGTATCCGCGCAGAGCGTGAACTGCGAGACGACGAGCGCCGCTCCGCCCGTATCCACGAGCGAACGGTTCATCTTCCCCGCGTCATCTTCGAAGATCCGATAGCCAGCCACGCGCTCCGCGAGCCGGTCGGCTTGGACCGCGTCGTCTCCCGCCGCGACGCCGAGGAGGACGAGGAGCCCGGGACCGATGACCCCGATCTCGTCGCCATCGACCCGTACTGACGCTCGCGTCACGCGTTGGAGGAGAGCTTTCACGAGGACGTGCCCGACGCCCCGCCGCGCGGTCCACCGAAGATCTGCTCGCGATCGACCGCTTCGACGCCCGGGACTTTCTCCACCGCCTGCATCACCTGGCGGAGATGGTCGAGATCGCGGACCTCGACGACAAACGCGCCGCGAGCGTTCTTGTCGCTCGCCTTGATCCCGGCCGTCCGGATGTTCGTATTCGTCGCCGCGATGGCCTTCGCGATGTCGGCGAGGAAGCTCGTTCGATCGACGCCGTAGATCGAGAGTTTCACCGCGAACGATTCGTCCGCGGCGCTACTCCACTCCACCGGCACGCGGCGCTCCGGCACGACGCGCCCGTCGAACGTATTGGGACAGTCGGTCCGATGCACCGTGACGCCTCGGCCGCGCGTGACGATGCCGACCACGGAGTCGCCGGGAACCGGCTGACAGCAGCGCGCATAGTTGACCATCAGATTGTCCACGCCTTGGAGCCGGACGCCCTTCGAGGAGCGCCCCGTGAGGGCCCGAAAGGTCTCGAGCGAGGCCTCTTTCAGCTTCTGCACCGGGCCGCCGCCGTCCGGGAACCACTTGTGAAGCACGGCGGCCACGGAGAGGTCGCCCGATCCGATGGCGGCGTGGAGCGAAGCCACCTCCGCGTGCCCGAGCGAGGCGGCGAGATCCTCCAGGGAGACGGCCGCGGGAGGCGTGAGCCGGCG
>JANMQV010000088.1:0-4328 GCA_031370645.1 Candidatus Eiseniibacteriota bacterium | reverse complement strand
TCCACGTGCAATACGTGAAGGCCGGACGCCTCGGTCGAAAAGTGGGTCGCGGGATTTACGACTACCCCACGACCTAGACGGAGAGACCATGACCCCTGATGCCACGATGACGGCTCCACTCCTCGCCTCGGGCGGAAAGCTTCTGATCGGCGGCGAATGGCGCGACGCCCAGAGCGGGAAGCGCTTCCCCACCTTGAATCCCGCCACCGGCGAAACGCTGATGGAAATCGCCGAGGGTGACGCGCCGGACATCGACGCGGCCGTGCGCGCGGGTCGCGCGGCGCTCGAGGGAGCGTGGGGGAAGATGTCGGCCTCCGAGCGCGGGAAGATCCTCGGGCGGATCGCCGACCTCCTCGTGAAGCGAAACGACGAACTCGGCCGGCTCGAAACGCTCGACGGCGGGAAGCCGATCTCCGACACGACGCGGATCGACATCCCGCTCTCGGCGGAAGTCTTCTATTACTACGCGGGCGCCACGTCTCGCATCGAAGGCGCGACGATCCCCGTGACCGGCCCCTACCTGAACTACACGCTCCGCGAGCCGATCGGCGTCGTCGGACTCATCGTGCCGTGGAACTTCCCGCTTCTCATCGCCGCGCGAAAGGTGGCGGCCGCGCTCGCCGCCGGGAACGCGGTGGTGCTGAAGCCGGCCGAGGAGACGCCGCTCACGGCGCTTCGCCTGGGTGAACTCGCGCTTGAAGCGGGGCTTCCCCCCGGCGCGCTCAATGTCGTGCCCGGCTTCGGACCGACGGCGGGCGCCGCGCTAGTGGCGCACCCCGGCGTGGCGGGCATCGCCTTCACCGGCGAGACGACCACCGGGCAGACGATCATGATGAACGCCTCGAAGACGCTGAAGAAGCTCTCGCTCGAACTGGGCGGCAAGTCGCCCAACATCGTGCTCGAGGACGCCGACCTCGAACTGGCCGCACGCGGATCGCTCATGGCCATCTTCTACAACAAGGGTGAGGTCTGCACGGCTGGTTCGCGCCTTCTCGTCCAGAAGGGACTCCGCGAGCCGCTCATCGAGAAGATCGCCGAACGCGCCGCCAAACTGACGCAGGGCGACACGATGGATCCGAAGACGCGGCTCGGCGCGCAGACCTCGAAGGCGCAATTGGAGAAGATCGAGCGCTACGTCGATCTCGGTAAGAAGGAAGGCGCGCGCCTCGTCATCGGCGGCGAACGCGCGACGGTGGGCGACGGGCGCGGGAATTTCTACAAGCCGACGATTTTCGACGGCGTCCGAAACGACATGACGATCGCGCGGGAGGAAATTTTCGGTCCGGTGCTGTCGGTCATCGAGTTCGACGACTTCGACCAGGCGATCGCCGTCGCCAACGAGACGACGTACGGTCTCGCGGCGGGAATCTGGACGCGCGACATCAAAAAGGCGCACCGTGCCGCTCGCGCGCTCCAGGCGGGCACCGTCTGGATCAACGCCTACAATCTTTACGACGCGGCGTCGCCCTACGGCGGCTACAAGGCATCCGGGTTCGGGCGTGAGTCGGGACAGGCGGGGCTCGATTTCTATCTCCAGACGAAGAGCGTCTGGGTCGACTTGAGCTGATCCGATGGCAAACGTCCTCTCCGAGCGCCGCGGACGCGTCCTTCTTCTCACCCTGAATCGCCCCGAGTCGCTGAACGCGCTCGTGGCCGACATGGGGCCGCTCCTTCGCGAAGGAATCGATCAGGCGAGCCGAGACGCCGCGATCGGCGCCGTGGTCATCACCGGCACCGGACGCGCCTTCTCCTCCGGCGGCGATATCGGGCTCATGAAGCAGGTTTTCGCCGCCGGCGGGCACTGGGACGATTTCAAGGACGTCGTAGCGGGCGGGCGCGAGGTTGCGATGGCGGTCCGCGCGTGTTCCAAACCGGTCATCGCCGCGGTGAACGGAGCTGCGGCCGGAGGCGGCATGGGACTCGCTCTCTCCTGCGACATCCGTTGGGCCGCCGAGAACGCCAAGTTCGCGCAGGCGTTCGCGCGGATCGGCCTCCACCCGGATTGGGGGAGCGTTTACGCACTTCCCCGCCTCGTCGGCACCTCGCGCGCGCTCGAGTTGATGTGGACCGGCGATCCGATCGATGCGGCCGAAGCGCTACGCCTCGGCATCGTGAGCCGCGTTCTTCCGGCCGAGCAGCTCCTTCCCCACACGCTCGCCTTCGCGGAACGCCTGTCCCAGGGCGCCGGCTTCGCGATGGCGGAGATCAAACGGTCGGCGCTCGCGTCGCTCTCCCTTTCGCTCGAAGGAGTGCTGGAGCGCGAACTGGCGGCCCAGGAGCGCTGCTGGAAATCGCGCGACGCCGCCGAGGGAATCACCGCATTTCTCGAGAAACGGCCGCCGAAGTTCGAGGGCCGCTGACCCGCCCGGCTGGGCTATACTTTCACGTCCATTCGAGACGGCCGCGAACGGCCCCACTGCAGATGAAGGAGGTAGCACCCGTGACACCTGAAACCATGACCGCTTCGGCGACGGGCACTCTCTGCCGCTACCACGTCGAAAACGGCATCGCGATCCTGGAACTCTGCGATCCGCCGGCGAACACCTACACGTACGAGATGATGCGGGAGATCGACGAGGCCATTCTGAAGGCGCGCTTCGACGAGGCCGTCCACGTCATCCTGATGCGGGGCGCGGGCGACAAGTTCTTCTGCGCCGGTGCGAACATCAAGATGCTCCAGACGGTGAATCCCTATTTCAAGTACTACTTCTGCCTCCACGCGAACGAGACGTTGAACCGCTTGGAGCAGACGCCGAAGCTCGTCATCGCGGCGCTGAACGGGCACTGCGTCGGCGGCGGACTCGAAATCGCGATGGCTGCGGACATTCGGATCGCGAAGCGGAACGCCGGCAAGATCGGCCTTCCGGAAGTCTCGCTCGGAGTGCTTCCGGGCACCGGCGGCACCCAGCGCCTCGCCCGCCTCGTCGGCAAGCCGCGTTCCATCGAGATGATGACGACCGGCGCCACCTACACCTTCGAAGAAGCCGAGAAGTGGGACCTGGTGAACCACGTCTGGGATGCCGAGGGATTCGACGCGAAGGTCATGGAGTACGCGCGCCAGTTCGTTCCGCCCAACAAGGCCTCGAAGGCCGTGGGACGGATCAAGCGTGCGGTGCAGTCGGGCTTGGAAGTTTCGTTCAGCGAATCGCTCGCGATCGAGCGGGAACTCCAGCAGCAGCTCTTCCAGAGTGACGACGCCAAGGAAGGGCTCACGGCGTACGTCGAGAAGCGCCCGGCCAAGTTCACCGGCAAGTAATCGGGACGCGCGCGTGACGACCCCCCTCGCCCCTCGCGAGCGGATGGTCCTTCGCGCGGCCCGCGAAATTCGAGAGGGGGAGACCGTGTTCGTCGGAACACGACTCCCCCTTCTCGCGTATCTGGTCGCCAGGGCGACCCACGCGCCGAGCGCCGTGGCGCTCTACGAGAACGGACTCATCCGCGAAGAGGCCGCGCGCGAACTCCTCTTCACCATGGGCGATCCGCCCAACATCCTCGGCGCCACCATGGCCGGAACGACGCTCGACGTCATGGGACTCATGGCGGCGGGGCGCGTCGATCTCGGATTCCTGGGCGCGGCGGAAGTTGATCGCTACGGGAATTTGAATTCCACCGAGAGCGTGGACGAACAGGGCCGCACGACGCGTCTCCCCGGGAGCGGCGGCGCGGCTGACATCCTGTCGCTTGCCCGGCGCTCGGTAATCTTGGTGCCGCAAGAAAAGCGTCGGCTTGTGGAGCGCGTTCGATTTCGTACGTCTCCGGGACGTGGCGACGGACCGGGCTGGCGCGCACGCGCGGGCTTGCCTTCCGGCGGCCCGAGCGCCATCATCACGACGCACGCGGTGTTTCGGTTCGACCACGTGCTCGAAGAGGCGTACCTTAGCGAAATCTTTCCGGGAGTAACCGTGGACCACGTCTTCTCTGGTATGTCGTGGGAGCCGCGGATCGCGCAACCCATCGGGATGACGCGCTTGTTCACCGAGGAAGAAGTCGCGGCGCTTCGCCGCATCGATCCCGAAGGCTTTTGGACCGGAGCGGGTACGGCCACGACGGCCGCCGCTTCATCATCACAGGAGGACCCCCAATGAGAATGTTCCGTTTCGCCGCCGCGCTGATGTTGCTCGTCGCGGCCGGCGCCGCCCACGCAACCGGAATCGGAGTCGGCGTGTATGGCGGTATGTCGTATCCGGTCGTTCAGGATGACGTGAAGTCGGGCACGCTGATCGGATTTCGCGCCCCGATTTCGCTGGTGCCGATGCTCACCGTCGAGCCGTTCTACGCCTCCTCGTCTCTCGGCGACGCCGAAGAGACGCTGGGCGGCATCACCTACA
>JANMQV010000168.1:0-12969 GCA_031370645.1 Candidatus Eiseniibacteriota bacterium | reverse complement strand
CCGCCCCCACCCTTGACTCTTTTGAATAGTCCCTATATATTTATAGGTTGGGCCCGGCGCCTGCCGGCCGCCGCCGTTACCTCAAGCCTACGGAGGGTCGCCTTATGAGAACTGCACTGGTCATCCTCGGAGCCGCCTTCGGCCGCTAGGCTTTCCCCGCTTCAGTAGTCTCGCCTAGGTAGCCTTCCGGCCGGCTGTTCGCCGGCGACTCCGACCAACCCGATCGATCGCCACGCCCGCGGTGTGTTGTCCCGCAGGGCCCACCGAGTTGGAGGAGCACCGACGTGAACCGTCTGGAATTGCTGGGATGGAATTCGTTTTTCGAAGCACAACTGAACACTGAAACCGATGACTCGCGAACTCCCGCCCGCGTCGCCGAAGAACAGCGCGGGATGTACCTCTTGCTGGCCGAAGGGCAGGAGTGGCGCGCGGAAGTGGCGGGGCGTCTTCGCCACGAAGCGAACACGGAGGGCGCCCTTCTCCCTTGCGTGGGGGACTGGGTCATGGCCACGCTCCCCGGTGGCCGGCCGGAGGACGGCGTCGCGCGAATCGAGCGCGTGCTCGACCGCCGATCCAAATTCTCTCGGAAAGAGGCGGGAAACCGCTCCGTCGAACAGATCATCGCCGCCAATATCGATACGGTCTTCCTGGTGCAGTCGCTGAACGGCGACCTGAATCCGCGACGCCTGGAGCGCTACCTCACGCTCCTCTGGGAGAGTGGAGCCGAGCCGGTCGTGGTCCTCAGCAAGGCGGACCTCTGCGACGATCGCGAGGCGGCGGTCGCCGAGATCGAAGCGGTGGCGCAAGGGGCGGCGGTGCACGCCGTCAGCTCCGTCGAAGCCGACGGCCTCACCGCGCTCGATCGTTACCTCACGGAGGGGAAGACCGCGGCGCTGGTCGGCTCTTCCGGCGTGGGGAAATCGACGATCCTGAACACGCTCCTTGGCGCCGAACGGATGCGCGTGCGGGAAATCCGCGCGGACGATCGGGGAAGGCACACGACCACGGCGCGCCATCTCGTGCCGCTCCCGCAGGGCGGGCTTCTCATCGACACGCCGGGCATGCGGACCGTGCTCTTGCTAGAGAACGAGGAAGGAATCGGGCGGGCGTTCGGCGACGTGGAGGCGGTGGCCGTCGAGTGCCGATTCCGCGACTGCACGCACGGCACGGAGCCGGGGTGCGCCGTCCGCGAGGCGATCGACGCCGGAACGCTCGATGAAGCGAGGTTCCGCTCCTACCTCAAATTGGGTCGGGAGGCGAGACGGATGGCGATGAAGACCGACGTCCGGTTGCGCGAGGCCGAGAAACGCAAGTGGAAGCAGCGGCATCTCGAGCAGCGGAACCGGCCCGACAAACGAAAGGTCTGAGCGGGGCGCTACGCCCGGAGCGGCGCACCCCTCGAAACGTCCACGAACGCGCGGACGATGCGACGCGAGGCGTCGGAGGACGACGCCCGTTCGGGATGCCACTGCACGCCGAGGTAGAACGGGTGATCGGAGCGCTCGATGGCTTCGACCACGCCGTCCTCGGCGCGGGCCGACGCGCGGAATCCGGGGGCGAGGTCGCCGAGCCCCTGGTGATGGAACGAATTCACCACCACCGAGTCGACGCCCAAGAGTCGGTGGAGAAGGGTGCCGCGCTCGACACGCACCGGATGATCGTGGGAAACACCGTCCGGTTCATCCTCGTGCTGGAGCGAGCCGGGCACGTCCACCGGCAGGTGCTGGAAGATCGTGCCGCCGAAGACGACGTTCATCGTCTGCATGCCGAGGCAGATGCCGAGGGTCGGTTTTCCCGCCTCGTGGGCGGTCTTGGCGAGCAGAAAGTCGGAAGCCACGCGTTCCTTCGGAGCGACATTGGTCTCGGGGCGAGCGTTCTGTCCGAATCGGATCGGGTCGATGTCGCTGCCGCCGGTGAGGACGACGCCGTCGAGGCGGTCCACCAGGGCGCGCGCCTCCTCCCGAGACTCGAGCATCGGCAGGATCACCGCGATCGCGCCCTCTTGCGCCAGGAGTCCGGGATAATTCCGCCAGATGCGGATGCTGCCGCCGTTCCGGGGTCCCGGCTCGAAATTGGGGGCGATGCCGATCAGGGGTGCCGCCACGGACAATCCTCCTCAGTAGCCCCGCGCCGGATCGACGCGGTTCAAGAGCGGTTCGCCGCGCGCATCGCGCCTCAGATTTTCGCTGAAGAGCGAGAGTGCTCGCGGCCAGTAGCCGCGCGACACGGCGGAAACGTGCGGCGTCAGGAGCACACGATCGAGCGTATAGAGTTCGCTCTCGCGCGGCAAGGGTTCCACCGCCGAAACATCGAGCGCCGCCCCGCCGATCCGTCCGTCCCGCACGGCTGCCGCGAACGCTTCCTCCCGAACGAGTTTTCCGCGCGCGATGTTCACGAACCAGACGCCGCGGCGCATGCGAGCGAATGCAGCCGCGTCGAAGCGCCCTTCCGTCTCCGGCGTGAGCGCGGCGGAGAGGACCAACGCGTCGCTCTCTTCCAGTAGTCGGTTGAATCCCGTGGGGCCGAGGAACGCGGCGACCGGCGGCTCCTCCTGGGGAAGTCCGACCGCCCGAAGGAGCGATTCGTCCCATGTCTCGGGAGTCTCGGGATGGCGCTTCAAGGCGATGACGCGCATTCCGAAGCAGGCCGCGCGGCGCGCGACTTCACGTCCGATCAAGCCGTATCCGAAAATGCCGAGCGTCTTCCCGTGGAGTTCGTGCGGCATGCCCTCGTCGGTCCACCACCCCTCGCGATGCATCCCGCGCGCGCTTCGCTGCTCGTCCAGGGCGCGTGGAAATTCGCGGGCGAGGGAGATGAGCGAGCCGATCACGTGTTCCGCGATCGGAATGGCGTGGGCGCCCCGCGAACTCGTGAGGGCGGCGCCGGTGGCGCGGAACGCGGGCGTCAAATAGGCACCGGCGCCGGCGGCCGGGACGTGGAGCCAGCGAAGTCGTTTCGCGCGGGCCATGACGCCGTCTTCGGGGCGCCAGGAGAAGAGGATCTCGGCGTCGCCGATCGCGGCGGCCAAGTCCTCGTCGGTCCGCGCGCGCTCTACCTCCACATCGGGGAAATCGCGGCGGAGCGCCTCAACGCCTTCGTCAGGAATGCGCCAGGCCGGAGTGTCGCTTTCCACCCAGAGCAGAAGCCGCCGCCGGCTCATTTCCGCTCGACGCCCCGCGACCCGAAGGTCGCTAGAGCGACGAGCCCTCCTCCTTCAAGAGCATCCGCCGCAAGAGCACCACGGGAATCGCGCCCTGCGAGAGAATGGTGGCGTGGAATTTCCCGAGTTCGAACGACGTCCCCTGTTCGCGCATGAGATCGTCGCGCAGTTTCCGAATTTGAAGCGCGCCGAGCGTGTAGACGAGATAAGTCGGGTCGAACGCGGCGCGGTAGGCTTCCCGCTGAGCGTTCACCGCTTCCATCGACGCGTGATCCTGGAAATACTTCGTCGCCTCCTCGAGCGTCATTCCCTTCGTGTGGACGCGGATCCCCACCTGGAAGCGGCACGCGCGAACCAATGCCCACTTCAGCATCCCCAGTTCCAATTCGGGATCGCCGCCGCCATATCCCCGCTCGAGCATTCCTTCCTCAACGTATAGCCCCCACCCCTCCGCGAACGATCCGCAGCCGGCGGTCTTACGCGCGAGCGACGTGGCGTTCCGCCCATAGAGGTAATGGGCGTAGTGCCCGGGATACGCCTCGTGGAGCGAGACGGATGAGAGCGGCCCGCGACTGAATCCTTGCAGATATTGCTCCGCGCGCGCGGAATCCCAGTCGGCGCCGGGGAGGGAAATGTTGTAGTACCCCTTCCGCCCCGTCGTCTCGAGGGGGCCGGGGGAGTCGAGCGACGCGAAGGAGCGATTGGCCGCGAACTCGGGTGTCGCGCGAACGGTGCAGCGCTCCTCGGAGGGCATCGCGAGGAAGCCCGACGAGATCGAGTAGCTCCGCGCCTGCTCCAGGAGCCGGGACGCCACCACGAGGAGCGAGTCCTTCGGGGGGTGATGCGAACGCACCGACGCCATGGCGTCGGCGATCGTCCCACCGGGGGTCAGTTTCGCGGCACAGGTGCGGGCGCGCGACTCCAAGCGATCAAGTTCCTTCATGCCGATCGCGAGAAGGGTGTCGAGCGGCGTGTCGACCATCTCGTCGTAGTAGAGCTTCTTCCGGTAGCGCTCCGCCCCGAGGACGAACGTGCCGTCGCTCCGCGGGAGGAGCGTCGCCTTCATCCACGCGACGTGCTGATCCACCGCGGTCTTGGCTCCGGCAAGCGCACGCTTGTATTCCTTCCAGAGTACAGGGTTCTTCACCGACTTGAATGCGCGCGGAATCGTCCCCTCGAGATAGGTGATCGTTCCGGGGAACTCGTCGATCGCGAACTCGGTGAAGAGGTGGGGCGGCCGCTTGAGGATCTCCCGCCCTTGCGCCAAGAATCGAGGCGTCTCGTTCAGCCGCCCGACGATGCTCTTGAGCCGCGTCGCCGGCGGGGCGAACTGCTGCGATATGAGCGGGTCGAGCGCCCAGCCGACATTGAAGAATCCGGGATCGCTCTCCCATCGCCGCTCATCGGTGAGTTGGTAGAGATCGTTCTCGATCTTTCGGTGATAGAGGTCGTAGTCGATCTGAATCGGCTTGCTCAGTTGCTCCCGGTCGATCTCCCCCATCTCGACCAGTGCGACCCGGATTCGCGCCGCTTCGCGCGCGATCGCCGCCGGGGCGTAATCGGGGAGTTTGGCGTCGTAAGCGTGCATCCCCGCGCTGGTGGCGCTCGGGGGATTGAACGCGAAGGAGGCCTGCACGTAGCGGCGGACGAATTGTTCGAATCGCTTCTCCACGATCGGGAAGCGGGCGGCCGGTTTCGCCGTGCGGACCGTCTTCGCGGGCGCGCTCGCGCCGGCGTTCGGCGCCGCCAGAGTCAGCGAGAGCGCCGCGACCACAGACGCCAGAACAGCAAGGGAGTAACGGCGGAGCGTCATGAGGATCCTCCTGCAGGCGGCGAAGCCGCGGGCGACACGAAACGGCGGGAACCGGCGATCATCTGAACCGCCACCGCCACGAGAAAAACCGCGAAAATGCGCGTCAGTACCGGAGCGCGAAGCAAATGGGCCAGACTCGCGCCGATGTAGCCACCGAGCGCCCCTCCAACGAAGAGCGCCGGCAGGAGCCGCATTTCAGAATGCCCGCTTCGGGCGTAGGAGACGGCTCCCACCACTCCGATCGGCACGATCAGCGCGAGCGAGACGCCCTGCGCCGTGTGCTGGTTCAACCCCTGGCCCAGGACGAGAGCCGGGACGAGAAAAACGCCGCCGCCGACGCCGAGCAATCCGGCGAACGTCCCGACTCCGAACCCAAGGAACGCGTTCGCGATCACGGGCCACGGGGCGCCTCCCGATACGGACGGAGGCAAGATCAAGAGGCGCGCGGCCGTAAACAGCATCGCGAGTCCGAACCAAACGCGGAGCCGCCCCGCGGACGTCCGCCGAGCGAGTGCCGCGCCCGCGATGACGCCGGGCACCGCACCGAGCGCCAGCATGCCGACCAAACTCCACGGCAACGAGTCGTTTCGTATGTAGGGGATCACCGCCACGAGTGCCGCGGCGATGACGAACGCAAGCGACGTGCCCTGCGCCTGGTGCTGCGTGTGACCCAGGAAGTGGAGCAGCAACGGGACGAGGAGAATACCGCCCCCCACGCCCATCAAGCCGGCGACCGATCCCGCGAGCACTCCGAAGAGCAGCGGCAGCGCGACGGAGCCCCGAAACGTCATCCGCGGAACCTATCACAGCCGGCCATGACGCGCCTTCGTTGACTTGCCGGCTCCGCGCTCGTTAGGCTAGGGCTTCGCGCTTCGGCGCAACGCCATGCTCCTCAACATCCAAAAGCTCCGCCCGCGCGTCCTCTGGACGCTCGCCTTCCTCGGCGCGCTCGTCCTCGCCGTGAATGCGACCATTTTCCTTTCTATCCGCACCTCGCAGCGTCTCCTCGACCAGGAACTCGGGAAACGCCTCGAGGGAACCGCGCAAATCGCGGGCCTCTTGGTGAAGCCCGAGCACTTCGGCGCGCTCGTGCGGATGGCGGACACGGCTGCCTCCGGGGAAGCGCCGCCCCCGCAATCGGCCGCGAAGGCGCTGGCAGACACCGCCGCCGCCGACTTCGTCTCGCAAATGGACGCGATCGACGCGGCCGACTTCGTGCGGGGGGAGTGGAGGAAACTGGCCCAGGGCGCCGACGCCTCGAACGTAGTGCTTCTCGACGCCCATTCGCGCGTTCTCCTGCGTCTCCGCCAGCCGTTCAGGTTCGAGCCGGACGTTCAAACGCTCGACCAGGCCGCGCTCGCTCGCGCGCTCATTGGCGAGCCGTCGCACTCGGCACTCTACGAGAAGGACAACGAATTCCTCCGCTCGGGTTACGCACCGGTCCTCGACGCCGACGGATCGGTGCTCGGAGCCGTGATCGTGGAGGGCGCCTCGGCCGCATTTCGCCCGCTCACCTTTATCCGCACCTATCTCTATGGAACCGCGCTCTTCGCCTCGCTCCTGGTCATCCTCATCGGGCTCGGTTACGTGCGGACCGTGGGACACCTGGGGCAGATCGAGGAGAATCTCCGCCACACCGACCTCCTTGCTTCCGTCGGGCAGGTGGCGGCCGGCGTGGCGCACGAGATCCGAAATCCGCTCGCGGTGCTTCGGGGCGCCTCGGCGCGGCTTCAGCGCGGCGACGCGCTCCCCCCCGCGGAACGCGCCGAACTCCTCCGGATGATCGACGAGGAGGTCGACCGCATGGGGGGCGTGGTGCAGAACTTCCTCGATCTCTCTCGCCGCCCGAAGGGAGAACCGGAGGCGTTCGCGCTGAAGCCGGTCCTCCTCCGATCGCTCGACATCCTACGCGTGGAATTGGAGCGATCGAAGATCGAGGTGAAACTCGAGTGGAACGCGCCGGAGACGCTCCTCGTGGACGGCGACCCGCACGCGCTCCACCACGTTTTCTTGAATCTCGCGCTCAACGCCCGCGACATCATGCCGCTCGGAGGGCGCCTCACGGTTCGCGTGATCGAGCGCCGCGGCCAGGCGCGGCTCTATTTCGAAGACACGGGCCCCGGCGTTCCCTTCGAATTGAGAAACAAGATCTTCGAACCCTTCTTCACCACGCGCGCCAAGGGGACCGGGCTCGGGCTCGCGTTCGTGGAACGAATCGTTTCGGAGCACGGCGGATCGGTTACAGTTGGAGCCGCCCCCGGGGGCGGCGCGCAGTTCGAAGTCCGCCTGCCGGTCGATAGCGGCTAGAGATCCCAGGAGCGAACGGCGCCATGGCGGAACGAATCCTCGTCGCGGAAGATCAAGAGAACCTCTGTCGCCTGATCCAGACGACGCTGGCGGAGCAGGGGTACGACGTGTCGGTGGCCCTCGGAGGCGACGCGGCCATCCACGAACTGAAGGCCCACGTCTTCGACCTCGTCGTCTCCGACATGCGGATGCCGGGTGCCAGCGGCATCGAGGTCTTCCGGCAGGCTCGCTCGCAGTCCTACGTCCCCGACGTCATCCTCATGACCGCGTTCGGCGACGCGCGCGAAGCTGTGCAGATGATGAAAGAGGGCGCCTCCGACTACATTCTCAAGGAAAACCTGCTGGAGGAACTTCCGGTCCGCGTTCGCCAGGTCCTCGAGACGCGAAAACTGAAGGCCGACTCGAAACTCCTCCAGGGACGAATCGACACGCTGCAGGAGCAGATCCACGTCCATCGCTTCGACACGATCGTGGGGCAGAGTCCCGCCATGCGGGACGCGCTCAATCT
Organism: Candidatus Eiseniibacteriota bacterium; assembly: GCA_031370645.1. Taxonomy (GTDB): domain Bacteria; phylum Eisenbacteria; class RBG-16-71-46; order SZUA-252; family SZUA-252; genus SZUA-252. The sequence continues at coordinate 5,181 of JANMQV010000168.1, read as the reverse complement.
CGCCCGGCGCGTGGCCCCGACCGACGCCAGCGTTCTCATCACCGGGGAGAGCGGCACCGGCAAGGAAGTCTTCGCGCAGGCGATTCATGCGGCGAGCCATCGAGCCAAGGCGCCGTTCGTACCGGTCAACTGCGGCGCACTTCCGGAAACCCTCCTCGAGTCGGAACTCTTCGGACACGAGCGAGGCGCTTTCACCGGCGCCGTGCGGACGAAGCCGGGACGCTTCGAAGTGGCCGACGGCGGGACCATCTTCCTCGACGAGATCGGCGAACTGCCGCAGAGCATCCAGGTGAAGCTCCTTCGCTTCCTCCAAGACCATACCTACGTCCGCGTGGGCGGCGAAGACATGCGCCGCACGGACGTCCGGATTCTCGCGGCGACCAATCGAAGCCTGGAGGAGATGATTCGCGAAGGGAAATTCCGCGAGGATCTCTACTACCGTCTGAACGTCTTCCCGATTCGGCTGGTGCCGCTCCGCGAGCGCCGCGAGGACGTGCCGCCCTTGGTGGCGCATTTTCTTTCCAAGCAGGATCGCGCTCTCTCCGATCTCCGCCCCGAGGCGCTCGAGTATTTGAAGAACTACGATTTCCCGGGAAACATTCGCGAACTGCAGAACCTGATCGAACGCGCCTGCATTCTCGCCGGCCCCGGGCCGATCGACCGCCATCATTTCCCGATCGAACGGGGACGACTCGCCGCCGACTCGAGCGATCTCCTCTCGATGGGGTTGAGCATCGATCAGATGGAACGGCGGATGATTCTCGAAGCGCTCGAACGGGCGCAAGGGAACAAGACGCGCGCCGCCGCACTCCTCGGCATCAGCCGGCGCGCCCTCTATTCGCGCATGGAGAGCCATTCCATCCCCATTGGGGGAGCCGATCCCGAGACAGCGGACGCGGGCCCGGCTGGAGGGTGAAGCGACCGTTTTCGGTCGTACGGGCCCGTACGCGCCGGCCCGAAGCCGATCATCCCGGCGGGCACGTTCCCGCGCGAGACCCGAGGCGCCGGTGGCGCAGCCCGAACGGCCGCATGGAGTTCGCCCCGCACCGCCTCCCTAACTTCATGCCTGGCATAGTGTGTGCCTAGTTAATCGCCTTATGCTCCGACCGGAATCGATCGATGGACGTTGACCATCCACTTCAATGAGTCGCATGGGGAGTCGTTGGCGCCCGTTTGGGCCCGTCTGCGCGACGCTGTTCGCGCTTTCTCTCAGCGGGATCGTGGCAACTTCTCGGGCCGAGGGTCCGGAGGATTCCACACCGCCGGTGGTCCTCTACGCCCTAGCGCCTGACTCCACCGCCGCGCCTTCGGGACCCGCCACGACGGCGCCGGATCTCGCGATTTCGGCGCTGACTCCTGAAGCGAGCACCTCTCCGTCGAGCGCCATCGCAGTCGCACCCGCACCCACACCCGCCACATCAGAGAAGAAGCGCGCGCGCGCTTCCGCGAAAAAGCCGGCACCGCACACGGCCGTGGCAATGGCCCCCGTCCCTCAAGCAATCGTCACCGACGAGGGCACCCGAGCGATGGCGGAACTGGGGCGGACGGCGGCGATCCTTCGCCCCGTGAAGATGAAAGTCGTCCGCTCGTTCAACAAGAAGGCTCGCGAGGAATTCGGAACGGCGACCGCCCGCCAGAAGGACGCGCGCGAGGCGTACGCCGAGAATCTCTACGCCCGCGCCGTGCGGCTGACGCTCGAGGCGAGAAGCCTCGCGCGAGAGATCGCCGTCCACCTCGGCCCGCCCGAGGACGACGCCGATTACGTGGCGATGACGCTCGACCGGACCGACGACGCTCTCAAGCGGGCGAGTGAAGTGCTGCAGGAATCGGGGAGCGCCGTAGAGCGGGATCATTTGACGGCCCTGGAACGCCGTCAGAAAGAGTCCCGTCGATTCTTGAAGGATGGCGGAACGCGGAAGGCCTATGCCTCGACGCGCGAGGTGCGGGACGGCGTCCTCACGCTGCTTCGCGACTGCGACGATCTACCGGTTCCGGAAGCGACGGCGGAGAAGGCGCTCAAGCGCGCGTCGCGATCGCTCGAGCAGGCGAAGGGGGAACTGGGGGAGCGCCTCAACGCGGCGGCCGAGCGGCTCGCGCGAGAAGCGCGCGCCCAGATGGCGAAGGCAAAGGCGGCCTTCGCACGTAAGAACTATCGCGACACGCTCCTCCATTCGAAACTGGTGGAGCGAAATCTCGAACTAGCGGTCAGCGCCCAGCGGTCGACTACGAATCGCAGCGGATGACGACGACGGTCACGTCGTCCGCCAACTGAGCCGCGCTCGTGAATTTCTGAATTTCGCTAATGAGCGCGTTCACCAGTTCCTCCGGCTGGATCGCCTGGTGCTTGCGTAGGAACGCCTCGAGCCGCTCCTCGCCGTACTCCTCGCCCCCGGGATTTCTCGCCTCCGTGACCCCGTCGCTGTAAAGCGTCAGGACGTCGCCGGCCTTCAGCGTGATCGACGCGGTCTCGTACACCGCCTCCGGGAAGATCCCCAGGAGTAGCCCCCCGACCGAGAGCGTTTCGAGCGTCCCGTCGGCGCGAAGCAGGTAGGGCGGGTTGTGCCCACCGTTCACGTAGGCGATCTCGCCCGTCAGGCCGTCCACCATCGCGACCATCAGCGTGATGAATCGCTCGCCCTTCACGTTCTCGTAGATGGAGCGATTGAGGCGCGACGTGAGGTCGACGATCGGACGCCCCACCTCGACCTGCGCGCGCATGGTGGCGCGCAAATCAGTCATGAGGAGTGCGGCGGCCATCCCCTTGCCGGCGACATCGCCGAGACTGACGATCATTCGCCCGTCGGGACCCGGAACGAAATCGAAGTAGTCGCCGCCGACGTCGAACGAAGGGACGTTACGGCCCGCGATGCCCATGCGGCCGACCTTCCGCGCGCCCGTCGGCAGAAGCGACTGCTGCAGCGTGGCCGCCCGCTTCAACTCCGCTTCGAGGCGCTGCTGGCGCTGCAACTCTTCGTACGACTCGGTCTCGCGGATCTTCATGGCCGCGAGATGCGCGAGGAAAGTCAGAATGCGGAGGTCCGACTCTTCGAAGGGGACCACCGCCGCCGTGTTGTCCACGTAGAGAAGCCCCAGCACGTCGGTGTCATGCCAGAGCGGAACGCACATCGCGGAGTGGATCCGCTGCTGGATGACGCTCTGCTGCTCCTTGAAGCGAGTGTCGGCCATGGCGTTTCCGATCAGCACCGCCTGGCGCTGCTCGATGGTGTTCTTCGCGATCGTCCGGCTGACGACGATGTCGCCGGCCGCCGCGTTCCCGCTCGTCATCACCGCCTTCGGCGTCAGTTCGCCGTCGGCCTCCAGCAACAGAAGCGCGGTGCGATCGGCGCGGAGCACCTCCGAGGCGAGCGTCACGATGAACTGATAGAGCTCGTCGAGCGGGCGGTGGACGATCAGCGCCTGGCCGATCCGGTCCATCGCCTTCAGGAACGATCCGACGCGCTCGGGCGACATGTTTCCCGCGAAGGCGCGCGTGTCGGTGCCCGCGCCGAGCGCTTCCAAGGGAAGCGACGTCATGTTCGCGGGCGCGGCCACGTCGGCCAGGCGCGCCGACGCCGAGGCGGTCTCGGAGGAGAAGACGAGTTGGAACGATCCCACCTGGAGTCCGTCGCCCTGCTTCAGGCGCTTCGGGCCCTCAATGAGATTTCCGTTCACCTTCGTCCCGTTCTTGCTGCCGAGATCCTCGATCCACCACGCATCCTCGCGCGAGAAGAGGCGCGCGTGCTGGCGGGAGACGGAGGAGTCGGTGAGGACGATTCTATTTTCGGGAGCGCGGCCGATTCCGCAGGGCGTGTCGGAGTGCAGATCGATGCGTTCCGGGTTCGCGCCGGGCCGACGGACAAGAAGGTACTGGTCGAGTAGGCTCATGGGGCGTTAGTCTCCAGCCTTCGCTCCGCCGAATCAACCGGTAACCGAGGGTGCCCATGAGGCTTTCGATCGCAGACGCGTTCAGTTCGGCCTTTGACGCGGCCCGTGAGTTCCGCTGGGCGGAGTACACGCCCTACTTTTGGATCCTCATCGTACAGTTGGCCCTGTTGGCGCTCAGCACGCAACTCCAGAGCGCCTGGGCGATGGGAATCGTCGCCCCGCTCGTCACGCTCACCGGGGGCGAGGGGTATCTGCACTATCCGGTTTTCTTCAGCTATCTCCCGACCTTTACCGGGTGGGTCGAGATTTTCCTCTACGTGATTCCGGGCGCCGTTCTGATCCCGCTCGCTCTGCTTCGCTTCTACTCACGCACGGACCGGGCGCTCTCGCTCGGCGCCGGCGCGACGTCGCGTCTGGCGGTCGCCTTCTTCCCGACGCTTCTCGCGGGCCTCGCCGGCGTCGGTTCGGTTCTGGGATGGCAGCGCTACGCCGCCGGCCCCTTGACAACGTTCGTGAATGGGCGGATCCCGGCCCCGCTCGGCCCCATGCTCGCCTGGCTCGTCGTCACCCTCGGGGTCTACGCCATCATGTCGCTGATGCTCTACGTCCCGGTGGCCTCGGTCCAGGCGAGGACGAATCCCATCCGCGCTTTCGTCTACGGTCTACGCTTTGGATTTCGGGCCTGGCCGCTCACGCTTGGCTTCGCCATCCTCTTCGGACTCCCCGCGCTCTTCGTGGAGTTTCTTCTCGAGCGCCAGGGCTCGTTCCTGCTCACGCGCCTTCGCCCCGAATTCACGACCCTCTTTCTCGGGGTCTACGTGACGGTGACGAGCGTGGCGACCTACTTCACCTACGGCGCCGCCGCGCGCCTTTACAAGTTCGGGCGGGGGGAGGAGTGATGCGTCCCATCTCGGTCCAGCGGAGTCTGATCGTCGGTGTGGCGCTTCTCCTCGCGGGATGCGGCGGTACCGAGACGGCGGCTGTGTATCGCGCGGAGAAGCTGCTCTACGATGCCCGGAAATCGGAGGTCCAGGCGCGGCTCGGCTCCACGCCGCCCGACTCGGCCGCGCTGATGAAACTCGGCGCCGCGTTCGCGAAGGTCCGCGCCGCGTTCCCGGGTCCCTACAAGCTCGAAGGCAACACGAAACAGCGGGGGCAAATGATCTACGCGATCCGGACGGTCGCGGCCGCCGAGGCGTCGGTGGGGCGCCTCTCGATGGAGGCGAAGCGAGCCGACCTGGCGCTCGCGACGGCCGAGCGACTGCAGACCGAAGCGGCGATCGACACGATGACCGC
>JANMQV010000211.1:0-1954 GCA_031370645.1 Candidatus Eiseniibacteriota bacterium | reverse complement strand
ATTCCTCACAGGGACGAGCCCAGGGACGATGCTGTTGGCCTCGGCGGTCGGCGCTGCGCTGCCGCTGTGTACCTGCGGGATGGTGCCTTTGGCGGTGTCGCTACGGAGGCGCGGGAGCGATCTGAAGCATACCTTCGCGTTCCTCACCGCGGGGGCGGCGGTCAGCGTGCCGGTCGTGTTGTTGACGTGGAAGGTGCTCGGAGGGTGGTGGGCGCTTGTGCGGTTTGCGGCGTCGGTGGTGTTCGGGTTGCTGGTCGGCTACGCAAGCACTCGGGTGCTGCGGAGTTCCGCGGAGCGGTCGGCGATGACGCCGGCGGGGCCCATCGTGCTTACGCCGATTGGAGGCCGGACGGCAGTCCTGCCCGGTGCGGTCGGGGCGGCGCCCGAGGTTGCGGTTCGCCAACGACCTCGAACGGTAAAGGTACTTCGCCGATTTTGGGGACAAGTGAAGGAGTTCGGCCCCTGGGTGCTTGTCAGCCTTGCCCTCGCCGCAATCGTGGACGGGCTCGTTCCGCGGCATTGGATTCACGTGCTGTATGGGCAGAAAGCGGTGACGGGGTCGCTATTGGCAGCGCTGACGGGAGTGCCCTTCTACTTTTGCTCTGGGGCGGAATTGCCGCTCGTACATGAACTACTGGAGAAGGGAATGGGAACGGGCCCCGCAGCCTCAATGATGCTGGCTGTACCGATCGTGAACATTCTGACGTTTGGCGTCGTGGCCAAGTGGCTTGGGCCGAAGGGTGCGTTGGGGTACCTGATATCTTGCACAGCCGCTGCTGCGCTGGTCGGAGTTCTAGTTGGATTGTGGTCGTGAAGCTGCCCGAGAGCTGTCGGCGCGGCTCAAGCCCAGTCTTGATTATCGCGCTACTGGCTATGAGCGAGCCCGCACACGCGAGCGCGGCGGATCGGCACACCAGGAATTTGGAAACGCTCCCGCCGGCTATTCGATCGGCGGTGAGCCACGGACCAGTTTCCGATTGGTGGTCCGCGGTGGATGGACTGGGCACGGGAGCCTGTGACAGTCTTCTCACCAGAGTCGAGCACTCCCAACTCCACAGGATCCCTTGGGAAGGCGCGCTGAGCTCGGGGCAGGTCCGAGAACGGCGTGCTTGGGGAATGCTCATGCCTTCCCCAGACAGCACGTATTGGCTCGACCCCCTCGCAGGCTACGATGTCGAAGAGGAAGGTGAAGTTGGCGTCGACGCGGACACCGGCTTCGAAATCTATGAGCGCTCCACGGGTGATCGCTCGTATTCTTGGGTGACAACGAGCTTTGAGCTCGCATCAGCAGCGTGGGCGGACTCCTTCACGGTGGTTCTCGTCGGTTTCGGACTCGACTGGGAGCCCGGTCGCCAATGGCCGTATCGTTATCCGGAGCTCTGGGTCGTCCACGCGAACAATGGACAGATGGAGAGGTATGTGGGGTCGCGGATTTCGTCGACACTGCTTCCGGGTTGGAATGCAGCGATAGGAGCCATTCGGAAGAAGTCGTTCCCGCGATTGCGATGGAGCGAGTAGAGGGGCGAGGTGAACCTCGTTACTTCGCGACGACGACTCGCCCCGTGGCGGCTCCCGCAGTTGAATTGACCGCATAGAAGTAACTAACTAAATCAGGAGTAACCGGCCCGACGCATGGTCCTTTGGTTGGTAGTCTTAGTCTAGATCGCGTGCACCATCCAAATATTAGGCTCGACGTATACTGCCTCATCCCTCTCCCGATCCACCCGCACCGGCACTAATGCTCCGGGCACGATGTATTCGCCGCTTTCCGGGAATCGCATTCCGGCCCACTTCTCCCAATCCGCGACCTTCCCCGGGATTCGCATCGACTCGTGGGCGATCTTCACGATCTTCGCCCCTAGCCGCGCGTGGGTCCGGAGCCAGGGATCGAAGGGGAATCCGTCTTCGTGTTTCCACTCGACGTAGCGCTCGATCGGCGTTGTGGGATAGCGAC
>JANMQV010000207.1:0-2306 GCA_031370645.1 Candidatus Eiseniibacteriota bacterium | reverse complement strand
AAGCGCACGGAACAGAGTATTCGCGGGATTCCGGGCGCCGGGCGGCCACCGTGAATGGCCTTCGACTTCACGTGGGGCCGCTTCGGCCCGACACGTACTCGGCAGGCCACTTCGATCTGATCTCCATCTGGCATGTGCTGGAGCATCTTCGCGATCCCGACGAGGCGTTGCGCAATTGCCGGGCGTGGCTCCGTCCCGGGGGATTCCTGATGCTGGCCGTGCCGAACGTCGGCTCCTGGCAGTCGTCTCTGTTTCGGGGCGCGTGGTTCCATCTCGATCCACCGCGCCACCTGATTCACTTTGAACCGACGTCGCTGCGACGAGCCCTCGAATCGTCCGGTTTTCGACTTCGTCGTGTCCGCCACCTCTCGTGGGAGCAGAATCTCTACGGGTACGAGCAGAGCGCGTTGAACGCGCTCGGGTTTCCCCGGGAGCAGTTGTACGAGTTGTTCAAGGGGAATCGGCCCAAGGCCCCCGCGCTCTCGCTGGCGCTCCAGGCGGCGATCGCCAGCATCATGATTCTACCGGCGACGGTTCTCACGCTTCTCGAAGCCGCCTCCGGGCGCGGCGGCACGATCGAGTGCGTCGCCGATATCGAGGGGCCATGAATCCCTTGAAGCTTGTCGCGCCCCGACGATAAGGGTACCGTCACCCGCCATGGCTCCCCATTCCAAAGTCGTCGTGGTCATGCCCGCGTATAACGCGGAGGCCACGCTCCGAAAAACCTACGATGAAGTAATGGCTCAAGGGGTCGTCGACCTCGTCATTGTCGTGGACGACTCGAGCCGCGACCAGACGGTCGCCGTGGCACGGAGCCTCCCGGGCGCCCAGGTCCTCGTGCACGCGAGGAACCAGGGCTACGGCGCGAACCAGAAGACCTGCTACCGCGCGGCGCTCGAGGCGGGCGCCGACATCGTCATCATGGTTCACCCCGACTACCAGTACACGCCGAAGCTCATCCCCGCGATGGTCTCTCTGATCCGCACCGGCTTCTACGATTGCGTGGTGGCGTCGCGAATCCTTGGCGGCTATGCGCGGAAGGGTGGGATGCCGCTCTGGCGCTACGTCTCGAACCGCGCGCTCACGCTCGCCGGCAACATCCTCATGGGTGCGAAGCTCTCCGAATACCATAGCGGCTACCGCGCCTTCTCCAGCCGACTTCTGAAATCGTTGCCGCTCGATCGGAACTCCGACGACTTCGTGTTCGATAACCAGATGCTCTCGCAGGTGCTTTGGAGCGGATACCTCGTCGGCGAAGTAAGCTGCCCCACGCGCTATGCCACGGACGCGTCCTCCATCAACTTCGCGCGGAGCGTCCGCTACGGATTCGGATGCCTCGGCACCGCCATGGAGTTCGCGCTCGCGCGGTCGGGCCTCGTTCGCTCGCGGCACTTTCCGGCGGAACTGCGCGACGCCGAGCGGGCGCCCAACCCGTGAGTCCTGCGCCGAAGAAGCGCGGCTCGCACGCACCGGGGAAGAAGCCGGGCGGCGGCCATCCGCGTGAGGCGAAGCGGGCGAAAGGGAAGTCGGCGGGCATGCAGTGGTGGCTCGCGCTCGGAGCCATCATCGTCATCACGTTCGTCGTCTACGTCCCATGCCTCGACAACGACTTCACGAATTGGGACGACGACTTCTACGTCACCAATAATTCGCTCCTCGTAAATCCCGACTTCACGACGATCGCCACCACGTCGATCCATGGCAACTTCCACCCCGTCACGATCTGGTCGCTGGCGCTCAATTACAAACTCACAGGGCTCGACCCCTCGTCTTATCACTGGCTGAACCTACTTCTCCACCTCGCGAACACGCTCCTCGTCTTCATCTTCGTGCGGCGGCTCTCGAAGGACCGCTTCTGGACGACGGCCGCGACTGCGCTCTTCTTCGGAATTCATCCGATGCATGTCGAGTCGGTGGCATGGATCGCCGAGCGCAAGGATGTCCTCTACGGATTCTTCTATCTACTCGGGCTCATCTTCTATCTTCGGTATCTCGACACGAAGCGACGGCTCTGGCTCCTCCCGGTGCTTCTGACATTCATCCTCTCCCTCGCGTCGAAGCCGGCGGCCATCGTCTTCCCGCTGACGCTCCTCGCGCTCGACTGGTATAGGCGGCGAAAGTTCACGCCGGGAGTCCTCATCGAGAAGGTGCCCCTCTTCCTCCTCTCGGGGGCCACGGCCACGCTCACGCTCGTCGCACAGCACGCAACGGGCGCAATGCAAATTCAGTGGACCTTTTTCCAGAAGATTCTCTTCGCCGCGTACGGAACGGTGATGTACGTCATGAAGTTCTTCGCGCCGATCGGC
>JANMQV010000156.1:0-11452 GCA_031370645.1 Candidatus Eiseniibacteriota bacterium | reverse complement strand
CGAGCGAGAACTGCTGATTGTCGTCGAAGAACTCGCCCGCGTGGCTCCCGGCCCAATCGAAGTGGAGCGGTCGGTCGCCCAGCTTGAAATTGACCCCGGCGCCGTAGGTGTAGGAGTAGATGTAATCCTGCTGCCGGTCTTCCTTGCTAAGCGGCACCTGGCCCTGGAAGCCCCCGCGCAGGTTCAGCCATTCGCCTACCGGAAAGTCGGCGCCGATGTGGTACTCGTCGGTCGAGAAGTTGTTCGACTGGAAGGTGCCGTAGAGCCCCACGTGGCGGCTTTCGCCCATCGGGAGGTCGTACGCCATTCCGATCATGAGATAGGTCGGAATCTCGAACTCGGCCGTCTGGAGACGCACGACGTGCGGCTGCGCCGACGGATCGCTCCCCGGCACGATGACACGTTCCTCGAAATTGGGCCCGTCGAATCGCATGCTCGGCCCGATGTTCTTCATGGCGAATCCGAAGCGGAGCCCGCGCCATCCGGTGTCGTACTGGACGCCCAGATCGACGGCGAACCCTGACGCCGACGCGTCGGCCACTCTTTCGTTCACGAACGACGTCGTGAATCCAAGGAGTACGCGGTCCGTCATCCGGCGGGCGTAGCTCAGCCCGACCACCGAGAAATTGGGACTCAGGATCTCCCCGGTCCCCTCCGGCGCGTCCTCCGTCGTCACGGTGATATCTCCGATGCTCAGCACCTTCGCGTGGAACGCGAATTCTCCCTGCGACCCGAGGTGCGTGGCCACCGCGCCATAATTCACCCTGGCGTCCCCGAGATAAGTGCTGTACGACACGATGGCCTGCGACTCGTCCGTCGAGGCGAGCGAGGCCGGATTGTAGAAGAGATTACCGAGCCCGCCGCCCAGCGCGACCGTCGATCCGCCCGTGGCGATCGACGACGCTCCGACCGGGATGCGAAGCTCCTGTGCTCCCGAAGTTCCGACGCGATCGAGCCCGCCCGCCGACGCCGCGGCGGCGACGCCCAGAAGCGCGGCCGGCAAGAGGACCTTCGTCACCCACGACTTCATCACGCTGCCCCTCCGTCCGTTGGAAGGATTCCATTCATCGTTTCGCATGACGGCCTCCTTCCTAGAAGTTGTCGAGCCGTTCCTGCTCGACGAAGACCGCGATGCGGTCGGTCTTGGTGCCGACTCCTTCCACATCTACGCGGTAGATGTAGATGCCGCTCGCGACCGGCAGGCTACGTTCGGTGTTGAGGTCCCAGTTGATCGTGGCCGTCGCTTGTTCGTCGGCCGTGGTCGCATCGCGGCGAATCGTACGCACGAGGTCGCCGCCGAGACTGAAGATCCGGATCGTCACGCTCTTCGCCGCGGGAATATTCGTGAACTTGAGCGTGCGGTCGAACTGCGTCAGTTCGTATTTCGAAGAGGCGTAGTAGGGATTCGGCACGGCGAGGATCTTCTTCACGTCGCGACCCACCACCGTTCCGGGCCCGCTCCCGACCTTGGAGGTCGTGAACGTGTAGGAATCGGCGCTCGTGAAGCGCTCCGAGATGATTCGGATCGTCGTCGGCGCGGGCCATTCGATGCCGCTTGCGTACGTGTCGTTCCGCGGCCGCCAGCGGCCCCAGAGCTGGTCTGACCCGCCGGCGACGTAATCGATCGACTTCGTCGAGGGGTTCGGGGCGCCGGCCGTCGTATCCCAATCGACCGAGGCGTAGGGAATCTCCCGGATGTAGATGGCATCGTCCCAACTGATCGCCCCCGAACCGTCGCGATCGCGAATCATGACGGTCATCTTCACGTCATCGAGTGGATTGGCGAGCGAATTGAAACCGAGGTCCCAAATCTCGTACGGCACTTTGAACGAATTCACGAAAGAGACTTCCCCGCTCGCGTAGCCCCAGGCGAATTCGGTCGTGTCGGGGAGAATGCGGATCTCGAAGTCATGGTTCGTGGTGGAATGGAACGTGTAGGCGCCAAGCCCCTGCGTGAGGAAGTGCCACGATCCGCTCGCGTCGGTCTGCCCCGTCGTCATGTCGCTCTGCGTCGTCGGGGAGGTCGCTTCGCCGAACGTCGAGACCTGCCGCGGCGCTGTAACCCGCACCATGACTCCCTCGACGACCGGGTTGTCGTAGTCGCCGCTCACGTTGGTCTGCCCCGTGAGGAGGGTGGTGCTGGTCGTCGTGTTCTGGAGCGTCCACTGCTCCAAGTCGTTGAGCGTAACCAGATAGTCGTTCCCCGTTATGTCGTTCTGGATCAGCTGATCGACATCCACAAGCCCCGTCGTGTTGAGCGGACCCGAGGAAGCGGCGGTGGTCGTGACGCCGAACACGGCGCTACTCGAGTGGGGCGCGACGGTGATGATGTTTCTCGCGCTCTCCAAGACTTCCGAAACGATTCCGATCTCGTTGCCTCCGACGATGTAGGGCGGCGCGTTGAAGACGTCGTAGGAGTAGGCGGTCACCGCATAGTAGTAATCGCGGTTATTGATCAGCCGCCCGCCCACGATCGCATCGTTCGTGATGTCGAGCTGGAAGGAGAGTCCGCTGTCGGTCCCCCCGACCTTCAGCCGGCGTTCCACCACGCCGCTGGTGGAGTTGAATTCGTCGCTGAAAATATTTGTGACGCCGTTTACCTCGTCGTAGGTGGCGATGACCGTGGGGTCGGCGTCCGAGCTATTTGACGACATCTGCCAAACGCGGAATCCTTCGAAATGGAACTCCTGGCCGAGGGCCGGATTCGGCTGGACGTCTCCGACCGCCTCGGAGCTCCAGACAAGTCTTACTCCGTTGTCCAGCGGCTGCGCGTAGACCGTCGGCGAGGGCGGCGGCGCCGGGATGTCGAAATTCAGGTCGAACACGGTTTGCGCCACGCCATCCTTGGCCTTCATGTCGGAGACCGAGGAGAGCCGGTCGGAGCCCTGGCCGATGATGATGGCGGTCACGACTTCCTGCGTGTCCCCCGGAGCCATCGTGAAGGGTCCCGCCGAGAGGAAGAGGCGTCGATCCGCCGGATTCGAGTCGAGCCATCCGGTGCTGGTCACCGGGTCTCCCGACACCTGGAAAGTGGTAATCGGCTGGAGCGGGTCATCGTTCGTGTAGATCGGCGATCCGTCGGCGTGGAGACCCTGCTGGTAGTTGTAGGTCTCTTCCGCGGCGGCGGGATCGGTTCCGTTGATGTACTTGTTGAACGACGTCATCGGCAGGCGCACGAAGCCGCCCAGTCCGTCCGGAACCTTGGGACCCTGGAAGAAGTCGTAGCCGACCGCCGGGGGCCGGGAACCGTACTGTCCGTCGGAGTTCGTGGCGTTGTAGCAGTAGCCGAGGCTCAGCGTCGTGTCGCAACCGACGAGGTCGTCGGTGAAGCCGCCGAGATCGGGATCGCTCCAGACCGAAACGTAAGTGCTGTCGAGCGTGTTCCCGCCCTTATTGATGAACTTCCACTTCACGAAGATGATGTTCCCGAGCGCCCCCGCGCGATTGAACGCGAAGACCGTCTGCTGCACCTCGAGCCCGAGCGGCGCCGTGCTGCCAGCGTCGTTTGTGTGGGTGCCGGGATCGGCGTCGTTGAAGACGCTCCAAATCGTCGCGTCGCCGAGGAGGAGGGGATCGCCTACTCCGTCGACCGGCGCGCCTTGCGCCACGGCATTCGCGAGGTAGTCGGCGTATCCGACGCCGCCCCGTTCGATCCGGTAGTTCTTGAACGCGGGGACGTCCGACTGGAAGGTCCCACCGGCCATCGGGCCGGGGGTGTACTCCTGCGAGTACTCTCCGATCGCCATTCGCGTTTCGCCCGCCACTCGGGCGCCGACCCAGAGGCCCGCGGCGAAAACCGCGGTCCGGGTGCCGCCCTTCGGGTAGATGAGCCCCGCGTTGCCGGTAATCAGGTCGTACGCGATCGAACCGTGGTTCGTCACGACCAGGTCGAGATTGTTGACGTTCATCCGTCCGGAGTTGTCGATCGTCGCCCCGGCCCGGTGCGGTGTCCGCGTCCGCGCGACGGTGCCGCCTCGCGGAGCCGCCCATGCCTCGGGAACGGCCAGCGCGACCGCGAGCACCGCCACTCCCACCCACTTCACAGATCGCATCCTGTCGGCCCTCCTTAGCCTACGGGTCCAGAACGTCAGAAACTCCAGCGGGCGCCGAACCGAACCATCCTCGGAATGCCGTAAAGGCCCGGATCCTGCTCGGCCAAGCGGTAGCGCTCGGCGGCCACATCCGCTCCGTACGTGCCGGCGTTGGTGGCAAGGAACGCCTGCCCGTCGGCGGTATTGAGGAAGTTCGTCGTCCCGGCGCTTCCACTGCCCGTGTAGACGTTGTTCACGTTTTCGCGATTGAAGAGGTTCAAGACCCAGACGTAGAAGTCGAGATCCTGGCGCATGATCGAGACTGTTTTGTTCAGCTTCGCGTCCACCCCGAACGTCCAGGGGCCGTACCGGCTGTTGAGCGGTCCGATCGGCTGCGTCGCCACCGCCGCGAGCGTGACCTCGTTGTAGACCGTCGTCGGCGTGTAGGGCGTGCCGCTCGCGGCGTTCACGAGGATGCTGAGCCCGGCGTTCTCCAGGAACTTGGTCGCGCCCCAGTTCGGGCCCTGTCCCTTCTCGTACCGGAAATCGAAGTTCATCGAGAACTTGTGGCGCTGGTCGAAGGCGAGCGGTGTCGAGATCTTCGGCGTCTCGCTCGCGGTCCAGGCGATGTTTCGCTGCGACTGCGAGACCGAGCCGGTGCCCATGGCCCAGGAGATGCTGTAGCTCGCGCCCATGGAGACGAAGCCGACGCGGCGGAGCGTGTAGGCGATGTCGAGTCCCTTGATCGTCGCGAAGTCGCGGTTGCGATAGGTGGAGAACGAATTCGGCGACGACGGGATGTTCGTGATTTCGACCAGGTCCTTCACGTCCTTGTAGTAGGCGGTCGCCTGGATGCGCGACCGGTCGGTCGGCGTATGAGTGACGCCGAGCTCGTAGGCCGTCGTCTGCTCCGGCTTCAGGTTCGGGTTGCCGAATCCGACGAAGTAGCCGCCCGTACGGATCTTGTGCTCCAGGAAGGCGTAGGAGACGTAGAGATCCTGGAGGTTCGGCTGCTGGAAGAACTTGCCGTAGTTCACGTGAATGAGCGTCTGGTCCGAGACCGGGAAGCCGACGCCAAGGCGCGGGCTGAGCCGGTTATAGACCTTTGAATCTTGAAGGTCGGAGTCCTGGAGCCGCGAGTCGTTCAGCGCATCCGGGTCGAGCGGCGTCGACTCGCTCCGGAGCGACTTCGTGTTCGGCGTCAGGTAGTCCCAGCGGAGCCCACCGTTCAGAACCAGTCCCAGACGCTCGTACTTACCCTGCACGTAGAGCGAGGCGACCGTCGGCGTCTTCGGCTTGTCGAGCGGGCTCTCGTAGAGACCGTTGCCGTTGGCGTCGTTGAACGGCTCCCCGGCGTCATAGCTTCCGTTTCCGTTCGTGTCGGTGAACGTCTCTCCCTCGTCAATCTCGTTCCCCACCGCGTCGTAGCCGTAGCGATCGACGTCGCGGATGTTGTCGGGATTGCCGTTGGCGTCGTAGAGCTGCACCGGGAAGTAGTGGTTGTAGTAGCGGAGCTTGTGCTTCTGGTAGTCGCCGCCAGCCTTGAGCTGGAAGACCTTCGTCATCTGGCTCGAGTAATTCACCGCCCCGCCGAGGTAGGCCGACTTCCGGTGCAGGAAGTCGTCGAAGACGTGCTCCCCGGTCGGATCGCCGTTCGAGTCGAGGTCGTTCGCGCCGACCCAGAAGAGCGCTTCGTTCGGATCGAAACGCGGATTTCCGGACGGCCGGGCGTATCCCTTCAGATCGTCGAAGTAGACGCCGTCGCCGCGTGTCCGCTCGGTGGTGAAGTAGTTCGCCTTCACTTCGTAATAGGAGCGGCTGCTGATGCTATGGCTCCACGTCGTGTAGACCGAGTAGTTCAAGTCCTTGTAGCGCGGTGCATGATCGAGATCGAACCGGTAGGTGTTCACGTACTGCTGCCAGTCTTCCCGGTTCCAGGTGCCGCCGATCTTCAGCGTCTGGAGCGGCGTCGGGTTGAAGGTCAACTTGGCGACCGTCGCCCAGGAATCGCTCGAGTTCGACGGCAGAATGCCGTCGGCGTACAACGAGTTCTTGTCGAGCGAGTAGACAATGTCTTTCGCGATCGCCGAGGGATCGCGATCGAGGTTGTATTTCCGCTCGCCCGAGAAGTAGAAGGTCCCCTTCTTGAAGTTCGGGACGAGCGGTCCGCCGAGCGAGAGCGAATAGATGTTGTTGTCGCGGCTTTCGGAGCCGAGCGCCAGGAAGTCGGAGACGCCCTCGAGCGACCCGAAGTACTTGTCGTTCCCCTCCTTCGTGACGACGTTCACGACGCCGGAATTGATGCGGCCGTATTCGGCGTTGAATCCGCCCGACTGAACGACCACTTCCTCGATGGCACCGCTATTGATGAGCGTCGTCGAGTTGCCGGTGAGGGGGTCCTGCTGCGAGAAACCGTCCACGTAGTAGGCGACTTCGTTGGGGCGCCCGCCGCGGATGATCAGCGTGTTCCCGTTGTTCGCTTCGTTATCGATGTTCAGTTTGAAATTGACGACGCCCGCCTGCTGCGCGACGGCGTCCTGATAGCCGCGAAGCGGCTGGTTCCGGATCTCGTCCCCGCTCAAGAAGCGCGTCGTGCCCGTGACGTCCTTCTGGATGAGCGGCCGCTCGGCCTTCACCTCGACCTCTTTCACGTTCTGCAAGACGGTCGACTCCATCGTGAAGTCGAGCTTCGTGACGAAGTCCGGGAACACCTGGACTTCCTGCCGCGCCTGCCCAATGAAACCGAGGAGCGAGGCCCGAACCGTGTACTTGCCCGCGGGCAGATTCACGATGAAGAAACTCCCCTGCGCGTCCGTAACCGCGCCGCGCTTCAGTTCCGGAATGGAGATCGTGACAAGCCCGAGCGGATCGCCGCTCTTGCCGTCACGCACCGTTCCCGAGACCTGGCCGGTCGTTCCCGCCCAGGCGACCCCGGAAACAAAAACGGCGACCGCCATGGACATCATGGCGACGCCTAGCCAACGCCGCGACCGAGGTCGATTCATTGTTCGTCCTCCCCAGTATTCCTGTGGAAGCGCCATTCGAGGGTCACTCCTTCCCTGGTTTCACGGCGGTTGCCGCGCGGCGGCCTCCGCCGACTTGCCCATCGCCCCTTCCCGGGGCCCCTCCTCGATTTCGATCCACGTAACCCGGCTTTTTGCTTCGGTCTCCTCCTTGCGGCTCAAGACGGTTCGAAAGCGGCGAGCCCGTAGGCCTACGCCGCAATCACTTGCCCTCTATAACGGTCAAGGTAGGAACGTGACGGGGGGCTGTCAAGGGGATTTGCGCACAAAAGGGCGAAGGGCCGCCCGGCTGGATCGCCGAGCGGCCCTCGAATCGTCGGGGCGCGAAGGCCCCGGGAGTCTGTCGCCTGGTGCTTCTAGAAGTGGTACGTCCCCGAGACGCGCGTGAACGGCGTCGCCTCGTTGCCCGACAGGATGTAGCCACCGGAGAGCGGGAATTCCTCGTTGAGCGTCATGTCGACGTCGAGGTTATTCCAGCGGAGGCCGGCGCCGAGCGAGAGATCGAAGTTCGTAAACATCTGCTTGATGTTTTCGGTGCCCGTCGGCGCGGCGAAGTCGCTGAAATCCGACTCCGTGCGGCTGATCGTGTTATTGCCGCCGATGCGGAGCTTGAGCCAGTTCGTGGCCTGCGTTTCGACGGCCGCGAAGAGGACCGGAAGCATCGTCGACTTGTCGTTGAATTCCTTGGTGGCGCCGGAGACGACGGCGTCGTTGTTGTCCGTGCGCGAGTAGTCGTGCTTCGACTGCCACACCGACAGACCCCAGATGAGGAGGTTGTTGTCGTTCACGCGCATGTTGTTCGAGATGCCGACGCCGTAGCTCTTGTAGGTCTCGTCGGCGCTGCGGGCGGTCGGCGTGTAGCCCGTGACCACCCACGAGAGGTCGTCGTTCTGGTACCAGCCGGCGAGGTACCACTGGCTGGTGGCGCTCTTGTTCATGAAGTAGCGGGCGAGAACGGCGTACGACGCGTTGCCGCCGTCTTCGAACTTCTGAGCCGGCGCGAACGCCGCGCCGCTCGTCGAGCGGTCGAGGTTGTACATGCGGTACGTGGCCGCGATGTCGAGGCGGTTGTCGTCCGACATGTGAAGCGCGATCGACGGGGTGATTCCGATCGTGTTCACTTCGATGCCGGTTCCGATGATGGCGTCGCTGAAGAAGGCGCCGAACGGATACGGATTGAACGAACCGTCGATACCCTTCGCCTCGTACTTGCCGGGGGTGCCGAAGTTGAAATTGTCTTCATAGGACGAGTTCGTCACGTCGAGGCGGACCGCGAAGTCCATCTTCGAGAACGCCTTGCCCCAGATGAGGTCGAACCACTCATTGTTCGCGTTGTTCGAACCGGTGTAGAGGTTCTGGGCGCTCTGCTTCATCTGGACCGACACCACGCCGAAGCGCGGGAAGTTCCGGATGAGGGTGAAGCTCTGGTCATTGAAGCTGACCGAGTTCACGTCGCCGCCCGGGTTGTTGCCGACTTCCGCGAGCACGAGGTTGTTCTGACGAACGACCGACGCCGGGTAGGCGTAGATGTTCGCGTAGTCATCGGTGAGCTGGCTCAGGGCCGGCACCGAAAGTCCCAAGCCCTCAACGCGGGAAAGGGACGCGTGGCCCACTCCCGCCGTCACGGCGAGAAGGGCGATGACGCTGAGAAGAGCGATCAGCTTGCGCTGAAACATCTGATTTAGCCTCCTTGATTAGTGGGACCCCAGCCCATCCGGGGTCCTAAGCGCCCGGGTCACTGCATCGGCGATGTCGTACGGAAACCCGGGTAGATCCGATGGAGCAATTCCTGCTCGTTAGGACCTTCCGCTCCCCACCCCCTTTCAGTTCTTGATTTGTTCCGCGATGACCGTTCACACAAACCTGTGGCGCACAACTCCTTCAAAGCCTTGCGCCTCGGGCTGCGGCGGCCTCCCGAAATCCGGCCGCAACGTAGGCAAATCCGGAACCGCTGTCAAACAAATTATTGTGAATACTTTCACATTGCGTTGCAAAAAAACGACTTACGGGCCTATCGAGGTTGCTTGCTTCGATCGGCGTCGAGCTCGAATCTGCCAAATCCGTCACGGTCGATGAAAACGAAGCGAAACTGGTCCTTGTAGTAGTACCAGAGCTCTTCCGGAGGCCGATCGAAGTTGAACGGATTCCTAACAACTTCGTCAGGGGCTCCGTTCTGGATGTAGATGCGGCCCATGTCGGTGCGCCAACCCGCGATGCCGACCGCGAAGTGCTGATTCGCGTACTGGACGCGGCGATAGAACTCCTCCAACTGCTCGTTCCGATCGGTCTCGGAAGTCGGGTCTCGACGGCGCCAGAACTGTTCCCAGAACGCCTTTCGGGCGTCGGGGCCGTCGAGGCGCTCCATCTCGTCCAATTCCGAGGGCGCCGCCACGTACCGAAGAACGTCGAGCGAGGCCTTCGATTCCCAGGCCAAATTCTCGCTCGTCTGCTCCACATCAAAGGGCCGCTCCCGGCGGATCGCCTCCGGTTTCTTCTTTCCGGGGATGGTGATCGAAGGGCTCGTCAAGTCCATGATTACCCGGTAACTCCCTGCCTCGAGGGACTTCAACCGTGGGCGAAGCAGAAACGGCGTGCGGGCGCCTGCCCGGACGATTGTTGTATCCCCCTTCCAGGCAACCTCCTGCAATTCGTTCACCACGCGGGCCGCGATGCGGTAGCGCTCCTCCGCCCCTGCCGCCGACGAGGGGCGGTTGTCCACCACCTCGCCGAGCACTGCGATCAAGGGGAGATCGAGACCGAATCGGCGGGAAGGCACCGGGACGAAGCGATCCCGTGGCGCGGCGGATGCGGCGGTCGAATCAGCGACCGTCCCCAGGGAGAGGTCGCTGAACCAGATCGACTGACCCGTCGCCGATGGCACCTCGAAGGAAACCTCCGTCCCCGAGGCTCGCTCGGCGACGAGGTCCTTGATCACGACCTGAAGCCGGTATTTGCCGGCCGGCGCGCGGAGCGTCACGTGATCGATGAGGTCGGCGCCGCGAAGTCTCGTGTCCGCGTAGGTCGCGACCTTGACGCTCTTCTCGAAGACTTCGCCGGTAACCTGGTCGCCCCCCTTCGCCTTATAGAAGATGACCCGGATCTCGTAGGCGGCGTGATAGCCGCTGCTCGAGCGCTCGAAGAGAAGTTCGTCGCGTCCCAGCCGATAGTCGATCCGGACGTCCGCTCCCCCGTCGCCCGGCTGGAGCGTGGCGTCGACGGAGAAACGGGGGCGGGTGGCGCTCGTTCCCGGGGCCGGAGACTCCTCGTGAATCGCGGGACCGGGGTTCGGATACTGCGCGCGGGCCAGAGGCGGAGCGGAGGCGATCAACAAGCCGAGAAGGCAGATCGGGAGTGCGCGGTTCGCGCGGCCCCTTGGAGGAAAGAAGCGGCTCATCGTCGGCTCAACGGAGATGGACGACCGACCGCGCTTCGTCGATCCCCGCGCCCCGGACATATAAGTAGTAGACGCCGCTCGCCGCTCTTCCGCCGTCCGCCCGCTTGCCGTCCCAGCGAACCTCCCCAAAGCCCGCCGTCCCCGGCGCGGGCTGGGAGATCTCGCGGACGAGCCTCCCCCTGACATCCACGACGCGGAGAACGATCGTTCCTCCGGAGCCGAGGGTGCGAAACGGCAGCGACATGGCGCCATCCGAAGTCCGGAAGGGATTCGGATAGGGGCGGCCCAGCCGAGTGCTCGAGGAGACGAAGATGGAGCCCTCGGCGACCGTGAGAACTCGCCCATCCTCGAACACCGCCTCCAGGCGATAGCGATGTTCCGAACCGGCGGTCAACTCCGTGTCGATCGCGCTCGTCACAGTCGGGTCGAGCAACGCCTGATTCACGCGCCTTCCACCGGGGATGGAGGAGCCAGCGGTCGGAGGGCCCAGTTCGCGATAGAGATTCCAACCGCTCTGCCCCGCCGTCACGGAGACGCTCCAGGAGATCACCGCACGCGGAAGCCCCGATGCGGCGTCGAGTGAGATCGAGAGACCTGTAGCCGTGGGAATCGTCGCGGAGAGCAGGAAGCGCTCGACCGACGTCCCCCCGGCAACGAGCAGCGTGTTGCCGGACCACGCCGCGTCGCGAGGAACTCCGGCAGCCGAGACGATCGAGGGGCGCCGGGCGGACGGCGGGGTGGAGATGTCGACCAGGGCGACGCCGGCGGCGCCAAGACAGCCGACCGCCATGGAGCCCTGCCGCGTGACGCCGAACATCGTCGGGAGGGAGAGCTCCGAGCGAAGGAGCGGGGAGACGGGGTCAAAGACGTCCACGACCTGTAGCCCGCGCGAGCGCGAAGCGACGAGGAGGAGATTCCCCTGAAGATCGAGATCGCGCGCGCCATTGCCCGAGGGAAGTCCGATCGTGGCCGGCGCGTCGAGATCTCCGAACCTCACCGAAAGG
>JANMQV010000197.1:0-1981 GCA_031370645.1 Candidatus Eiseniibacteriota bacterium | reverse complement strand
CCGCCACTACCACTTCAAGACGAAGCCGCTCGTGAAGAGCGGCGATGCGGTCACCGGGCGGGTCGTGTTGCTGGCGAACAACGACGTCTCGATGGCGATCGCCGTGCCGGACAAGCCGATGACCTACTTCTACCGGAACGGCCAAGGGGACGACGTCTACTTCATTCATGAAGGGACGGGGCGCCTTCAGACGATCTTCGGGGAACTCCACTACCGTCCCGGCGACTACGTGGTGATTCCGCGTGGAACGACCTACAAATTCCATCCGAACGCCGACGCGCAGCGCTATCTCGTCATCGAGTCGGTTTCCTCGGTGGAGACACCGCGGCGCTACAGAAACGAGTACGGGCAACTGCTGGAGCATTCTCCGATGTGCGAGCGCGATTTTCGCCGCCCGGAGCGGCTCGAGACATTCGTGGAGAAAGGGAAATTCGAAGTCCGGATCAAAGCGCGGAATCAAATCACCGCGTACCAATTCGACTACCACCCGCTCGACGCGATCGGGTGGGACGGCTATCTCTATCCCTACGCCTTCAACATCGAGGACTTCGAGCCGATCACCGGCCGGATCCACCAGCCGCCGCCGACCCACCAGACCTTCGAGGGACGGAATTTCGTCATCTGCTCGTTCGTGCCGCGCATGTACGACTACCATCCGCTCTCCGTTCCGGTGCCGTACAACCACTCGAACGTCGATTCGGACGAGGTGCTCTACTACGTGAACGGGAATTTCATGAGCCGGCGTGGCATCGAAGTCGGCTCCTTCACGCTCCACCCGTCGGGAATCCCGCACGGCCCGCACCCGGGTGCGACGGAAGCATCACTGGGCGCGAAGGAGACGAAGGAACTCGCGGTCATGCTCGACACGTTTTACCCGCTCAACGTGACGACCGACGCCGAGGCCTACGACGACAAGAGCTATCCCTACTCCTGGCTCGAGACGCCGGAGGGATTCACGGGCGAAGGCGCGACCGGATGACGGGTAATACGTGAGCGAAGTCACCGCGTTCCGCCGCATCGACCCGGCCACGATCGCGCCGGCCGACGCCTATGCTCTCCTGACCGGCTGCGTCGTTCCGCGGCCGATCGCGTTCGTCTCGTCGCTGTCGAAGGCGGGAGTTTCGAACCTCGCGCCGTTCTCCTTCTTCAATGCGGGCGGTGCTCACCCACCTTCGGTGGTCTTCATGCCCGTGACCACGGGGACCGGCCGCGACAAGGACACGCTCCACAACGTCCGCGACACGGGGGAGTTCGTTATTCACCTCGTTCCCTGGGCGCTTCGGGAACGGATGAATCAGGCCTCCGCCGACTATCCGCCGGAGGTGGATGAGTTCGTGGAGGCAGGGTTCACGAAAGCGCCAAGCGTGAAGGTGAAGCCTTTCCGCGCCGTGGAGTGCCCCGTGGCGCTCGAGTGCAAGTTGTACAAGGTCGTGGAGCATGGCGAAGGCCCGTACCACGCGAACTACGTGATCGGGGAAGTCGTCTACTTCCACCTCGCGGAGGCCGTCCTCACGAACGGACGCGTCGATGCCGCGAAGCTCGACGTGATCGCGCGACTCGGCGGACCGAACTACACGCGTGTCACCGCGGAAACGATCTTCGGATTGCCGCGCCCCGTCCTGCCGCAGCCGTGAGCGCGGGGGAGCCCCGTCGGTGGCTCGCGATCTGGAAGGGACTTTGCCCTCAGTGCCGGACCGGGCGCATCTTCTCGGGGGCGGTTCGGATGAACGAGCAGTGCCCCTCGTGCGATATCGAGTTCAGCCGCGAACCGGGCTATTTCTCGGGCGCCATGTACTTCAGTTACGCGCTCGCGATCGGCGTGATCCTCGTGCTCCTGGCGGCGCTGGCGCTCGTGCTGCGCGGGTGGCCGCTCGCGCGTCTGTTGATCGCGGCGGGGATCCTGTTCGTGCCGCTTATTCCAGCCGTGTTTCGATATTCGAGAATCTTGTGGATCTACTTCGATCGGCACTTCGAACCATAG
>JANMQV010000136.1:0-2108 GCA_031370645.1 Candidatus Eiseniibacteriota bacterium | reverse complement strand
TCCGCCGGGGCGGACTCGACGGCGGGGCACTAGCGGTTCACCAGGTCGCAGGGAGAATCGTTTCGGACATGGTCGGGACGACGGTCGGTCGTTTCAAGGTCCTCGAGCAGCTCGGGGCCGGAGGCATGGGCGAGATCTATCTCGCCGAAGACCCCGTCTTGGGCCGCCAATTGGCCGTGAAGGTCTTGCCGGAGGAGTTCACGCACGACCGCGACCGACGCGAGAGGCTCCTCAACGAAGCACGAGCCGCGTCCGCCTTGAATCATCCGAATATCGTGGTCGTCCATGATGCGGGGGAGACGGACGGGCGGCTCTGGATCGCCATGGAACGGATCGAGGGGGAGACCCTTCGCACTTGGGCGACCCCGAGAAAGAATCCGGCGCAAATTCTCAAGGCGATCCGCCAAGCCGTCGCCGCCCTAGCCGTCGCTCACGACGCGGGATTGGTTCATCGCGATCTCAAGCCCGACAATCTGATGATTCGATCCGACGGGCTTCTCAAGATTCTGGATTTCGGCCTCGTGCGAAGCGTTTCCCCCGACGTCGGGGGCCGCACCGCCACGATGCCCGGAACGATTCTCGGGACGGCACCCTACATGTCGCCCGAACAGGTGCTGGGCCAGCCCGCGGGGCCCGCGAGCGATCTCTTCTCCATCGGTACGATTCTCTACGAACTCCTGACGGGGAGGCATCCCTTCCGCGGCACATCGGCCGTCGAGACGATGCACCAGATTCTTCACGATACGCCGGAGCGCCCTTCGGCCGTCAATCCTGCGCTCACCCCCGACTTCGATTTCGTCCTCGGAAAGGTGCTCTCGAAGGAGCAGGCGCGGCGTCACACCTCCGCGCGCGACCTCGACCACGATCTCGATACGCTCGAGTGCGGTTGTCTGGCGACGTACCCGGTGGCGCCGCCGGAGCCCGGAGCGGGTCCTCGCGCGATCGCCGTCCTTCCATTCAAGAACATCGGGGGAGACCAAGCCCTCGCGTACCTCGGGGTCGGCCTCGCCGATGCGGTCATCACGAGGCTCGCCACGTCGCCCGACCTCGTCGTGCGCGCCACTTCTTCCGTGCTCCAATTCGAGAACCAAGCTGTCGACCCGCGGCACGTTGGGCAAATGCTCGACGTGACCGCCGTCCTCGACGCCTCCTTCCAGCGGGCCGGCGATCGGTTCCGAGCGACTGCCCGCCTCATCGAGACGCCGAGCGGACGCTCCATCTGGGCAGGGAAAGTGGACGTCCGAAACGAGGATATCTTCGAAGTACAGGACCAGGTGGCGCAGGGGATTGCGGACGCGCTCACCGCGCGAATCACCTCCGAGAGCGTGTCCGCCGAATCGGCGCCCTATGCGCCGTCCGCGAAGGCGTTCGAATTCGTGATGCGGGCGCGCGAAGAAGTGCGCGGCAATCTGAGGGAGTCGTACCTTAAGGCGGCGGAGCATCTCGAGTCAGCGGTGAAGCTCGATCCGAATTACCCGCTCGCATGGGTCGACCTGGGTCGCGTCTATCACAGCATGATCGACGGCGGATTCGACAGCGATCCGGTTTGGTACGGAAAGTCGGAGCAGGCGATCCGCCGTGCCATGGAACTCGACCCGAACAGTCCCGATGCGATCTTCGCCTGGGGCGCCCATCAGTTGGTGCGGGGGAACAAGCCGGAGGCTTATACCGCCTTCTGCGAGTCGGCCCGACGGATGCCGAACAACTGGCTCGTCTGGCACTACCTCGGGTACCTCTTCCGTCTCTCGGACATGCTCGACGAGGCGGTCGCCGTGGAGGAACACACCATTTCCATCGATCCTAGCATCCCGTGGGCCTACTGGGCTCTGGTTCGGATCCACGCATTCCGCCACGACGAAGAGCAGGCGAGGGTGTGGTTGGAACGGACGAAGAACCGGTTCGGTAGTCACCCCCGCGGACACTTGATGGAGACGCTCCTCCTTTCGCATCTCGGGCGCCACGAGGAGGTCGTCGCCCTCTGGAAACGCCACTATCCGCCCGACAAGGAAGCCCGCAAGGAGACCGAGTTCCACGCCACCTGGTTCTACGTGGGATTCGCGATGTACCAGATCGGGAGGGAGAAGGAGGGGGAGCGCTTCATGCTCTGG
>JANMQV010000113.1:0-5582 GCA_031370645.1 Candidatus Eiseniibacteriota bacterium | reverse complement strand
CGAAGGAAACGGCGACGACGGCCAGGCTCGCGATCGGCGACGCGGGGACGGAAGCGGCGATGCGGGCAGCGGCGGCGACGGCGGCGGTCCACATCACGCCGACGCGGACGATCCCCTCTCGGCGCCGCAGCGGAGCTTCGTGCCGCCGCAGGGTGTCGAGGTTCCGATGACGCTCGCGACCCATCTCCCCTCGATCGAGGTGATGGTGAACGGGAAAGGGCCGTTTCACTTCGCCATCGATACCGGCGGTGCCGGCGCGGCTCGCGTCGACTCCGCCTTCGCGGCAGCGATGGGAATGAAGGTGGTGGGCGAAGTCTGGGGTGGCGACCCAAGCGGGAAGAATCAGCGGCGGATGGACGTCGTGGCGATCGATTCGATCGAGATCGGCGGGGCTCGGTTCGCCGTGATGAACGCTTCCACGCGGAATTACAACGAGCCGGGGCGGATGCATGGCGTGGACGGCATCCTCGGATTCGGCATCTTCGCGGGATACACGGTGACGTTCGACTACCCGGGCGGACGCCTGCGCCTCGACCCGACGCCGCTACCGCCGGTGGACGGACAGCGAATCCTCGCCTATGCCGACGAGGACGGCATTCCGAGCATTCACATCCAGGTCGATTCGCTCGACATGGTGGCCCATGTCGACGCCGGCTCGATGGGAGGTTTCATTCTCCCGGAGCGGTTGCTCTCGCGGCTTCCGCTTTCGAAGCCTGCAGAGGTGATCGGCCGCGCGCGGACTGTGAGCAACACGTTCGAGATCAAGGGGGCGCCGCTGAAGGGAATGCTTCGAATCGGGGATCTCGAATTCGTCGATCCGAATCTCGAATTCCAGCCGATCATGCCCGACGCCAACGTCGGCTCCCGAATCTTGAAGAACTACCGGGTGTCGTTCGATACGAAGAACAAGAGGATCCGGTTCGCGCGGGCGTCCTAGGGTTTCGGCTGCCTCCCGATCCCGGCGCTCGCGCCGGATCCTCGAAGGCGCTAAGCGAGCGCCGCGCGCAAGTCGGCGATCAAGTCGTCCGGATGCTCGAGACCGATCGAGAGCCGAAGGAGATCGTCCGGCGTCGTGGTGGCTGGATCCTCCATGGAGGCCCGATGCTCGAGGAGGCTCTCCACGCCGCCGAGGCTCGTGGCGTTGGTGAAGAGCGTGACGCGGGACGCGGCTTGAACGGCGGCGGCCTTTCCACCCTTGAGCCGGAGGGAGAGCATCGCGCCGAACGCGCGCATTTGGCGCGCGGCGACGGCGTGCCCCGGGTGCGTTGATAGACCCGGATAGAGAACCGCGGTGAGCGCCGCGTGACCCTCCAGCGCCTTCGCGACCGCGAGCGCCGAAGCACTCTGGCGCTCCACGCGACAGGCAAGCGTGCGAAGTCCGCGAAGCAGAAGCCACGAGGAGAAGGGCGACGCCACCGGGCCGAGCGTGTGGCGCCCGTGCATGACGAGGTCGAAGAGTTCCCCTCGCCTCGCGAAGACGAGCGCCCCGCCCTGAACGTCGCTATGCCCGCCGAGGTACTTCGTCGTGGAGTGAAGGACGACATCGGCGCCGAGTGATATCGGCGCCTGGAGGGCGGGCGTCGCGAAGGTGCCGTCTACCAGGAAGAGCGCGCCGGCCCCGTGCGTCCATTTCGCGAGCGCCGCGAGGTCGAGAATCTCCATCATCGGATTGGTCGGAGATTCCGCCCAGACGAGCCGCGTCTCCGGGCGAAGCGCGGCGCGTGCCTCGGCTTCATTCCCAAGATCCGCAAATGTCGCCGTCATGCCCCACCGCGGGAGGAACTCGCGCGCGATCGTCTTGAACGTGTAGTAGATGTCGCGGTGAAATAACACATGCGATCCGGCCGGGAGCGCCTGCAACACCGCCGCTCCCGCCGCGACTCCCGAGCCGAAGACAAGCGAGGCCTCGCCGCCTTCCACGGCTGCGAGCGCCTCTTCGAGCCGCGCCTGGTTCGGATTCGACTCGCGCGTATAGATGTGAGCGCCATGCGGCGCCCCATCCGGTGCATGTTGGAAGGTCGTGGAGAGGTGAATCGGCGGGACGACCGCCCCGGTTTCGGAATCGACGCCCGCGGCGGCATGAACCACAAGGGTTTCGAATCGCATGGTGGCAAAGGGTATCACAAGGGTTGGGAGGATGGCCCGAGGACGGGGGATAAGTTTTCGCCGCCGCCTGCCGATGATCATGGAGGGAGGGAGCGCGTCGCGCCCCCCTCGAATCGACCGATCCCGTATGGAGCGTTTCGCGCATGGTGCTACCGACTTTCCAGCGACTTCGAACCCTCTCCGTCACCCATCGCCGGGCGCGGCACGTGCTTGTCTCGTTCCTTCTCACGTTCGTCGCCGCGAGGCTCTTCGTGCTCGTGACGGACATGGGCTGGCTGCCGAACATCCACATGTCATGGGGCGAAACCCACGTCCATCACCTGACGCTCGGAATTCTGCTCCTGGCGGGCGTGGGGGCTTCCCTGCTCCTCCTGCGCGTTGGCGAGGAAGGGCTTCGGCTTGCCGCGTCGCTCTACGGGGTCGGGCTGGCGCTCACCTTCGATGAATTCGGGATGAGCTCCACCTCGAGGACATCTACTGGCAGCGCGCAAGTTTCGATGCGGTCGTCGTGATCGCCGCATTTCTCGGAATCGTCGCCGCGGGGCCTTCGTTGAAGCGCCTTCGCCCGCGGCACTGGAAAGCGGCGCTCGGGCTCGGGCTCGCGGTCGCACTCCTGCTGGCGCTGGTGCTCATCCCACTTTGGAGCGCCGGCCGGAATTTCGGCTCCCACCTTCGGTAGTCTCGCCTCCGTTCAGCCCCGCGCAAAAAAAGCGCCCCCGGCGTTTCCGCCGAGGGCGCTCGTCGATTCGTGCGTGGATTACTTCGATCCCTTGGTCCCGAAGATGATCTTCATGGTCATGTCGATCGCCTCTTCCCACGTTTCCGCCTCGGCGATCGGTACTTCCACGGAGGCGAAGCCGACACACATCAGGTCCACCGCCCTCGACTTCGGTCCGACCGCGATTGCCTGGTCAACCCAAGTGGAGAGTCCGAGCCGTGCCGCCCGTTCCTGAGCCTCTTCGCGTGTCATCATGACCCCCTCCTCCTGAACCGGTTCCTCCCGATCCACTAGTTCAGATACGCATGGGGTATGCCGGATGCGTGGTGAATTCGAGGGGCCGACGGAGGAGGGGCTATGTGTCATTGGAATAATGACTTGCGGGCGGTTCGTGAAAAGCGGCGTTCGGGGACGTCGTTGCGGGGGGCGAAATACCGGAGCGGATCGAACCAGCTGTGGCGAAATCTCCTCACCCCGTAGGGGCGTGGCGCCCTACTTCTTCTTCAAACGCTCCATCCAATTCACGACAACGGTAGTGCCTGGGAGTTGAGTTGCGCCCTGCGTGCGACGCAGGTAGAAGCGTTGCCCGTCCGCCGAGACGTCGTAATTCCCTCCGTAGCGATCGGGGTCCCAGGTGATCGACCGGAGGAGGGCCCGAGGATTGCCGAGCGCAAACGTGGGGTCGCTCGAAACGTCCACCGCCATGAGCCGGCCGGCCGAAATGAAGTAGATCTCCTTCCCATCCCGGCTCCACTTCCCGTCGCGCCCGCCCTCGGTCGAGACCTGCCACTTTCCGGCCCCGGCTTGAAGCGGTTGAACGTAGAGCTCGCGGCGTCCTGATTCGTCCGAGGAATAAAGGAGCCAACGCCCGTCGGGAGAGATGCGGGGGTCGCCCTCGACGAAGGGAGTGACGACGACCGGCCGCGGCGTGCGAGGGCCATCGAGGGAAAGGAGGTAGATACCTCCATCCGCGCCTGGCTTCACGCAGGCAAACGTCTTGCCGTCCTTGGACCAGTCGGCGACGCCGAACGAAGTTTCCGATGCGTAAAAGAGCGACTCTGCCTGCACACCGTCCGAGCGTTTGATGTAGATCGCGTCCCGTCCCAATTGATCGGAGTTGAAGGCAATCCTCGACCCGTCGGGGGACCAGATCGGCGTGAATTCCTGAGTCGCATCGAACGTGAACCTTGAACTCACGCTTCGAGCGAGGTCGGTGATCCAGAGATCGGTGCTACTCCCGAGACGGCTCGTCGCCAACCGGCGACCGTCTGGTGAGAGGGAGATGTTGAAGAGGAGATCGGGCGCGCCGATCGCCTGGAGCTCCTTGCCCGTGCGGTCGACGCACATCACTTGCGTCTGTCCACCGGCCGCGCCCCCGCGAAAGACGAGCGTTGACCTGGAGGTCGAAAAATCGGCGTTCGAAGTAGTCCCGCCCCCTGCGGCAACGTCATCGACCACCGGAGTGGGATCTCCGGTGATGCGGAGGGCCTTGGCATCGAAGGGCTGAGCGAGTAGCGCGCGCTCCCTGGCGTAAATGATGTAACCCGGCGCGACGTACTCGATGCGTGAGAAATTCCCTTTCTGCAGCGTGATCACCTTGTCGGAATCGAGATCCCCGACTTTCAGATACGATTCTTCGGGTTTCGCCGTCAGACCGAGGAAGAGAAAGTGGCGGCCGTCGGGCAGGAAATTCGGCCAAGCCGAGCCGGTTTCGCCCTTCGCCCGATCGATCTTGGTGGCGGGCGCCGCTTCCGTGCCTCCGCCGGCGCTCACCCATCGGATCGAGTCGCTCGGCGAGCCGTCGTACACGATGACTCCGCGCTTGCTCCAGGAGCCGTCCCCTCTGCTCTTCGATTCGCAAATGGTCTGAGGCGGCCCCCCGTCGAGGGCGATCTTCTTCAATTTCCCGTCCGACATGAAGGCGAGGAAGCGGCTATCGGGAGACCAGAAGGGGCGGCCGGCGTTTTCCGTATTCGCGATGGCCTTCGATTCGATCGAGCCGAGCGAGCGAACCCAGACCTTTTGGATGCCCGTCGTGTCGGAGGCGCTGAACGCGATCGTCCGTCCATCCGGCGAAATCTTCGGCGTGTCGATGAAATTGATCCCGCCCGGCACGTCGGTGATGAATTCGATTGGCCGCGGCGGCTCGGGGCGATTGAGGATCCCCTTCACGCCGAAGATCAATGCGGCAGCGGCAGCGAGGGCTACCAAGCGCCACGCCAGAAGTTCACGCGATTTCCGCTTCGCAGCCACCGGTGCCGGAATGCCGGCGCGGGAGCCGGCTTCTGAAACCCACTTGAGTTCGAGCAGCACGTCGCGCGCCGTCTGGTAGCGGTCCTCGGGATCTTTTTCGAGGCAGCGCATGACGATCTTGTCGAGCGCGGGTGGCGATACATTCGAGATGGAAGAAATCGGCTGCGGCGTCTCCTTCAGGATCGAGGCGATGAGGCTCGCCTGGCTCTTCCCTTCAAACGCCCGTTTTCCGGTCGCCATCTCATAGAGCACGGCCCCGAGAGAGAAGAGATCGCTCCGCGGATCGGCCTCCTTTCCCTCGAGCTGCTCGGGCGCCATGTATTGGAACGTGCCGACGATCGTTCCCTCGGCCGTGAGCGGACGGCTCATGGTCGGCGACGACATGTCTCCCGCCGTCGGCGCCAATCCCGTCGCGCGGGCGAGGCCGAAGTCGAGCAACTTGGCGCCCGACTTCGTGAGCATGATGTTCCCGGGCTTCAGGTCGCGATGAACGAGTCCCTGGCGG
>JANMQV010000063.1:0-4143 GCA_031370645.1 Candidatus Eiseniibacteriota bacterium | reverse complement strand
GCGGAATGCGAAGACCGCACTCGTCACAAACCCCACCGGCTCGCTCAACTTCTATACCTGCAAGCCGGGCCAGAATCTCCTCGGCTGGGCCACCTTCCCCTGGAGCCTCGCCGGCAGCCCGAACATGGACGGCGTGGTGATTCACTACCAGTCTCTCCCGGGCGGTCCGCTCGCTCCGTACAACTTGGGCGGCACGGCCTCGCACGAAGTCGGTCACTGGGTTGGCCTTTACCATACGTTCCAGGGCGGATGCGACGGTGGCAACTGCTCCGGCGCCGGCGACTTGGTTTGCGACACGCCGGGCGAGGGGACCGCTACGTCCGGCTGCCCGAGCGGCAAAGACACCTGCCCGGAAGCCGGTCTCGACCCGATCAACAACTACATGGATTACTCCACGGACGCCTGCTACAACCAGTTCACTACCGGACAGGACGGTCGCGCCGACTTCATGATGTCCACTTACCGCCCCGTCATCGGCTCCGCTCGCATCCCGAATGCGACGGCCGGCCTGAATGCGGCGCGCGCCTTGGGAAGCGGCAACATGACCCTCTCGGCTCGCCCGAATCCGTTCAACCCGCGCACGAAGATCGAATTCAGCCTCCCCCGCGAAGGCCGTGTGACCCTCCGGGTCTACGACATCCAGGGGCGTCTCGTGGGCACGCTGGCGAACGGACGGATGAACGCCGGAACCCACAGCGTTGAATTCAACGGCGACAAACTCTCGAGCGGCGTCTACATGATGCGGCTCCAGACGCCGGACGGCGGCGAAATCAATCGCCGGATCACGCTGCTGAAGTAACGTCGCGCTCCCTTCGGGGAGGCCGGTCGCGACGTCAAACGGGGCGGGGGTCGGACTTCGGTTCGGTCCCCGCTTTCGTTTTTCCCGGGTCGTGATAGGCTTGCCGCATGAAGGGAACCATCGAACTCCGCCCGGGCAAGCGCCTCCGTCTCCGCGACGTCGATCCAGACGACGCCCGGGGCCTCGATTCGATGGAGGAGGCGCGGGAATCCCTCACCCGCGATCTCGAACGTCTCCGGAAACTCCAGCGGCTCTTCTACGCCGATGGCCGTCACGCGTTTCTCATCGTCCTGCAGGCCATGGACACGGGAGGCAAGGACGGAACGATCCGCCACGTCATGAGCGGCCTCAATCCCGCCGGGTGCGTGGTCACATCGTTCAAGGTCCCGAGCGCCGAAGAGCAGGCTCACGATTTCCTATGGCGAATTCACCACGCGGTCCCCGCGAGAGGCATGATCGGGGTGTTCAATCGCTCCCACTACGAGGACGTGCTCGTGGTCCGCGTGCACGACCTCGTTCCCGAGGATGTCTGGAAGGCGCGGTACCGCCAGATCAATCAGTTCGAGCGACATCTCACCGAGAACAACGTCACCATCCTGAAATTCTACTTACACATCAGCAAGGCGGAGCAGGGGGCGCGGCTGCGGGAGCGAATCGCGGAGCCGTCGAAGAATTGGAAATTCTCGGAGGCCGATCTCAAGGAGCGAAAGCTCTGGAAGGAGTACATGGAGGCGTTCGAGGACGCGCTGAACGAGTGCACGACGCCGTGGGCGCCGTGGCACATCGTCCCGGCGAACAAGAAGTGGGCGCGCGACGCGATCGTCGCGCGAGCGATGGTCGAGGCTCTGGAATCGCTCCCGCTTCGTCCGCCGAAATCGAAGCTCGACCTCTCGAAGATCGTGATCCGCTAGAGGGCGGGACCACCGAGACCGAGCCGCCGAGACTGGGCCGCCGACTCCTCGTCGCCCCTACCGCCCCGCCGTCGAGTCCGCCCCGGCGGAATCAGCGGGAGCCGTCGCGGCGGCGGGCTTCGCGGCAGCCCGCTCCTTTTCCGACGCCTCGATCGCTTCCGCCAGCTCCTTTGCTTCGTCCGACTTCCTCGCCACGAGCCAGGCGAGTTGTTCCTTCGCCTTCTCGGGGTTTCCCGCCTTCAAGAATGCCTCGCCCAAGTATTCGTGCGCCTCTTCGTAGTCGGGATTGATCGCGAGCGAACGGTCGTAGGCGTCGAACGCGCGCCTCAGATCTCCGACGTTTCGCGAGCAGAAGCCGATCATGTTCCACGCCTCGGCGTACGGCTCGTAGATCCCGATCGCCTCCTCGAACTTCACGAGCGCCTTCGCGAATTTCTCGGTCGCATCGGCGGCCTTCCCCGCCTTCTTCAGCTTCTTCCCCTCCATCGCGTCCTTGTAGCCCTTCTTGTACGAAAGCTCCGCGAGCGAGCGCGACTCGTCGGAAGGCTTCTCGCCGGTGGCGGCCGGCTGGTTTGGCTCGGTCGCCGGCCTCGGCTCGCTCTTCGGAGGGGAGGGCGAGGCCGCGGAACGGGCGGCGACGGTGAAGATCGCCCCCAACGTGAGGGCGCATGCGAGAGAAACGGGGGCGGACAGAAGTCGTCGCGGGCGGAGCATGGAGCATTCCTCCGATGGGGGCACGGTTCTGGTGTCGGGTTCAGCACGCCCGGCTGGCGTGGTCGCACGATCCTACCAGAGCGCTCCGGATCGGGGTATGCTCGCCCCTTCATGATCCGACCGACGCCTTCGCCGCCCGTTCCCGGCACCCGCCGCCGTCTGCGCGTGGCACTCGTCGCGGCTGCCTGCTTCACGGTGGCTTCGCCCGCGTGGGCTTCGGGCCCCGCGGATCCGATCGTGCCGCTTCTCCTCGGGATGGCGCTCGTTCTCGGCGCCGGAAAACTCGGAGGGTGGCTCGCCACGCGCGCCGGTCAGCCCGCCGTCCTCGGCGAATTGATCTGCGGCATCGCGCTCGGGAATCTCGGACTCCTCGGCTTTTACGGCTTCGAGCCGCTGAAGCACGACGCCTTTCTCCAAATTCTCTCGAGCCTCGGAGTCATCGTCCTTCTCTTCGAGGTCGGCCTCGAATCGACCGTCGCGCAGATGATCCGAGTCGGCCCCTCCGCGCTTCTCGTGGCCTGCCTCGGCGTCGTCACGCCATTCGCGCTCGGATGGCTCGCGGGCGCCTGGCTTCTTCCCGAGAAATCGGTCTACGTGCACGTCT
Organism: Candidatus Eiseniibacteriota bacterium; assembly: GCA_031370645.1. GTDB lineage: Bacteria > Eisenbacteria > RBG-16-71-46 > SZUA-252 > SZUA-252 > SZUA-252. Next base: position 1,115 of record JANMQV010000063.1, on the reverse strand, counting down.
TCCTGGGAGCGGTCCTCACCGCCACGAGCGTCGGGATCACGGCGCGCGTGCTTCGCGATTTGAAAGAGTCGGCGAGCGACGAAGCGAAGATCATCCTCGGCGCCGCGGTCATCGACGACGTCCTCGGTCTGATCATTCTCGCCGTCGTGAGCGGCGTCATCACGGCCGCGGATCAGGGCCTCGGGCTCTCGCTCGGCTCGGTGGCCTGGATCACGGCGAAGGCCGTCGGATTCCTGGCGCTCGCGGTTGGTGCGGGGCGGATGCTGGCGCCGGCCCTCTTCCGGCTCGCCGCGCGCATCCGGGTGCCGGGAGCGCTTCTCGTGTCGGGCCTCGTCTTCTGCTTCCTTCTCTCCTACCTGGCCGCGCAGGTCGGACTCGCACCGATCGTCGGAGCGTTCGCCGCCGGCCTCGTCCTGGAGCCCGTCGTGTTCGAGGCGTTCGAGGAGAGCCGGCAACACTCGCTCGAATGGTTCCTCCATCCGATCTCCCTCTTCCTCGTTCCGATCTTCTTCGTCCTCACCGGACTCCGCGTCGATCTCGCCGCCCTCGCCGATCCAAGAATTCTCGGCCTTGCCGCCGCGCTCACCGCGGCCGCCTGGATCGGGAAACAGGCGTGCATGTTCGGCGTCCTGCAACGAGACGTCGACCGGCTCTCGGTGGGATTGGGAATGGTGCCGCGGGGCGAGGTGGGTCTGATCTTCGCCGATATGGGGCGTCGGGCCGGAGTGCTCAACGATGGGCTCTTTGGGGCTCTCCTCCTCACGATCATGGCTACGACGTTCGTCGCACCTCCCGGACTGAAGGTCCTCTTCGGACCGTCGTCGCGGAACCAGACGAAATGATCGACACGGGGGACAAGGTACGTCGGCTGCCCGAGGCGACCGCCTGGCGGGCTCACCAGTCAGGTGCCGTCGTGTTTACCAATGGAGTATTCGATCTGATCCACCCCGGTCATGTGGAGCTGCTCGAGGCTGCCCGGAGAGAGGGGAATGCCTTGATCGTCGGCATCAACAGCGACGCATCGGTTCGCCGGCTGGGGAAGGGCACCGAACGCCCGGTGATGCTCGAGGCCGCCCGGGCGCGGGTTCTAGCCGGGCTTGCCGCGGTTGATTGCG
>JANMQV010000056.1:0-3805 GCA_031370645.1 Candidatus Eiseniibacteriota bacterium | reverse complement strand
TGCTGGCCTGGTATCCGCGGTACGGACCTCCAGACCAACGGCAACATCGACATCGCTCGTAGCGCGGTGAAGGACAATCTCAACAGCCCGCTCGGCGACTCGCTCACCATGTCGTTCGTCACCGGTCTCCGGAAGAACGGTATGGGCATCAACTGGCACTTCGGATACGACAAGTCGGTCGGCGGCGGTCTGACCATCGCTCGGACGAATGGCGCCTTCAACGCGTCGTTCGATACCCCGCGCGCGATCTACCGTGTCTACGATCCGACGTCGAACCTCTGGAGCCCGTGGGACTCGACCAGCCTCGACGGCAACAACGTCTCGGTGGCGGGCGACACGGTCATCATCGACTCCGAGTACCGCTTGAACTGGCCGCCGCGCGACAAGGTTGGTCTCAACCTGCCGGGCGGATTCACCATCAACGGATCGGGCGCCTACAACAGCTTGGCGTTCCTCCCGCGTGGCTCGCGGCTTCAGTACTACTTCAAGGCGGTCGACATCAACGGCGGCGTCAGCTACCAGTTCTCGTCCGATGCGTTCGCGCGCGAGGTCGAGGATCTGCCGACGCTTCCGGGTAGCGCGAACATCGCTCCGGATATCATCGAGTTCGACGTTCTCCCGCGGAAGTACGCGGTGGGTACGGTGGGCACCCTTGTGGCCGGTCGCACGGACACGCCGGTGCTGAATCTCGACGGTGCATACTCCGGCTGGAGCGCCGGTCAGGATCCCGTCACGCAGGCTCTGCGTGGTATGGGCGTCCGCGCCGATCGCTATCGCCACCTGCAGGGTTACGTCCAGGGAGCCAACATCGGCGGTCACGAACTGACTGGCGATCGTCCGGCTCGTCTCAGCAACTATTTCCCGAACATCGAAGAGTACGGCATCACCGACTCGCTCCGGTCTTGGTACCGGATCATCATTCAGAGCTCGCACCTTCGCACGCCGAGCGTCTTTGACGAATCGGATGCGCAGTTGATCAGCAACTGGGCCGCAACGCCCACGAACTCGAATGACGGCGATCGCTGCATCTTCTTCTCGGGCGACGACGGCTTCAACGCTCTCGTGAACCAGGCTATCGGCGTCCCTGGCGCCCGTCAGCAGTCTCTCGCGAGCAACATCTTTGGCGTCGCGAACGTCACGACGGCGGCTCCGAGTGCGGCGAAGGGCGCGTGGGCAGGAACGGCCAGCAATGCGTTCCCGACCATCGACGACCGTTTCGCGGCTCAGGCCTCCGGCCCTGGCCTCGCGGCTCCGGGTTCGTTCACCTATGAAATCGACGGTGGATGCCCCGGTCCGAACCGCTTCGATCCGCTTACCGCGACGGGTGGTGCCTTTGCTTCGGCGACCTATCCGATCGCGTCCGCTGTGACGGACGTCGGCGGTGTGGCGAAGGCGAGCGAGTTCGACACTCCGACTGACCTCGACCAGGTCAAGTCGTTGGCGTACGGCTTCTCGGTCCAGTACGTGCGTGGCGCCCCGGGTGCTATTCCTAAGACCGCGGCCAACTACGTCCGTTCGGGCGTCCAGAACCGCATGCAGATCCTCTACAAGTTCCTCACGGGTTGCCGCGGCGCTCGTGGTACCGGCTCGCTTTGCTGGCCGTGCCCGACCGATGCGACCATGATGAGCAACTGGGCGGCTGCGAGTGGCTTCAATACGGCCACGTACGGTCCGCTTCTTCCGATCCAGGACTTCACGAAGGCGACGGGCATCGGTGTTGATGACGCGTCCGCGGCTCCGCGGGTGAACAATCAGCTCCTCGGCAACAGCCCGAACCCCTTCAACCCGATGACGAAGATCGCGTTCAGCGCGGCGTCGGCGGGCAAGGTCACGATTCGTATCTTCAATGTGGCCGGCCAGCTGGTTCGCACGCTTGAGACCAAGGTCGAGAAGGCCGGTCCGGCGAGCGTCTACTGGGATGGTAAGTCGGATCGCGGCGTCGGTTCCGTCAGCGGCGTGTACTTCTACAAGGCCACGTTCGCCAACGGCGCTACGCTTCGTGCCGACAAGAACATGGTGCTCGTGAAGTAAGCGAGCTCCAGCAGTAGCGGGAGGGCCGTCGGGTTTCCCCGGCGGCCCTTTTCGTTTTTCCCCTTCGGACGGCGGCACGGGCCGGGGCGAGCTAAAGGGGTCAATACGAGGAGGTTCGGCGAGGGCGGAAGGTTCCCGCTGGCATCCGAGGCGGCCCCAGGCTATTCTCCTTGCCCCGGAGGCGAAAAACGGTTTGACACTGCTGTGGGGTGCTTGTAAGGTCTAGATGTCCCCCAAGAGTTCACCCGAACGGCCTGCCGGTGATCAACCAAGTCTCCTCGGAGAGCGAAATGCCCCAGCGCGTTGCGTGGCGCCTCGGCGTCCGTGTCGTTGTGATGCTCGTCGGGCTTGCGGCCCTGCTCGCGGCCTGCGCCAAGGATCCGGTTCGACTCGATCGAAACCGGCCGCCCCGTACGTACCTCGTCGCCGCGCCGCCCGAGAGCGGATCCTTTTCGTATCGAATTCATCTCTATTGGCGTGGGGAAGACCCGGACGGATACATCGCCGGATTTCAGTGGTCCTGGGACGACTCGAGCATCGGGGCCTTCCGGTTCACGACGAAGACGGACAGCATCTTCGAGCTGACCGTCAACGACTCGGCGACGATCGCGGACGGGACCAGCAATCAGCCGCCGGGAACGTCGCGCGGACACATCTTCTTCATTCGCGCCGTCGATAATCTCGGGAAACCCGATCCTCAACTCTCCATCTTCAACCACCGGATCATCATCTCGACGACGCAGAAGCCGATCGTCGAGTTCACCGGCTCCTATCCGTCGGGGAACGGCGTCGACTCGCTCTGCGACGGCGCTCCCTTCCAGGTCTGCTGGACCGGACGCGACCCCGACGGGTCGGTCATCGGCTACAAGTTCGATGTCGGGCCCTACAGCAGTCCGATCATCGCGGACTCTTGCGTCACGTTTAACGACAACAGCGACCCTAACTCGATCGCGCTCGCGAGCGGCATCTACACGTTGACCATTCAGGCGGTGGATAATGCCTATGCCCTCAGCGATCCGGGAGCGAGCAAGTTCTTTTTCGTGGTAAATCGAGATCCATCCGCATGGTTCGAGGATTCGAGCGGGGCGCGCCCCGCTTCGCCGGATCAAGCGATCGGTTACTACATCCAGCCTTTCCTGCGAGGACAACAAATCGCGCCCGTCCCACGGCCATTCGCCCCGGGCGATACGATTCCGTTCCGTTCCACGGTGTTCTGGAGGTGGGACGGGCAGGATAACCCGTGCGACACCCCGAATGGGATCAACGCCTTCTCGCTCGCTCTCTCCCAGGGGAGCCACAACGGCGGGGAACCTTATATCGTCGGTTTCTTGCCCGAACTCGCCCCGGGAATTCGGTTCGATACGAACGATCCAGACGTGCTCGGTCCGCTCGGATTCTCGAACCTGATTCTCGACTCGCTCGACGCGGGGATCGGAATGAAGATGTTGGTCCGCTCCCGCGATCTCGCGAACCGGATTTCCGGAAGCGCCTATTCCGGCGAGTTCGTATTCAACTGCAACTTCAAACCGAAGATCACGGGATTCACCGTGAGCGACTGCTGCAGCCTGGGCCAGAAGTACAAACTCTTCTCGTGGACCGCGGAGGACGAGGAGGATGGATTTCCCGGATTCGCGGAGCTATACCTCGAGAATAACTTGCAGACGGTGACGGTACGCGGCCGAAGCTGGACCGCCATTCCCGAGCGCGTTTTCCGAGATTTCAATCCCACGAATCCCCACGTGGTGGAACTGCGCGTTCAAGACCGAGGGTCCTT
>JANMQV010000129.1:0-34714 GCA_031370645.1 Candidatus Eiseniibacteriota bacterium | reverse complement strand
GCAGCGCGCATAGTTGACCATCAGATTGTCCACGCCTTGGAGTCGGACGCCCTTCGAGGAGCGCCCCGTGAGGGCCCGAAAGGTCTCGAGCGAGGCCTCCTTCAGCTTCTGCACCGGGCCTCCGCCGTCCGGGAACCACTTGTGAAGCACGGCGGCCACGGAGAGGTCGCCTGATCCGATGGCGGCGTGGAGCGAAGCCACCTCCGCGTGCCCGAGCGAGGCGGCGAGATCCTCCAGGGAGACGGCCGCGGGAGGCGTGAGCCGGCGGCGGCGGAGTTCCCGGTCGAGCATCTCCTTACCGAGGACGACGCTGTCGCTGTGCGCCGCGACCTTGAGCCAGTGGCGGATCTTGTTCCGCGCGCTCACGGTCTGCACGATCTTGAGCCAGTCGCGTGTCGGCTTCCCCATCGGAGAGGTGATCACGTGCACGTGGTCGCCGTTACGAAGCGCGGTGCGGAGCGGAATGATCCTGCCGTTCACCTTCGCACCGACGCAGCGGTGGCCGACCTCCGTGTGGACGTGGTAGGCGAAGTCGAGAGGCGTGGCTCCACGCGGCAGCCGTTTCAGATCTCCTCGGGGCGTGAAGACGAAGACCTCGTCCTGGTAGAGCGAGGTCTTCAAGTAGTCCATGAACTCCTCGGGGTCGCTCGCCGAGCCCTGAAAGTCGACCGACGTGAGGAGAGGGGCCAGCTTTTCCTGCAACTCCGCGTCGGTTTCGCGCCCACCCTCTTTGTAGCGGTAGTGCGCGGCCACGCCCAGTTCCGAGATCTGATGCATCTCGCGCGTTCGGATCTGGAACTCCACCATCACCCCGCCGGTGGCGACGACGGTGGTGTGAAGCGACTGATACATGTTGCTCTTCGGCGTGGCGATGTAGTCCTTGAAGCGGTCGTGCACCGGGGTGAAGAGGTCGTGCACGATGCCGAGGACGCGATAGCAATCGGCCTTGTCGGTCGTGACGACGCGAACGCCGAGGAGATCGAAAATCTCCTCGAAGCGCCGCCCTTGCGCGACCATCTTCCGGTGGATCGATTCGAGATGCTTCGGCCGTCCGCTCACCTCCGCCGCGACGCCGAGTTCGGCCAGCCGCTCCCGGACCGGCGCGATCACGGCGGAAATTACGGCCTCGCGCTCTTCGCGCTTCATCGTGACCTTCTGCCGCAATTCGTCGAACGCCTCCGGATCCAGCGTCTTGAAACTGAGGTCCTCGAGTTCCCACTTCACCGTTCCGATCCCGAGCCGGTGCGCGAGCGGCGCATAGATCTCCCGTGTCTCCCGCGCGACCCGCTTGGCCCGCTCGTCCCCGAGTCCCTGAATCGTCCGCATGTTGTGGAGCCGGTCCGCCAGCTTGATGAGAATCACCCGGAGATCGCGTGCCATCGAGAAAAGCATCTTCCGGAAATTCTCGGCCTGCTCCCGCTCCGGGCGCTCGAGGTGGAGACCGCTGATCTTCGTGACACCGTCCACCAGACCCGCCACTTCCGCGCCGAAAGTCTGGCGCACCTGTTCCAACTTCTGCTCGGTGTCTTCGACGACGTCGTGGAGGAGCGCCGCCTGGAGGAGCGTCGTGGCCGCTCCCGCGCCGAGGAGATCGACAAGGATCGTGGCGACGGCGACAGGGTGGGCGATGTAGGGCTCGCCGCTCATCCGCTTCTGAGCGCGGTGCGCTTCTACGGCGAAGTCGTAGGCGCGTCGGATTCCCGCCTCGTCGAAGGCGCGGGAAGTGCGGCGGAGGGCGTCGAGGAGCGGGGCTAGATGCGCCTCGGAACGCGGGTCAGGCGCCGGATCCATGAGGGCGCACCTGGATGTCCCGCAGCTTGAGCTGCAGGCGGGAGCGGTTCTGCCAGACGTTGATCGTCGGGACGAACGCTACCGACAGGCGCCCCGATTCCGTGCGGAGCGGCCCGGCAAGGTAGCCGAGGCCGAAGCCGATGCAGTCGAGCTCGCGGCCGTTTTGGCGAATGCTCATTTTCAGGTGATTCTTGCTCACGACCATCGGCGGTGCGCCGAACGCCACGTTCTCCGCCACGAAGAGCGGCTCCGCGTTCCCGATACCGAAGGGCGACAGTCGCTCGAGGGCGCGGACCAGATCCTCGTTGCATTCCTCCAGAGGCAGCATCCCGTCGATCGCGAGCGTCGGGACGTAGTCTTCGGGGCGCATCCGCTCCGCCACGACGCGGCAGAACTGATCGCGGAAGGCTTCGAGATTCTCCGCGCGGATCGTCAGACCCGCCGCGTAGGAGTGTCCTCCGAACCCGACGAGATGGGCACGACACTCCTGCAGCGCCTGGCAGACATCGAACCCCTTGATGCTCCTTCCGGACCCCTTCCCCTCGTCCTCGTCGGCCGAGATGAGGATCGTCGGACGGTGGAAGCGCTCCATGAGGCGCGAGGCGACGATGCCGAGGACGCCCGGGTGCCAGCGATCGGACCAGAGCACGATCGCCGGAGGCAGTTCCGATCCGACGCGCCGCAGCATCTCGAGCGCGTCCTCGAGCGTCGATTCGTCGATCTTCTTCCGGTTCGTGTTGTCCTCTTCCAGGCTCTCCGCGATTGAGAGCGCTTCGCCCCGCTCGGTGGAGAGGAGAAGGCGCACGCCGCTCTCGGCGTTTCCAAGCCGCCCCGCCGCGTTGATGCGGGGGGCCAGGATGTAGGCGACGTGCCCGCTTTCGATGCGGCGCGCGGTGAGGCCCGCCACCTCTTTGAGCGCGGTGATGCCGGGGCGATGCGAATCGTGCAGCTGGTCGAGACCGAGCTTCGCGAAGATCCGATTCTCCCCCACCAGCGGAACGACGTCGGCGATGGTGCCGAGCGCGACGAGATCGAGATTCCGTTCCACGAAGCCTTCGGGGAAGGCATCCGGGCGAGAGGCCTTGAGTCCCTGCACGAGCTTCAGGACGACGCCGACTCCGGCCAGGTCCTTGAACGCGTAGGGGCAGTCGCGGCGTTTCGGGTTCAGAATCGCCACCGCCTTCGGCAATTCCTCGCCGAGCGGCTCGTGGTGGTCGGTGACGATCACCTCCATCCCCTGCTCGATCGCGAGTTTCACTTCCGCCACCGCCGTGATGCCGCAGTCGGCGGTGATGATCAGTTTGGTTCGACGCTTCCGCGCCATCTCCACGCCGCGGACGCTCAGGCCGTAGCCGTCCCGGATGCGGTCGGGGATGAAGTAGGTCACCTTGGCGCCGATCGCCTCCAGCGAGGAGGAGAGGAGCGAGGTGGCGGTGATTCCGTCGACGTCGTAGTCGCCGAAGACGAGAATCTGCTCTTCGGCCTCGATCGCTTTCCAAATGCGGGCGACGGCGAGCTCCATGTCGCGCATCGTGAAGGGATCGAGGAGGCGGTCCATGGAGGGCTCGAGAAAACGCTGCACTTCGAGGGCGTCACGGAACCCCCGGTTCGCGAGGAGGCGGGCGAAGGTCGGGGTGACGCCCAACTCCGAGGCAAGCGACGCGGCCACGCCCGGTTCGGCTTCGGTCCGGACAATCCAGGTCTTCGGGGTTACGGGGCGCACGCTACCTCAGGGGCTGGGGGTGGGTCGGCCGCGAGTCGGCCACGATGCATGAGGCTAACACCTTGAAAATGCGTGGTCAACGCGGCGGTCGACCCGCTCGGGCGGCACCGCTTCGGATCGGGGCGATTCAGGGGAGTTTGTAGCCGATCTTCCGAATGAACGCGCGCCGCGCCTTCGCCTGGACGTCGTCCTCCACGCCGAGAGGCCCCGCGCCGTCCATCACGCCCACCACGGCGCCCGCGTCTCCGTCGCGAACCACGACGACCGTGACCGGATTGGCGGTGGCGCAGTGAACGGCCGCCACTTCCACGCAGGCGCGGACGTCGCGGAGCAGGTTGATCGGGAAGGCGTTTCGCAGAAAGAGGAGAAACGTGTGGCCGCAGCCGATCTTCGCCAGCTCCGCTTCCGCGGCGCGCGTCAATTCAGCGTCGTTCCCCTCGCTACGGATGAGTCGCGGCCCCGACGCTTCCGAGAACGCGACGCCGAACGCCGCCTGCGGCACCGCGTTCACGACCGTCTCGTAGAGATCCTCGGCGGTTTTGATGAAGTGCGCGTGCCCCAGAATGAGATTGGCCTCGCTTGGGGTGACCAGGCGCACGAGTTCCATCGATCCTTTCATCGCTTCCTTTCCTTCGCGCTCGGTTCCTAGAGGAGAAATCCGCCGGAGACCGCGAGCGCCGACCCGGTGATATAGCCAGACTCTTCCGCCAGAAGGAAGAGCGCGGCGCGCGATACCTCGTGGGGCGTGCCGAGCCGCCGGGCGGGGATTCGAGCGCCGGCGTCGCGCCAGACGCGCGGCAAACCAGGCGTGCGGATCACCCCGGGGAGAATGACGTTCACGGTGATGCCATTTTCGGCCTCTTCGACGGCAACGCTCCGCGCGAGGGAGAGGAGCGCCGTCTTCAGGGCGCGGTAGGCGTGCGCCCTCGGCGCGGCGCGCGGGGTTTCGCTCCCGGCCACGCCGAAAAGGAGGATTCTCCCGTAGCGGCGGCGGCGCATGCCCGGGAGCGCCTCCTGAAGGGCGAGAAGCGCGCTTGTCACATTCGAGTCGACCAGAATTCTCCAGGTCTTGTCCGTGAGCCTCGCGAGCGGGCCCTCCCAATAGTCCCCCGCGGAGACGACCAGGATGTCGGGCGATGCCGCGCGGCGAACGAGCGCGCGGACCACCGAGCGTTTCGTCGCATCGCCGCGCGCGGTTTCGAGAATCAAGCCGCGGGCGGCCGCCACGGCGCGTGTTTCACGAAGCGCCGCTACCGTTCGCCCCGCGGCGAGCACACGCGCGCCGGCGTCCGCAAGATCGAGCGCGATCGCGCGGCCGAGTCCGCGTGAGCCGCCGATCACGAGCGCGCGGCGTCCTGTGAATCCGGTCGCGCCGGGCGTGGTCATCTTTCGGGGTGCCATGGTGTGTGCTACTATAGAGCGCTCGCGACCATTCCATCAATGCTCGGAGATGCGATGAACGATCAGCGCTGGGAACAGGTGCTGCGGCGCCTCGACAAACAGTTCGGAAACCTCGAATTCGACGAGGTGGAGGACGAGGAAACGCAGGCCACGGTGGAGTCGGTCATCTGGCAAGGCCCCGTCGGCCGAATGAAACTGACCCGCACCACTCGCCCCGTCATCCTCGACTCCAAGCGTCACTTTTCCAATCGCGCGGGAGCCGGCTCGCACGTCGAATACGTCTTCTCCAAGACGGAAATCACCCAGAAGATGCGGCTCTACACCTGGAACGAGCCGCAAAGCGACTGGGATGAAGTCGACGCGTCGCTCTTCGAGGACCCGAAGCGCTAGTCGCGCCGGGAGACCCCCAGCGGGAGTTCTATGGATCGCCACGTCGGCCTCGATCTTGTCCGCATTACGGAAGCCGCGGCCCTCGCCTGCGCCCACTGGATGGGACGCGGCGACGCGAATAGCGCCGATCAGGCCGCCGTCACCGCCATGCGCCAAGCCTTCGACGCCGTCGACATCCGCGGCACCGTCGTCATCGGCGAAGGCGAGCGCGACGAAGCCCCGATGCTCTACATCGGCGAGCGCGTCGGCACCGGCTACGGCCCCGAGGTGGACATCGCGCTCGACCCCCTCGAGTGCACGAACTCTGTCGCCAACGGCCGGGCGAATGCCATGGCCGTCATCGCACTCGCTCAGCGCGGCCACTTCCTGCACGCTCCCGACACCTACATGGAGAAGATCGCCGTCGGCGCCGCCGCCGCCGGAGCGATCGACTTGACGCGTTCGATCGAAGAGAACCTCGAAGCGGTCGCCGCCGCGAAGAAATACCGGATCCAGGATCTCACCGTCGTCATTCTCGACCGGCCACGGCACGAGGCGCTGGTCGAGAAGGTGCGGCGCGTCGGTGCGCGCATCTATCTCATCCCCGACGGAGACGTCTCCGCCGCCATCGCCACGGCGGTCGACTCGACGGGCGTCGACGTCCTCGTCGGTACGGGCGGCGCGCCGGAAGGTGTCCTCGCCGCGGCGGCGCTCCGCTGCCTCGGCGGCTCCATTCAGGGGCGGCTTTCGTTCCGGAACGACGAGGAGAGGGCGCGCGCGAAGAAGATGGGGATCGAAGATCTCGGCCGCGTCTATCGAGAGACCGATCTCGCGCGGGGCGACTCGATCGTCTTCGCCGCCAGCGGCGTGACGAACGGCGACATGCTGGAGGGAGTTCGATTCACCGGGCAGGGGGCCGAGACGCACTCGATGGTGATGCGCGTGAAGACCGGGACCGTGCGGACCATTCGAACCCGTTACGCCCGAAACGCCGACGGCGTCCTCTCCACATTGGGTACGGGCGGTGCCGGCGTCAGCGCCTAGCGACTCCCTCGATCTCCTCGCCGTCGGGGCCCATCCGGACGACGTGGAGATCTCTTGCGGCGGCACACTGGCGCTTGCGGCGTCCCAGGGCTTTTCGGTTGGTATCCTCGACCTGACGCGCGGCGAACTCTCGACGAACGGGACGCCGGAGGAGCGGGCCAGCGAAGCGGACGCGGCGGCCGGACTCTTGAGCGTGGTTGGCCGCTGGAACGCGGGTCTCCCGGACGGCGGCATCTCCGCGGCCGACAACGCCCAGACGGAGGCCGTCGTCTCCTGGCTCCGCCGCCTTCGCCCCGCGGTGCTGCTGACCCACTTTCCGCAAGACCGGCACCCCGATCACGTCGCCGCTTCCCTTCTGCTCGATCGCGCCTGGTACCTCGCGGGACTTCGCCGCTTCGCGCCGGGGAAGGAACCGTTTCGTCCGGGGTCGCGCTACCACTTCGCATCGCGCGTCGGCTTCACGCCCTCCTTCGTCATCGACGTGACCTCAGTCTGGGAGACGAAGCGCCTCGCCATCCTCGCGCACGAAACCCAAGTCTCGCGAGCCGCGACCGATCGACAGCCGACTCCCCTCAACGCCGACGATTTTCTGGATCGAGTCGAATCGCGCGCGCGGCACTACGGAGCGATGATCGGAGCGAAGTACGGGGAGCCGTTCCACAGCAGTGAACCTCTCGGCATTCGATCGCTGGCCGGATTCCTCTCGGCGCCTCGCGTTGTTCCTGGCTCGTTCACCGGCTGATCGCGGGGACGGGGCTTGGGGGCGAAGCCCGGCGCGATTCGAGACGCTACCCCGCCTCGAAACGCGTAAACCGCCAAACTTACTTCCGCGCGAGAACCCGATCCGCAGCCTTCACGATATCCGGTGACTTGATCCCGAACGCAGCCATTAACTCATCCGGCTTCCCCGACCGTCCGAACCGGTCCTGCACGGCCACGAGTTCCATCGGCACGGGATGCGTCGCCACCACCACTTCCGCGACCGCGCTTCCCAAGCCTCCGTGCACCTGGTGTTCCTCCGCCGTCACGATTGCGCCGCATTCGCGCGCCGCGCGGGCGATGGCTTCTTCGTCGAGCGGCTTCAGCGTGTGCATGTTCAGCACGCGCGCTTGCACGCCCCGAGCCGCGAGCTGCTCGGCCGCCACCAACGCTTCGTAGACCATGACGCCGCAGGCGATGATGGCGAGGTCTTTCCCTTCCCGAAGCACGTTCGCTTTCCCGATGACGAACGGCGTCTCGGCCGTCGTGACCACGGGCACCGGCTCGCGGCCGAAGCGGATGTAGTAGGGGTGCGGATCCCCCGCGATGGCGATCGTCGCCTTCTTCGTCTCCCAGTAGTCGCACGGGACGACCATGCGCATGTTCGGGATGGAGCGGATGATCGCGATCTCCTCCATCGCCTGGTGCGTCGCGCCGTCGGGCCCCACGCTGATGCCGCCGTGCGCGCCGCCGATCTTCACCGGAAGGTCGGAGTAGGCCACGGTGACTCGGATCTGATCGGCCGAGCGGCACGAGGCGAAGGCGCCGTACGTGGCGAGGAACGGGATCTTCCCCACCGCCGCGAGACCGGCCGCCACGCACATCATGTTTTGCTCCGCGATCCCGACCTGGATGAAGCGATCGGGGAATTTCTCGGCGAAATAGTTCACGTTCGTCGAGCCGGAGAGGTCCCCGACGAGGACGACGATGTTCGGATTCTTCTCTCCCAGTTCCACGAGCCCGTGTCCGAAGCCCTCGCGGGTCTTCTTCATCTCGGGCTTCAAAAGGGAGGGCGACGCGCCGGAGGCGGGCGGTGGCGCCGCGGATGCCTGGCTCATGGGACCCCGTTCGTGGAAGGGGCCACGCTCGACGTCGCGTGCGCGCGAAGCCGTTCGGTCCAGGCCTCGAGGCTCGATCCGAGCTCTCGCAGCGCCTGATCGGCCTGCTCCTTCGTGGGCGGCACACCGTGCCACCGGTAATCGTCTTCCATGTAGGAGACGCCCTTCCCCATGACCGTGTGCGCCAGAATGACGCTCGGGCGTCCCTTGGCGGAGCGGGCCTGGACGAATGCCTCAAGGAGGCTCGGGATGTCGTGCCCGTCCGCCTCGATGACATTCCAGCCGAACGCGCGCCATTTGTCGGCGAGCGGAGCGATTCCCATCACGTCCTGAACGTCGCCGTCAATCTGCTTTCGGTTGTAGTCGATCACGGCGCAGAGGTTGTCGAGTTTGTAGTGGGCGGCGAACATCGATGCCTCCCAAATCTGCCCTTCCTGCTGTTCGCCGTCGCCCATGACGCAGTAGACGCGGCGCGAGGTGCCGTCCATTCGCGCGCCGAGCGCCATGCCACAGCAGACCGAAAGCCCCTGACCCAGCGAGCCGGCGGAGATGTCGATGCCGGGCGTATCGTGCTTGCTCGGATGTCCCTGGAGGTGACCGGCGTAGGTGCGGAACTGGAGGAGATCGGCGAGGGGGTAATAACCCCGCTCCGCCATCAGCGAATAGATGACGGGCGTCACGTGCCCGATCGAGAAGTGCCAGAGATCGCGATCGAGAGCGGTCGGGCGATCGGGCGTCAGGTTCATCTCGTGAAAGAAGAGAACCGTCCCGAAGTCGGCGGACGAGAGAGGCCCGCCGCTGTGTCCGCTCTGCGAATGCGCCAAGAGCGTGACGATGTCGCGCCGGACGAGGAGCGCGCGTTCCCGAAGTTGATCGACGGAGAGTTCCAGCCGCGGCATTCGGACCGATCCTCCTAGGGAGCCATCATCCGCGGCCGGCGCCGCGAACCCGGACAACGACCCTCTACGCTATCGAACCCCACGCGCTCCGGCAAGGGCTTTCCCCGGCCCGCCGGAGGCCCGTCACGCGTTCACGTAGCGCTTATCATCGGGGTCGGGGAGCGCGCCGGAACGAATCGCGTTCGCGATCTCCGCGATCCCGTCAGGCACCCGGCGCGAGGCGCGGAATCCCCAGAGTCGCTCGATCCGGTCGAATGAGACGCGGTAGGTGCGTGGATCGATCGCCTCCTCCGCCATCCTTACGCGGACGCCGGGGACGGCGCGTTCGTACTCCTCCTTCAAGTCGCGAAGCTGGTAGTTCTCGAGATTATCGCCCACGTTCAAGATCGGCTCGCCCTCCGGCGGGAGCGGCTCGCTCATGGCGAGTTCGAGGGCGTGCGCGATGTCGGCGACGTGCACGAAGGGACGCCACTGCGAGCCGCCGAAGATCGTGATCTCCCCGTTTCGGACGGCGCGAAGCGTGAGGAGGTTCACGACGAGGTCGAAGCGCATTCGGGGCGATAGCCCGTAGACGGTTCCGAACCGGAGAATGACGGGCTCGAACGTTTCGGTTCCCACGAGTTCCAGGATTCCGAGCTCCGCGTGCCGGCGCGTCTCCGCGTAGAGCGAGAGCGGACGCACGGGCGAGGTCTCCGTGAGGAGTTCGTTTCGCCCTTCCCCGTAGACACTGCAGGTGGAGGCGAAGACGAACCGCTTCACGCCGATGGCCGCGGCGCGACGGGCGAACGCGACGGTAGCGGTCCAGTTCGTTTGAACGGCCAACTCCTCGTCCTGCGCACACGCTTTGTCGCCGACGATGGCCGAGAGATGGATGACGGTGTCTGCCCCTTCCATGACGTCGTCGTGCGTTCGCGGATCGCGAAGGTCGCGCGTATGGATTTCCAAATGCTCCTCGCGTTCGAGCCCCCTCAGACCGTGCGACCCGTGAAGCATCCGGTCGACGACGCGGACGCGCTCCCCCGCGGAGAGAAGGCGGCGGACGAGGACCGAGCCGATGTACCCGGCTCCACCCGTGACGACGATCGGGGCGCGATTCACCGGCGCCTCAGGAGGTAGAGATGGTGGTCGGCCGCGAGGCGCGCCAACCCGCCGCGCGGACGAAGCGAGCGGTCCCACCGAGCAGACGCCTCAAAGAAGGCGCCCACCGCGCCGGAGTTTCGGGCCTCTTCCGGAAGGAACCGAGCCGCGTGACGCTGGAGCGAATAGAACACATTCGACCCGAGCGTCTCGGGCTCGAACCACGTCGACGCCTCGTGAAGAAGCGCGCGCTCGTCGACCACCGCGCAGAAGTAGCCGTTCTCCCGCTGCGCGCCGACGCGATAGGGATTGTCGTTCGGATCCCCGAGAAAGCGGCTCTCGGCATTGTTGAGGACGAGCGCGAGCGCGCCACCCCTGCGAATGACGCGCGCCGCTTCCTGAAGCGCCCGCGAACGCGCGTCGGCGGGGAGATGCTCCAACAACCCGAGACAGACGACGAGGTCGAACGAGGCGTCGCGGTACGGAAGGAGATCGGCGCGGTGGCGGAGCCGGTCGTACGCGCCGTCGGGGATTCCCGACGCTCGCAACCGGGTCCGAAGTCGCTCGAGCATCCCCGGGGCGAGATCGGCGCAGGCGAGTCGTCCCACCCGCGGCGCGAGCCGCTCCGAAACGCGACCGACGCCCGCGCCCAAATCGAGCGCGCGCGACACCGTAGCGCCACCGAGCGATTCCAAGAGGAGTCCCGTCTCCCACGCGTCGTAGGCGCGGTTCACCGCGGGCGGCTCGCCAAGACTCAGGACCGCGGCGAGTTCGTCTCCCCGCTCGTGGCGGGCGCCGCTCCAATAGGTGGCCGCGAGCCGCGGGTCGTAGTTCATCGTGCCGAGAAGGGCGCGCCCGTTCGCTGGACGTGGCGGGGCGGCTTCGTTACGATGGTCCGCGTTCGAGCCGCCGCGCGGAGCGCGCGGCCGTGGACCGAAAACCCGACGATGGAGGAACGTTCATGGTGGAGAGCGCCCAGATGGTCAGCAACCCGGCGGTGGAGTGCATGCGCTGCGGCAAGCTGTTCGGCCCGAATCAGATCTTCCATCTCAAGGAGGATCCCCGGCGCCCCTACCTTCGCTGCCAGCACTGCGGCGCGAAGAACGAGATTCGCGCGGAGGACCGCTTCTCCATTCGCTTGATCGGCATCATCCCGGAGCCGCAAGCCTCGCGCCCCGGCGCCTAGCCGCCGCACGTCGCCGGCTCCAGTCGAGCCGGCCGATCCTGCCGACAATTCACGAATAAAATCGGGTCCCCTCCCCTCGCGGGAAGGGGACCCACGGTGTGCCCGGGGCGAGATTTGAACTCGCACGGGGTTACCCATACGCCCCTCAAACGTACGTGTCTACCAGATTCCACCACCCGGGCAAAGCATCACAGCTTCCCTGCTCGATCGGCGATTGGATTACTTCCCGCCCGAGGGGGGCGGAGTCGCCGGCGTGCCGGTCGTCGTCGTAGGCGCACCCGTCGCGGGCGCGGTGGTCATGGGGGCCGAAGGCGAACCCGTCGGGGACTGACCCGTGGGGGCCCGTCCGGCTGGCTGCCCGGCGGGCTGGCCCGAAACGGGCGCCCCCGGTTGCTGGCCCGCCGAGCCGGGGCGCTGCTGCGTGGCCCGGCGCTTGGCTTCTTCCTGAATGAGGCTCGTGCGAGCCGAGGCTCCACGGGAGGCAGCAAGCCCAAGCGTGAGCGACGTGACGAAGAAAACGACCGCAAGGATCGTCGAGGCACGGCTCAGGAACGAAGCCGCACCGCGGCCGCCGAATAGCGTCTGGCTCGAACCGCCGCCGAACGCCCCCGCCAATCCGCCGCCCTTCCCCGACTGGAGGAGGATGGAAATCATGAGCCCGGCGCAGGCGACCAAGTGAAGCACCGTGAAGAAAACGATCACAAATCCAGGCATGGTCGAATGGTACTCCTATGTGGGGCGGCGACACGCCACACCCGAGTGGAAAAGCCTACCACGCGTCGTTTCGGGGGTCAATGCGGCGCGGCGCTCGACGAGGGCTGCCCTTCCAACGCTGTGGCGATGGTGAGGAACGACTCCGCCCTTAGGGAGGCTCCGCCGACGAGGAATCCCCCCACCTCGACGATTTTCCCGAGCGGACCTGCGTTTTTCGGATCCACGCTGCCGCCGTAGAGGACCGGGGTCTCCGATCCGCCGGTCCGGCCCGCGGCCGCCAGCTCTTCCAAGACCCATCCGTGCGCTTCCGCCACTTCTTCCACGGTCGCGACGACGCCGGTCCCGATCGCCCACACCGGCTCGTACGCCACGAGGAGCGGCGCGCGCGGCGAAGCGCCCTCGAGCGCGCGGCGGATCTGACGCGCGAGAACGTCGCGAGTTTCTCGCCGCTCCCGTTCGGCCAATGTCTCTCCGACGCAGAGGAGCGGCGTGAGGCCCGCGCGCCACGCCGCGAGGAGCTTCTGCCGGCACTGCGCGTCGCTCTCGCAGAAGAGTCGCCGCCGCTCCGAATGGCCGACGAGGAGAAATTCCGCGCCCGCTTCGCGAACCTGTTCCGCCGCCAATTCCCCCGTGAAGGCGCCCTTCGACTCACCGTGGCAGTTCTGCCCGCCGATTTTCGGGTCGTCGGGGCGTCTCCCGGCGGCGAGCGGATGAATCGCCGTGGATGGCGGAAAGACGAGGAATGATAGCGCGGGATGCCGGCGCGCCCCCTCCGCCACGGCGGCGTAGAGCGCGAGCCCTTCGGCCACGGTGAGGTTCATCTTCCAGTTTCCGGCGAGCACTCGTTTCATGTCGTCTCCGCTACGCTTTCGCCGTGGCCGCGCCCTCGAGCGCGGTCACGCCGGGGAGGATGCGCCCTTCGAGGAACTCGAGCGAGGCGCCGCCGCCTGTCGAACAGTGCGTGATCTGCGACTCGACGCCGGCCTGATGCACCGCGGCGAGCGAATCGCCGCCGCCCACCACCGTGAACGCGCCGCGCTTCGTCGCCTTTGCCACTTCCCTCGCCACGCCCACCGTGCCCGCCGCGTAGGCGGGCACCTCGAAGACGCCCATGGGTCCGTTCCAGAAGACCGTCCGCGCGTCAGAGAGCACGGCGCCGATCGTCTCGATCGCGTCGGGCCCGATGTCGACTCCGGCGAGATCGTCCGGGATCGCTCCGGAGGCCACGATCCGTCCCGGGTCCGATCCGCCGATGTCGGCCGCGACGCGGCAATCGGACGGGAGGAGGAGTTTCGATGCGTGCGGTCCACCCAGGAGAGCGCGCGCCATCTCAATCCGATCCTCTTCCACGAGCGAGCGCCCGACGGCGATCCCCTTCGCGCGAAGGAAGGTGAACATCATCCCGCCACCGACGATCAATCGGTCGACGCGGGGGAGCAGGTTCTGGAGGACGTCGATCTTGCCGGAGATCTTGGCGCCGCCGAGAATGGCGACAAAGGGCGCCTGCGCGGAACCGAGCAGCCGTCCGAGCGCTCCGAGCTCCTTCTCCATGAGAAATCCCGCCGCGCGCTCGGAGAAGTGCGACGTCATCCCGACCGTGGAGGCGTGCGCTCGGTGCGCGGCGCCGAACGCATCGCTCACGTAGACGTCGGCGAGTCTCGCCAGCGCGGCGCTGAATTCGGGATCGTTCGCCTCCTCGCGCGGATCGAATCGGAGATTCTCGAGGAGGAGCACTCCGCCTTCCGGAATCGCCGCGGCCGCGGCTTCCGCGTCGGGCCCGACGATGCTCTCGGCGAACGCCACCGGCATGCGGAGGAATTTTTCGAGGCGCTCGCGCACCGGCTTCAGGCTCTGTTTCGGATCCCGCTTCCCCTTCGGCCGGCCAAGATGGGAGGCGACGATGAGACGCGCCTTCTTTTCGATGAGGTAGCGAAGCGTCGGGAGCGTTTCGACGATCCGCGTGTCGTCCGAGACCGCGCCGTCGGCCGCGAGCGGCACATTGAAGTCGACGCGGACGAACACGCGCCGACCGGCGACGTCGAGGGAGCGGAGGGTGCGGAGGGTGCGGAGACTCATCGCCGGCTCCCTACGCCCGTCCCAGGAGGAGGAGCGCGTCGACCATGCGATTCGAGAATCCCCATTCATTGTCGTACCAGGAGAGGACCTTCACGAACCGGTCGCCCGAAACCATCGTGAGCGGCGCGTCGAAGACCGACGAATGCGGATTCCCGACGATGTCGGAGGAGACGATCGGGTCTTCCGTGTACTGGAGGATTCCCTTCAGGCGCCCGTCGGCCGCGTGCTTCATCGCGCCGTTCACGGTGGCGACGCTCGCCGGCTTCGCGACGATTAGCGTGAGATCGACGAGCGATCCGTTGGCCACGGGAACTCGCACGGCCACGCCGTCCAATTTCCCCTGCAGCGACGGAAGGACGAGGCCGATCGCCTTCGCGGCGCCGGTGCTCGTCGGAATCATGTTGAGCGACGCGGCCCGCGCGCGCCGCAGATCCTTGTGCGGCGCGTCGTGAATCCGCTGATCGTTCGTGAAGGCATGCACGGTCGTCATCAGGCCGCGCTCCACGCCGAAGGTCTCGTCGAGGACGGAGAGGACCGGGGCGAGGCAGTTCGTCGTGCAGGAGGCGATGGAGACGATCTGGTGCTTCGCCGGATCGAACGACTTCTCGTTCACCCCGATGACGAACGTCGCGTCGGCGCCCTTGGAGGGTGCTGAAACGAGGACCCGCTTCGCCCCCGCCTGCAGGTGGACCGCCGCCTTGTCGCGATCGGTGAACTTCCCCGTGCACTCCAGCACGACATCGGCGCCGAGATCCTTCCAGGGTAGCGCCGCGGGATTCATCTCACTCAGGCACCGAATCTTCGCACCGCCCACCTTCAGCACGCCGTCGACGACTTCCACGCGCTCGGCGAGCGGCCCATGGATCGAGTCGTACTTCAGGAGATGCGCCAATGTCTTCGCGTCGGTCACGTCGTTCACGGCGACGAACTCGATCCCCGCGTTCCGCTTCAAGGCGGCCCGCACCACGAGGCGCCCGATCCTTCCGAATCCGTTGATACCGACACGCACGACTGACCCCTTTCCCTAGCTGAAGAAGACCCGGGCCGTCTCGTAGAGTTCCCGGCTGACCAACTTCATGGAGCCGACCGCCTCGGCGAGGGGAAGGTCCACGATTTGCGTTCCTTTGATGGCGACCATCCTGCCGAAGCCGCCGCGCGCGACCAAGTCGACCGCGGCCACGCCGAACCGCGAACCGAGCACGCGGTCGAAGGCGGTCGGCGACCCGCCCCGCTGGATGTGTCCCAGCACGGTGTAGCGCGTCTCGAATCCAGTCCCCGCCTCGACCATCTCCGCGATGGTCGGGGCGATGCCGCCGAGGCGGACGTGGCCGAATGCGTCTCGCTTATCGCCGGGAACGAAGACCGACGCTCCGTTCTCATCCATGACCTGGGCACCTTCGGAGACCACGATGATGCTGAAACTCCGCCCTTGCACGTGCCGGCGGCGCACGACGTCGCAAATCTCGAGGATGGAGACCGGGAATTCGGGAATCAAAATGAGGTCTGCACCGCCTGCGATTCCGGATTCGAGCCCGATCCACCCGGCGTGCCGCCCCATGACCTCGACGATCATGACGCGATCGTGCGACTCCGCGGTCGTATGGAGGCGATCGATCGCCTCCGTTGCGACGGTGAGCGCCGTGTCGAAGCCGAACGTGTAGTCGGTGCCGTTCACGTCGTTGTCGATCGTCTTCGGGACTCCGACCACCGGAAGGCCCGCGTTGGCCAGTTTGTTCGCGGCGCCGAGCGTGTCTTCCCCGCCGATCGCGATGAGCGCGTCGATGCCGTGTTTCGAGATGGCGGCGCGAATCTTTGCCTCGCCCTGGGGATCCTTGTAGGGATTCGTGCGGGAGGTTCCGAGGATCGTCCCCCCTCGCGGGAGGATGCCGGCGACATCATCGAGGCCGAGCGGATCAATCTCCTCGATGAGGAGACCGCGCCAGCCATGTCGGATGCCGGCGACTTCCCAGCCGTGCGCCTTCACCGCGCGCTTCACGATCGCGCGGATGACTGCGTTTAAGCCCGGACAATCTCCGCCCCCCGTCAGGACGCCGATGCGCATCGAAACGCCGCCTCCACTCTAATCATAAGTTGTTTACACCGATGGAGTTAGAGCGGCCGATTCTAGGCCCGTGGAGGGCCGAAGTCAAGAGGGACCGAGGAATCGGGGGCGGACCCCTCAGTGCATGCTGGAGGTGGAGGAATAGCGGAGGAGGTAGTCGCCGTACCCTTGTTCGTCCACGAAGACGAATTTAAGGGCGTTGTTCGTCTCGCTCAAGCCCCGCCGGGCCGCCAATTCCCGCCCTCGGAGTTGATAGGACCAGATCTCATAGGGACGCGTATCGACGATGCCGGGGCTTTGCTTCGAGATCTGGCTCTCGGCCTCCTTCGGAATCTCTCCGCTGATGGCGAAGCCGAGGGTCCTGTCGCTCACGGGGAGCCGCTCGATTCGAATATCGTCGGGCTCCCCGAAGCGGATATAGACCCGCCCCCGATCCGTGAACATCCCGCGTTCGAAGACGGTGTAGCTGATATTCGCGTGCTCCACCCGGCGGAGGAACTCCTCGTACGTCTCATTCTCGGCCGTCTCGGGCGTGGGATCGACCGATCTCCAGAGGTCCTGGATCCGCACTTCCTTGGTGCCCATCGGGAGCCGGCGAAACGAGATTTCGTCCTCGGCGGAGAGGAGCACTTTCGCGGCGACCTCGAAGCCGTCGCTCGCGTAGGGAGTCCACGATTCGGCTTTCCAGAGGACGTCGAACTCGGTGACGCTCGACGCCGGGCGGGAGCCCTGATCCGATGACTCGAGAGCGAGGTAGAACGCGTAGTGACCGCCCGGGATCGCCGTGAGATCGACGGCCAGCGCGTGCGGCCACGCCTCCCCCTCCGTCACGCGGAGGGAGTCGTGTGAGGTGAAGATCGTATCGCCGGTGGCGGAGACGATGCGCGAGGTCAGCCGGTAGCGCCTCCCCTGCGGAGGCGGTGGCGAGTCGTAGATCTCGTAGTAGGCGGAGAAGACGTCCTGGTAGAGACCGTAGAAGCCGCTCGGCTGTGGGAGCACCTCGTACGGTCCTTTCCCGAAGCGACTCTCCTCCGTCCTCGGCGTGATCGACCACGCGGGAAGGATTCCGCTGAGCGACGGCTTCGCGAAGAGCCACTTTCCGAGATCGACGACGCCGTTCACTTCACCCTGCTTCTTCTGGTTCTTCATGACGTAGACCAGTCCCCGACGCGCCACGTTCATGTCCTCCACGAGGACGCGGAACTTGTACTGCCCCGGCGGCGACGCCAGGCCCACGGAGTAGATCTCCCCCAGGAGCGAATCCCCCGCCACGACTTGATCCATCACCTGAAGCACGGCGGTCTGCTGGTTCTGGACCAGCACCTTGCCCGACATCGAGCGAAGCTGGACGGTGATGCGGAGATCGGCCTGGAGGACGGAGTCCTTGGGGAGGAACTTGCACTGCTGGTAGGGAACGCGAATGGAGAACTCGGCCCGGGCTTCCTTGTCGCCGTGGCGGAATGGAATGGCGCGAGCGTGAAACCGGAGGTCGCCGATGGAGGCGGCGCCTTCCGGCTCGCGCGGGCGTTCTGCCCGCGCCGAGCCGGGGCCGCCAAGTATCGCGAGGACGGCGAGAAGCGTTAGGAGGTACTTCCCTCGCGGCGCCCGAGCCTCACCGGTTCGGAGTTCGAGGCGCACGAGGTCCCGCCGCCTAGAAGCTGACGTTTACGGACACCCGATGCGCCTGCGACAGAAACTTCAGATCGCTGTAGGCATAGTCGAGACGCGCGACGGACGACTTGACCAGCGTGAGCGGAAACTTCACGCCGAATCCCGCCGTCAGCCCCTCGGTGTCGTAGTTCATCTTGTACCCGCCCCGAAGGAACAGGTAGTCGTGGAACGCGTACTCCGCGCCCAAATTCAGTTTTTCGGAATTGTCCGGAGGATGCGTGAACTCGGCCGACGTGAGGAGCCGGCTCTCGCCACGCTGCAAGAGGCTGAACGAGCCGCCCACGCGGAAGAAGACCGGCATTTTCACCGTCTCGTCGAGGAACTTCATGTCGCTGCCGATGTTCTGGATCGACATTCCGATTTTCGCGCCGAGAATCCCGACATCGTAGAGCGTGCCGAAGTCGAACGTCGTCGACTTCCCCGTCACGTCGTCGAGGCCGGTCTGAATGTAATTGACGCTCAGCCCCGCCGAGAACTTGTCGGTGAGCGACCGAGCGTACGTGAGCCCGTAGGCCCATTCGCCGGCGTCGAATGTTTCCCCCGTGCCGTCCGGCAGATAGGTCGTCCGCACCTTGTCGCGACTCATCGTGAGCGCGCGGACGTTCACCCCGATCATGCCCGGGATCCACTTCACGTTGAAGACGTAGGCCGCCTGGTCGAAGAGAATATCCGCCGGCCACGCCGTGTGGTTGATGCTGATCGACTGCCCCGAGAGACGGGCGATGCCGGCCGGATTCCAATAGACGGCGGTGGCATCGTCGGCGATCGCGACGTAGGCGTCCCCCATGGCGGCCGCCCGGGCTCCGACGCCGATCTTCAGCGACTGGCCCCCCAGCGTGCCGACCTTTTCGAAGATCTGCGCCCCCATTGCCTGGAGCGGGAGCAACAGAACCATGAAGATGGCGATCGCGATTCTCACGAAAATCCTCCTCGCTTGGCCCGTGGAACGACGGGTCGCTCCGGCCGGTCTCATCGGATGATGACGAATTTGCCGATCTCCCGCCCTAGCTCCGTATCAACGGAGTAGAGGTAGATCCCGCTCACGATTCGCTGCCCGTTACGCGAGATCAAATTCCAGGAAATCGATCCGGTTGCCGCCGCCACGGGATCCTTGCCGTACTGCAAGTCCGCTGGCGGCCGGCCGTCGAACGGGATGTCCCGCACGAGGTCGCCGGAAAGGGAATAGACGTGAATCGTGCCCTTCACGAGCGGCAGATTCATGAACGTGACCTTGGTGCCGGAGGGGTCCTCCGCTCGTGGGACGAGATCCCACTCGGCTCGACCGCGGTAGGGATTCGGGACCACGAACACGTTCTTCTGCGTGTCCTGCGCGTCGCCGCGGGGATAGACGGCTTGCCCGTTCTGGGCGCTCGGGTTCGACGTCAGCACGACGTCCTGGTCCGGCGTCGTCCCCGGCACGATCGAAACGGGCACGATAGAGTAGAAATAGGGGAACCCGTTCAGCACGTTCTCGTCGACGAAACTATACCGACCCACCGCAAAGAGGGTGTCGGTCTCGGTGTACGAGGAATCGGCGAAGACGTTTCTGTTGACCGGATTCCAGCGTACCTCGATGTCCTCTCGGAACACGATTGGAGCCGCCGGGTCGATCAGCTCGGAGAGCGGTCTCGCCGGGGTGTTCTTCGGGTCGATGCGCCATTCGCCGAGGAGCGACCAGAGGTCCCGCGACGGCCCGTTCGTTCCGAGCGGGCGTTCCCACCCGGACGCCTTGTAGATGCGATAGCCGACGAACTCCTTCAAATTGCCTCGCTGGGCGTCGCGCACCAGTTCGGCGAAGTTATTCCATTTGAGCGTGACTTTGCGATCCCCGGGGAAGAACCAGGCGGAAACACGCGCCGAATCTCTTCCGGTGCGGTAGAGCTGGAGGAAGTCGCTCGGCTCGGAGTGACCATCCTGACCCAGGAAGACCGGAGCCGGCAGCGGCGCCGCCGCGACCCAGTTCACGAGACGTTCTCGCCCTCCTTGCCCTGTATTCACGTTGCAGTCGAAGTCGACGTAGACGCAATCGTTGCCGACCGGAAGCGCGAGTGTGTCGGCGCTGGCGCAATGGCTGCTCGACGGGCCGCCCGGCGAACTCGGCGGGTCGGTGCAAACGAACTTGCCCTGCTGTTGGGCCTCGCACGGTTGGAGGGGATCCCAGGCCGTGAGCCCCGCGTAACGCTCGAAACCTTCGCCCGCCGGAATGGTCGACCAGAACCGGACGCGACAGACGGACGATTCGGGGATTTGGTAGACGAACGTGGCGCCGCTTGGCGAGCGGAGGCAGGTTTCCTTACCGCACTGCCCCGTGGTCGTGCTGCCGTCGAAGTCGGTGTAGAGACCGTCGAACACCTGCTGGGCCGCAATCGCGTTTTCAATGAGCGTCCCGCCCGCGCCGATGCTATTTCCCTGTCCCAGCCCCAGACCCATCACCCAGCCGACCGAGATCGTCAGGGTCGATTCCGGGAGGAGCGACCGAAACGGTCCGGTCGCCAGCACGACGCGATAGTCGAGCGGACGGCTCGAGTGAATCTCGCCGACCGTCGCCGGATTGAGCGTCGGGTCCGTCATCAACTGATAGCGCTGGGCGTCGTTCTCTGGGTCGCCGCCCGCCGCGAACGGCGCGCCCGAGCCCGAGAAGAACTTGAAGGCCGTGATCCCGACGGTGCGCGGCGCCAGAATGCCGCTCGGGTCGGTCGTGTGGTTCAAGAACATCATCCCGATGTAGCCCGGCACGTCGCCGCCCTTGTTCTCCTGCGGGGCGTTCGGGTTGTCGGGGTTGTCGTAGCCGTACCCCATCTGGAGCTTCCGGCGGACCGTCTCGCCGCTGGCGCCAATGTACTCGATGTCGCGATTGATGAGCCCGACTTCATCGTCGAGGAAGTAGCCCGGCACGGCGCGGTTTCCGATATCCAAGTCGGCGAAGATGCCGACCATGACGTTCCGGATCGTCCGCCCGCTGATGTTCTTGATGGCGTAGTCCATACCGACGAAGTCGTTCTGACCCGGCGTCGCCCAGCTATAGGACGTCTGCCTCACTCGGAGCCCGAGCGGCACGTGCTCCGGAAACTGCTGCCTCGTCTGCGGAATGTTGTCGTAGTACTCGGTGGCGAGCATCTGCTGCCCGATGGCCGAGTAGTCTTCGTCGCAGAGACCGTCGCCGTCGTCGTCCTTGCCGTTCAGGAAGTCCTCGTCGACGAGTCCGTCCCCGTCGTCGTCGGGATCGACGCTCGCGGAGATGACGCGGCTTCCGTTCGGGATGCCTTCGTAGGCCTCCCGCACGTCGGCCACCTGATCGATCGGAAGATTGACGCAGACGTTTTCGGGTGAAATCTCGGGAGAGAATTCGCGCTCGTAGGTCGCGGTCGTGACGTGGGGAATGCCGCTCGCGTCGAGCGCCCCGATCCAGAGGCCGGCTGCGTACAAATAATCGGCCCCCGAGCCTTGCGGCCACTCGGCCGAAGGGACGGTCGTGCGGCGCGGGTTGTCCTGATTCCCCGTCTCACCGATGTTCGTGATCTGAAGCTGCAGCCGCCCGACGTTGTGCACGAACTTGCCGTCGAGCCGGAAGAGATTGTGCTGGTTCCGGGGATCGTCCTGCGACACGCCCACGGGATCGTGGAAGCCGCATACTCCCAGGTAAAGGATGGCCGTCGTGGCGACCGCGCCGAGGAATCGAGCCGCGGCGCCCAGCCGCCGGGTTCGAGACCCGGGCGAATCCGCGCTGCCGTGACGCTCGGAGTGAATTCGCATCAGAACTGGACCCCCAAGCCGACCCGAATGACCCTTCCAGCCTGGAACACGCGAGGATCGTTCACGGGATACCAATCCTCTCGGCCATCGCCGTCTTGGTCAGCGGTCAGGAAGGCGCCGCCGGCGCGGCCCGTCTCCGAATAGTAGATCTTGTACGGCGATCCGCCGATCTGGTTGTCGGGCCAGAGCGACGGCTGGATGTCGCTGATGTTCTTCGCGTCGAGTAGGTTCGTTCCCTGGAGGTAGAACGTCACGTTCTGGCCCCAAACCTGGAAGAAGCGCTCGGCCTGGCAGGAAAGCGTCGACGTCGAAGGGAGACGCGACGCGTTCACCTCCGTCGGGTCCTGCTGGCGCTGCTGGCGCTCCTGACGCGTATACGGGAATCCGGTTCCGAACTGGTAGACGAATGAAGCTGCCCAGTCCTTCTCGTTGCCGAGACGGAGCGACGCGGAGAACGAGTGGCGCTGATCCCAGTCGAGCGGCTGCTCGGAAGTCGGTTTGAACTGGTCGCGGAGGGTGCCCGACTGCGCGAGGGCGCGGTTCGGATCCGACGCGGTGCCGGTGGCGTTTCCGTACGTGTAATTCAATTCGCCGGAGAAGCCGTGGCTGTGCTTCTTGATGAGGGTAAGCTCGATGCCACGCGAGGAGGCGTAGTCGCCGTTCACGTACGTCGGCACCGTCAGCGCGAACCCAGGTATCTGCTGATCGACGGTCGTGAGGAGACCGAAGATGTCTTTGAAGTAGACGCCGAACTGTCCGTATATCTCCTTGCTGAAGAGATGCTGGACGCCCAGCTGGTAGGAAATGGTCGTCTGCGGCTCGAGGTTCGGATTCCCGCGCGCCTGCGCCGAGACGTTCCGCCCCTGGTAGATGAAGAGCCGCTCCGGCACCTGGAAGAGGCGGCCGTAGTGGAAGCTCATGACGTCTCGATCGGAGATCGGATACGCAATGCCGACGCGCGGGCTCCATTGCGTCTTCACGCGGTCGGTGACCTCCGAGTTCGGAATCTGGTTCCCCACCGAAAAGTTGTCGTAGCGAAGACCGGCGTTCAGGACCATCCCTTCGTACTCCCACCGGTCCTGCGCGAACGCGGAGCCTTCCGGATTGAAGAATCGGAAGTCGTCGCGCGTTCCACCGTAATTGCCGTTCGTGTCGAGCACGTTTGGAAAGTCGGTGTTCAGCGACTGCAGAGAGTTATACGAGAGGTCGCCGCCCACCATCATGTTGTGGGTGCCGATCTTCTTCGCGAGATCGCCGTTCATCGAGTAGGTCGTCGTCGTTCGCTTCTCGTAGGTCGGGTAGTCGCCGTTCGTCACGTAGTAGAGCCCGTCGATCCGGTTGAACGGATCGTAGTAATTGCCGGGCGTCTGTTGGTACTCCCAGAGCTGCCGGTCGAGCACGTCCTCGGTGCTCTGCCATGACTGCCGCGACGCGCGCAGGTTGTAGATCGTTCCGGGCGAGAGCGTCTGGCGCCAGGTGACGGCGAGCTGCGTGTAATCCTCGTCGGTGACCGGAAGGTGCTGCGCCGTGTTGCTCGGCTGGAAGGAAGGATCGACCTGGTAATAGGCCCACGTGCCGTACCGCTGGGCGATCGAGCCGTCCGTGGGCGACGTGGAGTCGTAACGGACCTGCACGAAGCCCTTCCGGTTCCAACGATTGTGGAACGGGCTCTTCGAGCTCCGGTTCAGGATGAGCTCGGTGTTGAGCTTCGCGTTCGGCGTGACCTTGTAGGTGAGCTTGCTGGAGATGCTGGTCTGGTTCGACTGGCGGTTCCCGATCCGGATGAAGTCGAGGAGCCGGTGCTCCTTCCGGTCGGAGGTGTTCTTGAGGTAGGTGTCGCTGAACGTCCCTTCCATCGAGATGAAGTAGTTCGTCTTCGGGAAGAGGAAGGGGCCGCCGACGCCGAGGCTCACCCGCTCGTAGTTGTTGAAGGCCTTATCGGACTCGCCGTAGCGATCCGTGAAATAGCGCACTTCGCCCGCCAGCTTGTCGCCACCTTCGCGCGTCGTGAGATTGATGACGCCGGAGAGCGCGTTGCCGTACTGGGCGTCGAGACCGCCTAGCACCTGCTCGCTCGATGAAACGGCGAGAAGCCCGAGATCGACGCCTTCCGCCGAAAGCGGATTGCGGCTCGGGATGCCGTTCACGATCGTGAGCACTTCGTTGGCGCGGCCGCCGCGGAAGTGAAGATCGCCGCCCTGGCTGATGACGCCAGCCTTGAGGCCGATGGCGTCCTTGTACGAATCGACCGGGAGCGACCGCAAGTCTTCGCTCGTCACGACCTGCTTCGTGGAAGCCGTTTTCGTGACGCGGAGTTTCAGTTCGCCGGTGACCGTGATCCCCTTGATCTTCGTGACTTTCTCGGGGAGCGAGAATCCGATATCCGTGGTGCGGTTCGCATCGACGCGGACCTGCTTGTCGATACGCTCATGGCTCGGAATCATCGCCCGCAGCGTGTAGCTGCCGACGGAGACGCGGACGATCTTATACTCGCCCGCCGCGTTCGTGATTCCACCGGTCTGAGCGCCGACGAGAATGACGCTCACGCCCGGGAGCGGCATGCCGCTCTGGTCCGTAACCTTACCCTGGATGGTACCTGTCTGCGCTTGGGCGATGCCCGCAACCGCGACAACCGCCAGCGAGAGTAGCAGCATCAACGCTACTCGCAGACGGGGGGCGCGAAGGGAGAACCCGCCGCGGAGTCGAAACGGCAAGCTCGGCATACGGTGGTGCGCTCCTTTCCGGTCTGGTACTGACATGACGAAGTGGCTGATTTTAGGTCAGCGGCACGGTCTTCCGTCAAGGCAAATCCTTGAACCAACCCTGGTTGTGGCACTCCGCGCTCACGGCGAACAGAGCGTCGGACACGCGGAAAACAGCAAGGAATGGGGGGACGACTTACTCGAACCAGTGGGGGACACGGTTCGAAGCGCTGGTGGGCCGAGAAGCGCTTCTAACGCCGAATTATAGCCCGTTCAACGCGATCCGCAAGCCCTTTTTCACGGTTTCGCCTCCAGAGGGTCAAAATTCCGTGACGCTCGACATCCGGAAGCCCCGGACCCGGAGCGCCGGGCAGACGACTCCCCCGGCCCGCTCCGTGGGGGTCATGCCGTCTACCCGTTGGAGCGATTCCACGACCCCTTGGTTGAAGCGGAAGTTGCGAACGGCGTGCGTCACCTTCCCCCGTTCGATGGCGAAGAGCCCGTCGCGCGTCATCCCGGTCACCATCACGCTCTTCGGATCGACGACGTTCGTGTACCAGACGCGCGTCACGAGGAGCCCCCGCTCGACGCCGGCGATCAAATCATCCAGCGACGCCGTGCCCCCCTCGAGCACGAGGTGGCGCGCCACGGGCCCGGCGGAGTTCGGATACGGAAGCCCGTGCCCCGTGCTCTCCCGCCCCGCCTTCGCCGCGGTTCGCCGATCGTACACGACGCTCCGCGCCACACCGCGGTCGATGATCGTGATCGTCTGGGCGGGTACGCCCTCGCCGTCGAAAGGGGCGCCGCGGTGAAGCGGATGGTAGGGATCGTCCCGAATCGTGATCTCGGGCCCGAAGACCGCGGTTCCCATCTTCCCTTCCAGGAACGATCGTCCCTCCTGAAGCGCCAAGGCGCCGAAGGATGTGTCGTTCAATTCGTAGAGAAGATCGGAGACGGCGGCCGCTTCCAGAACCACGTCGTAGGAGCCGGGAGACCACGTCTTCGGTTCGCGGGAGCGGAGCGCCTTGTCGACCGCGCGAGCGGCGAGCGCGTCGCCGTCGATGGCCGACGCCGCGTGGCTTTGCGCCGCCGCCCACCCCGATTCGGTGCCGCGGAGCGCGGTCATGCTGAACGTGGCGGACGTTTCGATGTGGTAGGCGAAGAGCCCTTTCGTGTTCGCCAGCGCGAGGGTGCCGAGTTCGCCGTAGTCGCCGATCGTTCCATGCCCGGTTTCGAAGATCCCCGCGCCGTCGAGACCGGCCGCGCGCGTGCGTGCGACGGCGCGCCCCACTTCGCGCGCCCGCGCCTCCGGCCCGAGCGAGGCCGTCGCCGGGTCGACCGCGTCCACCTCTCGATAGCTCTGCGGACCGAGGAGCGGCACGGCGTCGTTCGATTCGGGGGCCACCCTCGCCGCTTCCTCGGCGCGGGCCACGAGACGCGCGATGCCGGCGGCGCTCCAATCGTTCCCCGTCGCGCGCCCGCTTCGCCTCCCCTGCGCCACGCGCACCGAGAGAACATGGCGGCGCTCGGCGACGTTCTGCGTGATCTCGTTGTTGGCGAAGCGCGTCAGGTAGTTTTCGCCGCCGCCGATCGACGCCTCGAGCTCTCGCGACCCGGCGATCGCGAGAACGCGGTCGAGGTGCGCCCGCGCCTCTTCCCTACGCATCGGAGGCGACTCCCACGCAAACTTTTCGGAATCGGGCCGGTGCCGCCCCGTGCGTCATCTCCGCCACCTGGCCCGGCTGCCCCTTGCCGCAGTTCATGACCGACCAGGGCGACCACGCTTCCGGGCCGCAGACGAAATCGCACGAGTTCCAGAATCCGGTCGTGATCCCCTGGTAGGTGGGGTTCCGGAGCATCCGCACGCGCTTCCCTTTCTTGATTTCCCAGGCGATCTCGGTCGCGAACTGGAAGTTGTATCGGAGCTGATCGATCGACCAGGAGCGATTCGTCTCCATCAGGATCGCGTGATCGGTATCGGCGATGAGATCGTCGAGCGATCCCCGTCCCGGCTCGAGGCTCAGGTTCACCATCCGGATCATCGGGATGTGATGCCAGCCGTCGGCCCGCACGCAGCCGCGGCTTCGCGGCTCGCCGATGCGGTGCGCCGTCTCCCGGGAAGTCAGGTAGCCCTCGAACCGGCCGGCGTTCACGATCGGCCAGCGCTGCGCCATCACGCCCTCGTCGTCGAAGCCGAAGGTGGCGAGGCCGTGCGGAAGCGTGGCGTCGGCCGTGAGAGTGACCACCGGCGATCCGTAGCGAAGCTTCCCGAGCTTGTCGGTCGTCAGGAACGACGTTCCCGCGTAGTTCGCCTCCATCCCGATCGCGCGGTCGAGTTCGGTCGGGTGACCGCACGATTCATGGATCTGGAGCGCGAGCTGGGAGCCCTCGAGGATCAAGTCGAGTTCCCCCTGGGGACAAGGATCCGCCCGAAGGAGCGCGACCGCCTCTTCCCCCATTCGTCCGGCGTTCTCGATCCACGGGATCTCCTCGACGAACTCGTACCCGCGAGAGAGGAAAAATCCCTCCGACTGGGGATAGCTTCGGCGCTGAACCTGATCCCCTTCCACGGCGAGCGCGACGAGTCCCCCGCCGGAGCGCGTGCAGGTCTGGTCGAGATCCGCGCCTTCCGAGGAAAGGAAGCGCGTGCGGCGGCGGAGGAAGGAGAGGAACGACTCGGCGGTGGTGACGCCCTTCACGCTCGTCATGGCTTCGCCGCAGCGGACGAGGAGATCGAGCTTTCGCTCGAGCGGTACGGTGAACGGATCGATCGAGCACTCGCTCGACCAGACGGCGCGGTGCGGCGGCTCCGGAGCGAGACGGACGGGGCTCACGAGTACTCCAGCGCTCGCTTCCCCGATTTCCACCGCGCGGGCCGCGCAGGCGGCGACGCCGTCGCGGGTCAGCTCGTCGGTGGCCGCGTAGCCCCACCCGCCTCGGACCACGACGCGGACGCCGATGCCGGCCGATTCGCTTCGATCGAGCGCGCCGACTTCGCCGTCTTTGACGTGGATGTCTTCCCGCTTCGATTCGACGAGGCGGACGTCGGCGACGTCCGCCCCGCGCTGGACTGCCGTGTCGAGCGCGAGGCGGAGCAGGTCGTCCACGACCGTTACTTTAGAAGAGGCGCTGGATGGTTACGGTGAGCTCGTCGCTCTTGCCGATCTCGACAGAGGGATCGAGCGGCGTGTAGCGGAAGTGCTCGTGCGCCCAGGCTCCGTCGAAGAGGAGCCCGAGCGCGTCCCAGCGATACGACGCGCCGGCGCTCAAGCGAATGCCGCGATAGGGCGGCTGTCCGTCGCGACGATCGGGATCGAAACGGCGAAGGGCGACCCCCGCGCGAATCGGAAGCCAGGGCCGCGCCTTGTACTCCGCTCCGAAGCGATAGCTCATCTCGCCCATGATCACGTCCGGCGCCGTACCGGTCGGGACCGCCGCGCCACGCTCCTCGTGCCAATCGGCGCGTTGCTCGCGCGCCGCCTGCACCTCGAGGGCGACGACGCCTGCCTGGTCGGGTAGATCTACCGAGAGGCCGCCGGCGGTTTTGTAACCGAGGCGGCGGACGTCGAGCGGAAGCATCGGCGATAGGACGTCCGCGATGGGGTTGGCCCACTGGTACTCGCGGTAGTACGCGTATCGCGCTCCCAGATGAACGGGAGTCCCCGGCAGGTCGGCCTGCCAGCGCGAACGGACCTCGTTGTTCCGGAGGCCGACGAGCCCCGACGTCCAGCGCTTCTTGAAGACGAAACTCTGGTCGATCTCGGACGGATACGGATTGAGGAAGAACTGCGGCGCCCAGTTCACGCGGGCGATCTGTTCACCGTCGTAGGAGTGATGGCGGCCTTCCACGATGCCGTGGATCCAGCCGAATTGGCTGACGAGCTGCGCTCCCCAGGCCACCACGGGCTTCTTCAGCTCGTACGTGTCTTCGTTGAACGAGGAACTGCTGATGCCCTTCAAATTGTCGCCCGTCCAAGAGGCCGAGAGTCCGAGCTGCATCTTCTTCGTAATCCGGTTCGGATGGATCAGGAGTCCGCCCGCGATTTCGCTCGCCGTGGACTTATTGTCGAAATCATAGGGATCGTTGAGGACCGTCCGATCCTCTTGCTCTCCCCGCCGCGTGTAGCGCCCGGCGAGGGTGAACCACGACCGGAAGCGGCGCGCGTAGACGACGGAGGCCGACGGATAGATGACGCCGGCGCCGATAGTCCTGTCGCCCGTCCGCGGGATGAAGTAGTCCGGGAGCGAGACGTCGAAGTCGCGGATGAAGCGGCTCCGATCCTGCACCGTGCCCTGGTCGTGCCGGCTCGCCTGCATCCTCGAGTATCGAAGGTCGGCCCCGATCGCCCACTTGTTTCCCGTGAGCCAGCCGACGCGGAGCGTGCTATTCCGGGTGACGGCGCTGTTCGACCGTCCGTAGTAACGATCGAAGTAGTCGCGATACGCGGTTCCCTGCTCCACGTACGAGCTGTCTCGAACGGTGAGAAACCCCGCGGGGTTTTCCGAGTATCCGTAGACATTCAGCGGATTCCGATCGTCCTCGACCGCCACGCTGAGGTCGCCCATGGCCAGGACTCGGGCGCCGCGCCAGGCGGAGTAGGGATCGAGGGGCGTGTCGTTGGTCCAGGCGCGCGCGACCTGCGCGCGCGCGTCGGAGGCACCGATGGAGCCCAGTACGGCCGCCGCCGCCAGAGCGGTCAGCAGTCGGAACCCCGCGACGGTGCGCCGGGCGTGGTTCGGGGCCACGGATGTCGTCGGATTCATGAAGTGCTCAGTTCCTCGGCTTGAGATAAAGGGGGAGCAACTCGGTCTGGCTAGAGCGTGTCTTCGTCGCGTTGTAGATCGTGAAGCGCACCATGTAGCGGTGCCCCTCCCGCAAGATGATGTCGTCGGGACGCGGGGGCTGGGGGATGCTCTGGATGTCCGGGGGCCGCGCGGTCAGCGCACGCCGAAACTCGAGCGACCACTTCCCCTCGAGCCACGTGCCGCGGGCCACCACGTCGGACTGGCTGGAATCGGCGAGCTGAATCGACACGGACGGGATGTAGTCGTTGGGGTTCCACGTCTTGTCCCGAACCGAGGCGTCGTCGAGCCGGAGAGGATTCAGCGTGTCGCACTCCGTCAGCGTCGTGGCGACCGGCTTCCAAAGCACGTAGGCGGTCGGCTTGCCGCGATTCAGGCGTACGTCGCGTGTCGCCTTGTCGGGCCGGAAGATGGGGACTGCCGAACCGGGAACCGTATTCGGAATACTAGGAAGGAGTCCCACGTCGAGCGACCAAGGACCACCGGTGCTGTAATAATCCTCGACCGCGCCGCCAAGCGGGTGGGCGGCCGCTCCGCGCGTCTCGTCGAGATCGGCGCCCAGGTACTCGGTCGGATTGACCGGAACGGAAGGGTCGGTCGTGCCGGCGCCCCAGCGCCAGGCGTCGGCGGGGTAGTTTCCGACGGAGTCGCTGTAGATCTCCACGAAGACCTGATCTTCATGCAGATTGGAGCGCGTCCACGACGCCGGGTTGACGATCCGATCGTCATTCACGCAGTCGATTGTGTTGAGCCCATCCGCGTCGCCCGTGTCGATATTCGTGACGAGCGGCTCCTCGAGGCGATTCTCCTCGCGGTCGGGCCACTGCAGCATGAAAAAGATGCCGCGCGGAGCCCCGGTTTGGGCATCGAACGTCCAGAGGGAGCGGACGAGCAGGAAATAATTGCCGCCGTCGCCTCGGACGATCACGAACGAGGGGTCACCCGTGCCGTTCCATTCGATGTCGGTCGCCCGCCCATCGATGAGGAGCTCTCGCGACTCCCGCAGGGGCGACGTCTCGAAGTTTTCCGAGAAGCCGGGCGCGATGATGTCGGACGCTAGTGCGGGCTCGGTCGGGGTTTTCTCTCCGCACGAAAGCGAGCCTGCCAGAACGAGAACAAAGAGAAGCCCTACACGTACAGTCTTGCGACGAGGCATGTATGTTCCTCGGATCAATCGAGCCGTGGGGGGGGAACGCCGCGAAGGGTACGAATCCACCTCCGAAAGTGTCAAGCAAAAAGCCCGGGATCGAGCGTAGGGAAAAGGGGATGCGCCACTTCCGCCGCCACGACTGCGGCCTCCGCGAGCTCTCCCCGTTCGAGCATTTGGGCCAGCCGCTCGAAGGCCTCCAAGTGCCTCTCGGTCCGTCGAATGGCGTAGGGCACAAGGGTTCCCGTTTTCATGATGAACGCCCAGTCGCTCGCCTGCGCTAGGAGGAGCTCTCGGCCCGCCTGGCGGAGCGCCCTCCCCCGCAGCGGATCGCCCCCGTCGCCCCGTCTCGCGAGCGTGTGCATTCGCTCCGACGCGCGAAGGAGGTGGCGGTAGATCCAATCGTTCTCCGGGTCGAGCCAAAATCCGGCGTATCCGCCGGCGCCCCAACTGGAAACGTGAAGCGTCCCTTCGGACGCACGTGGAAGCCTTGCAGCGGCGCTCCCCGCGTCGAGGGCCTCGAGGGCGGGCTCCGCTTCCACGCCGTTGAGCACCGCGTCGAGCCACGCGGGCCCCTCGTGCCACCAATGCCCGAAGAGCTCCGCGTCGTACGGCGCGAGGAGAAAAGCCGGCTGGCCGATGGCCGCCGACGCTTCCCGCGCTTGCGCCGCGCGCGCGCGAACGAAGTGAGCCGCGTGTTCCTGCACGCGTTCGGCGGCCACCGAGGGTTGATAGGGCTCCCGATGTTCGCGCCGCCTGTCCGTGATTCGGTAGTACTTGAGGCCCAGATGCGTCCTCGTCCCTCCCGAAGGAAGAAAGGCGCGCACTTCTTCGAGCGGCAGGTCGAACCCTTGATCGCGGTAGTACTCGCGGTACCAGACGTCGCCGGGATAACCCTCGGTCGCGCTCCAGACCTGCCGCGACGACTCCTCGTCGCGTCCCAGCGCGAGAACGCCCGATCGGGTCCGAAACGGAGCGTACGTCCCGGGAACGGGGCGCGGGCACGCATGGCGAATCCCATGGCTATCGACCACGAAGTAGCGAATACCGAATTCCGCGAGCACCTCTTCCACCCCTGGCGCATAGCCGCATTCGGGCAGCCACATCCCCTCCGGCGGATGCCCGATGGCGCGTTCGAACTCACCCACGGCCGCTCCGATCTGCGCGCGCCACGCGGGCCGGCCGAGGTCCATGAGAGGGAGGAATCCGTGCGTCGCCCCGCAGGTGACGAGGCGGACGACGCCCGCTTCCTCGACGGCTCGGAACGCCGAGGCCAGGTCGCGGTCGTAGCGCCCCTCGTAGTCGGCAAGCGACGCGGCGAAGCGGTCCCGGTAGAGCCGCGCGAGCGGTCCGAGCGACGCGTCGCCGCGGTAACGCGCCACATCCCTCCCGGCGAGTTCGAGGAGGCGCCTTAGCCGATGGACGTATCGGTCGCGCAGCAACGGATCAGCCCAGAGCGCCAGGAGCGTCGGGGAGAGGGAGATGGTGATCGCGCCCTTCGCGCCGCGAGCGGCGCGCCCTTCGAGCATCGAGAGAATCGGGAGGTAGCACTCGGTGATCGCCTCCACGAGCCATCGCTCTTCGAGCGAGTCCTCGTATTCCGGATGCCGCACGTAGGGGAGGTGCGCGTGGAGGAAGAGGGAGAGATAGCCGGCGACGGATCCGCCTGGCGTCTCCCCTGTCGGAGCGCTCATCGCGTCGACTCCCGCTCCGTCGGCGGCGCCAGATAGCGAGCCGCCGAACTCGGAGCCGGGGCGCGTTCCGCGAGCGCCTGGGCCCACTGACGCGCGGCCCACACTTCCCCTTCGGCGCCGAGCGGCCAGGGCGCCGTCTCCTCGCACGGACCATCCGGAGGCGTGGCGGCCCACCGCGAGGTGAGGAGCGGCTCGAATCCGCTCGGGAGGTCGAGACCGATGACGGCGCGGCAGCGGCCCGCCTTCGGAGGGATGGCGAGGTACCACCCTTCTCCCCCCAGCGCGTCGGGCAACGATGCGTTGGCGACGACTTCCGGAGCGAGGTCCGCGTCGCGCGCCCGCTCGATTCGAAGCACGTAACAGGTGGGCGAGCCGCATTCCGTCGCCCTCGCCGCGGCACCGGAGGCGGTCGCTTGGCTCAACTCCCAGATCGCGAGCACCCGTCGGGGATCGCGAACGAGAAGGTGGAGCCGATCCTCGCCGTAGCGCCGCCCGCGCAACGAGGGCGGCGCCCATGTGGCCGACGCACCGACCGGTCCGGGAGGAACGAGACGTTCCGCAGAACTCATCGGGTACCACTCATCGCAAATAGACGAGGCGCTGCTTCACGCGCTCCCCTCCCGAATCGAGGGTGACGAAATAGACGCCGCTCGGAGCGACCTCGCCTCCGCTCAGTCGGCCGTCCCACGACCAGGCCGCGCCGGCCACGCCTTCGGGAATGCGCCACGCGCGGGCCAGCGCGCCGACGGGGGTCCAGAGGCGGACGAGGGCGCCGGTCGCGCGAGCCCCGCTCAGCGCGAAACGGACGGGCCCGCGTCCGGGGCTCGGTCCTACCCGCAGGCGCAGCGGGGCGCGGCCGCTTTCGGAGCCGGGAGGGTCAACGGCGCCGGTCGATCCCGAGACGGTAACGGCGGTCGTCGCGTTGAAGAGAGCCGAG
The DNA here is from genome assembly GCA_031370645.1 of Candidatus Eiseniibacteriota bacterium. GTDB lineage: Bacteria > Eisenbacteria > RBG-16-71-46 > SZUA-252 > SZUA-252 > SZUA-252. The sequence goes on along the minus strand of JANMQV010000129.1, from coordinate 1,848 downwards.
CGTCCGTTTCGGTTCTTCGCCTGCCACTCCACGGTGTGATTTCCGATGGGGAGCGGGTTGATCGTGATCTCGACCATCTCCTCCCCCTCGTCGAACACGCCGTCCAAGGGAGGAAAGGAATTCCACGCCGCACCATCCACGCGATAGAAGACTGAATCGATCGTCGACACCGAGATGGAATCTCCACTGTAGAAGCGATAGGGGTTTCGGTTCGGTAGCGCGGTCTCGCTTGCCTTCGCCCGAAGCCAAATCGATCGGCCGGTCACGATCCGGAAGCGCGACGAATCCGGAACGACGGCGGGTCTCGTTTCGAAGAGGTCGTACGCCGAGGTCTGATCGAGATCGACCCAGCCTACCTGCTTTGCGGTGAATTCGCAAAGCGAGTCCGGGTAGTTTCCGCGCATGAGACATCGCTGATCCCAGAAACAATATCCCGGAAATGGAATCGAAGAATTCCAGTTGGGCTGTTCGAAATAGCCCGTGGTGATGTTGCACGACCACCACGCGTTGTTCGCGGGGTACTCGTCGAGAGCCCAGAAGAGATGCGTCACTTCGTGTTCCATGTAGTAGTCGAGCGTCGCGCTGGTCGTGCGGAGATTGTTCACCGGGATCACGAACCATGGACCGCCGAGCCGCGCGTGCGCGATGAGCCCGTCCGGGAAACTCCCGACGGAGGATGAGTCGTTCTGCACGGCGAAGACGAGCCCACCCCACTGGGTGCCGAGCCGCGCGCGAACACCGTTCGCGGCTTCCTCCGCCATCGCGAAGGCGTCCCCGCGATAACCAAGCACGGGCCGGAGCACGTCCTCGACCCAGAGCTCCTCTTGCGAGACCGGACGGCTGATCGGCTCGTAACGCGTCGGCAGCGACGGATGGATTTCCAGGTGGAACGACAGCGGAATGTTTCTCGCCGCGGCGAAATTGCTCCACTTGAGGAACCCGCGCACCGCGGAGCGAACGACCGAGTCGCGTAGCGCCGGCGTCCAATCGTAGCGATCGACGTCCACGGAGCCGTCGCTCTCGGGAAAGAAGATTCCAATCCCGACGCGCCCCACCATGAGTTCGCTCAGGTCCTCCCAGCGCGTCCCGTAGAAGAGCCCCGCCGGAAGGGTGGGCGTGGCGCCGGAACGGAACGCGGCGCGCGCTGCGGAAGGGTCCCTCGTGCCGCGAAGTGGCGGGAGCGCGTCGGGGACTCCGCCGAAGGGATCGCTCGACGTCGGGTCTGAGCCGCCGAGAAGCGAGGAGGCGGGCAGGGGCATGGCGCCGCCGCCGCCGACCCCCGCGGCCGGAAGAGGCTCCGCGGTTTCGGTGCCCCCCGCTCGGAGCGCGAATCCCGCTGGAAGCGGGCCGTGCCGGCGCCCGGCGCGAACGACATGAACATGAGGCGGAATGGAGACCGCGATGTCGTACCCCGCGGCGCGGAGGGAACGCTCGGCCTCTTCTCCACTCGTCCCTCCCGGACTCTCGACGAGCGACGTCCCGGTTGGAAAGCGCATGGAGCGAAGCGCGGGCACCCAGCGGGCGGAGGCGTCTTCCACGGATTCGGCGGCGAATGCGCCGCTGCTCGCGGCGGTGATGAAGAGGAGCGCCGCGAGAAGGGTTCCGTCGGCGAGCGCGCCGCCACGGGTTCGATTCACCCTAGCGGAGCCGAACGACACGAAGCGCATGACGCTCCCCTCCTCCCTCGACGGCGATCCAGTAGACGCCGCTCGGCACCGCGCGCCCGGCCCCGTCTCGGCCGTCCCACGCGATCGTGGCGGACGAAGCGCGCATCGGGCCGTCGTGCAGCAGGCGGACGGGGACGCCGAGCGCGTTGTAGACCGCGACGCGCACGCCGCCCCGGAGTCC
>JANMQV010000125.1:0-8885 GCA_031370645.1 Candidatus Eiseniibacteriota bacterium | reverse complement strand
TTTCACCGAAGTATCGTGAAGCGGCCCGTGGTGATTCCCTCGGCCGCCTCCAGCCGGTAGTAGTAGACGCCCGACGCGAGCGGCGTGCCGCGATCATCCCGCCCGTCGATCGCGAGATCGTGGTACCCCGCCCCGACTTGCGGTTCATGCAGCATCGTCCGAACCAATCGTCCCTGCGGGTCGAACGCCTGCAGGCGCACGGGACCCGACTTCGTCGTGAAGAAGGTCAGCACCGCCGACGGATTGAGCGGATTCGGACTGACCGAAGCCGCAAGGTTCCCGCCGCCCGCGATGATGCCGACGTCGAGCGATGCGCGCAGAACGCCGCCGCTGTAGAGCGTTCCCTCGATCGTCACCGTCGCGGAACCGTTTCCGTGAATTCCCGAGAAGAGGAGACGCAGGTCGGTCTTCGAGAAACTGACGTTGATCTCCTCGACGCCGTTTCCGTCCCGATCGCCGCCCGCGACGGTCTTCGGGACGATGGCGCGGATCTGGTCGACGCTTCCGGTGCCGGTCGATTTCATGACCAGCGACGTGAGATCGACGGCGGCATTCATGTAGGCGCGGCCGATCGGCTCGAGTTGCACGCTCCACTGAGGCTTGCCGGAATTGAGTCGAATGCTCCGATTCCCGGAAGCGGTGAAAGCTCTCGCCTGGAAGATGCCGACGATGGTGGCCGTCGTGGTGGCGAGCGCGGTGAGCGATCCGTCCGTGACCGAAAGCGCGACGCCATACACCCCCGCCGCGGCATAGGTGTGGACGGGGCGCACTCCCATTCCCGTCGCACCGTCGCCGAAGAACCAGAGGTAGGTCAACGTCTCTCCGTCGGGATCGCTCGACCCCGACCCGTCGAACGTAAGGGGCGCGCCGGTGAAGGCGGTGTAGGGGCCGCCGGCGTTCGCGATCGGCGCTCGATTCACGTTCGTCACCGTGATCTTGGTCATGGCGCTTCCGGAGAGGACGTTCGTCGCCGTGAAGGTCACAGGATAGGGCGTGGGACGCGCGTCCTGGAACGTGGGCGTCCACGTGAAGCTGCCGCCCGTGAATCCGGGATCCGCCGTGAAAGCGGCGTTGTTCCCCAGGGGAAGCCCGGCAAAACTCGCGCTCAGCCCCGTGAGTCCGGGGCCGTCCGGATCGCTCGCCGTGATCGTGAACGCGACGGCGGTCCCTTCACCCGTCGTCCGGCTCTTCGGCGCCTTGACCACCGGCGGGTGATCACGCGCGGGCGCGCAACTCTCGTTCAGGAGAATCGAGACGCTTCCCGCGTAGTAATTCGCGATCGCCAGGTCACTTCTCAAGTCGTCGTTGAAGTCGCCCGTGGCGATTCCGTAGGGGCCGCTCTGGACCGAAATATCGGTGCGCGGCGCGAGCGCGCCACTTCCGTCCCCGAGGAGAATCGACACGTCATAGGAGTCGAGATTCACGACGGCGACGTCGGCGTGGCCGTCTCCGTTCAGGTCGACGATCGCCAGTTGGCGCGGCCCGTAGTGGGACGAAAAGATGCGGCGATTTCCAAACGTCCCGGTGCCAGCGCCCAGGAGGACGGAGACCGCAGACGCGTAGGCGTTGGTAACGGCCAGGTCCGCCTTCCCGTCGCCGTTCAGATCGCCGACGGCAATGCCGTACGCCGCCTGCCCGCAGGTGAATTGCGTTCGGGACCCGTACGATCCGAACCCATTGTTCAAAAAGACCGATACGCTCGAGCTGTCCGGACTCGTTACCGCCAGGTCGGGCGCGCCGTCTCCGTTCAAGTCGGACGCGACGAGCGCCCAGGCCGAGGTCCCGGCGCTGAGCGGCGTGGTCGCCGTAAACGTCCCATCGCCTACCCCTCGAAGGATCGAGATCGTTCCGCCGTTCGAGCCGTTATTCGCGGTCAGGATGTCCATCTTACCGTCCCGATTCACGTCCGCGGCCGTGATCGTGCGCGGCCCGCTGCCGACCGCGAGGTCACGTTTCGGTCCGAACGCGCCCGTTCCATCGCCGAGGAACACGGAGACGTTATTGCCACCGAAATTGGCGATCGCCACGTCGGAGATCTCGTCGCGGTTGAAGTCGGCGATCACCCCGCTCGCGGGGCTGCTGCCGGCCTGGAGTTCCGTCGGCGTGCCGAACGTCCCGTCGCCGGCACCCAGCGCCACTTTGACCCTTCCCTGGTCCGGGAGCTCGACCACCAGGTCGAGAATTCCGTCGTCGTTCAAATCCGCGGTTTGAACTTCGATGGTTCCGTATCCAAAGTCCGTCACGCGGGAGGTAAACGTACCGCTGGGACAAAGGGCGGGGAAGTTGCCGGCGGAGACGTTGATGCTGAATGACTTGGTCGTGGTGACCGAGAAGTCGGTCGCCGAAATGGTGGCCGTCGCCGACCCGATGTCTGCCGAGCCCGGCGCGATGCGAATCAACGCCGACGACAAGCCGTAATAATTATAGCCCTGTACCGAGACGTAGATCGGGCCGGACGCTTTGGAGATGTAGATGTAGTCGCCATCGGCGTCCGTGGCGGTCACCGTCTGCTCGACTTGTTCCCCCGCTACCATCGTGACGTCCACCGGCTGCGAGAGCACGGGAGCGCGATTGGGCGGAGTCACCGAGATGTTGAACGGCTGTTGGGAGAAGAGAATGCCGTCGCTGGCGCGGACCATGCCGGTCGTATTTCCCCCATCGGAGGGCGTCGGATTGATCCGGATCTCGCCCGAGGTATAGCTGCCGGGCGGAGCGTACTCGTAGACGCTCATGTACCCCGGACCGCTCACCTTGGTCAGGTTGACCACGTCGCCGTCGGGATCGTAGCTATAGATGTACTGCGTCGCGCTCGAGCCGGCGTGCACGGTCATGTCGCTGATGAAGCTGAGCGAAGGCGCGCTATTCGGACGGACGCTGACGATGAACGATTCAAAATCGGTGAGGTACCCGTCGCTCACGGTGACCGTCGCGCTGAAGCTCCCGTTGTTTCCGGCGCCCGGAGCGAAATGCATCGTCCCGAGGGCGTTTCCCTGTCCAGCGTCCGCCGTGCTGACGGTCATGTACGACGGGCCCACCGTCTTCGAGAAGGTGAGCGGGTCGCCGTTCGCGTCGCTGGCGTAGAGGGGCACGTCTCGGACTTCGTTGGTCCGGAGACTGACGTCCGAAACCGGCGACAGAATGGGAGCCACATTCAGTTTCGTCACGGACAAGAGGAACGATCCGTCGTCGGCCAAAATGCCGTCGGAAACCCGAATCGTAATAGTTGCGGTGGCAGACACGGAGCTTGGAGGCGCCACGTGGACAAAACCAAACGCCGTTCCGCTTCCGGCATCCTCCGTCGTCGCGGTCACGTACGAAGGACCCGAAGCGACGGAGAATTCGAGCGGGTCGCCGTTTGCGTCGGTGGCATGGACTTCCTGGTCCGCCACATGCCCTGCCTCGACAACCATGTCGGCCAGCGGTTCGATCACCGGCGCAACCCCGGGTGTCGTGACGCGGATGGAGAACGAGCGCTGGTTCGAGTGCGCGACGTCGGAGACCGAGACTCCTCCCGACGTCATCCCCACGTCCGAGGCGCCGGGGGCGAGATGAATCGTTCCCGTGGCGCTGCCAGTGCCCGGAGTGATGGTGGAGACCGTCATGTAGGCGGGTCCGAACGACTTCGAGAATGTGAGGGGGTCGCCGTCCGCGTCGGTGGCGTGGACCGTTTGGTCCGCGGTCACGTTCACCAACACCGTCATCGAGTTGATGGGATCGATTTGGGGGGTGGCGCCGCTGACCGCGTCGGCGCGCTGGGCGGCGTTCTCCGAAAGCGTTGCCGCCGCACCGCTTGATGCGAAGAGGCAGCCGAGGGCCAGAGTGCCGAGAACGAGGAACGAGGTCGCGAATGCAGGGGAGAGCGAGCGGGTCCGCATGTCTGATCCCTCCAAAGCCGCCCGGAATGGGCGAAGACGCCGGGGAAATCCTAGGGTCACGCTTGGGGAAACGACTTCGGGGGAGGGAAACGAACGAGGTGTCTAGCCGAAAACTCTACACCTCGGGAAGGGGGGGAGCAACGACTCTTCCGAGGACCATCCGACTGCCCATGTGCCTACTTTTTCAGCGCCCTCCGTGCCTCCGCGAGCGCCGCGTTGATTGATTCCAGTTCCTCGCCCGAGAATTTCCAATTTGTGTCGCGCGCGACGAGACGGTCGTGATCGCGCTCGGCGCCCGCGAGCCACTCCTCAGCACGGCGCCAACTCGTGGTCGCGGCCGCCCCCGTCGCGCGCTTCGCGCGGGCCGACTCCACGAGCCCCATGCTCAGTTTTGCCTCGATGATCGTCTCCGGGAAGCGAACATCGGTCGTGTCGGCCCGCGCCAGCCGCTCGAGATCCGGCATCACCACGCGGAGGATCGCTTCCGCCTTGTCGAGTTGCCCGACCGCTGTGAGCGCATGCCCCTCGAACGTCCGCGCGATGAGGTGGCTCACCACGGCATCCTCGTTCCCCGGATCGGCCTTCATGCACGCCTCCGTCGCGGCGCTGGAAGCGATCGCCTCGCGAAGAGCGCCGGCGGTGTCGTGGGAGCGGAGGAGCAGAATGCGTCCGGTGTCGTAGCTCACGGAACCTAGCCGGAGCCGGAGCCCGAAGTCTTCAGGAGCTTCGCGAACGAGCGGCTCGAGCAGGACGCGCGCGCGACCGAGCGCGGCCAAAGCGCTATCGGGTGCTCCCGGCAGGAGCGTGAGCGCCTCGGCATAGCCGATTGTGGCCTGCGCCAACGCGCGCTTGTGGGCCGGATCGGTCGGTTCCGCATCCGCGAGCGCCGCGAACTCCACGAGGCCTCGCCGAATCTCGGCGACCCCTGCTTCCACGCGCCCGGCGTTCACCAGTGATAACCCGTGATTGTGATGAAGACGCGGCGAATTGATCCGCCAGCGACGCTCTTCGGGCTTGAGCACACGGAGCCGCGCGATCAGCTCGAGCGAGCGCGCGGACATCGCAAGCATCTCCTTCTCGTTCCCGTGCTCTTCGTCGTAGTTTCGGATCTTCGTCGCGGTCGACATGAGATCGACCAGGTACTCCTCGTGTCCCGGATCGCGGCGCACCAACTCCTCGCGCAAGGCGAGCGCCTTCTTGAAAGAGAGATAGGCGTCCTCGCTTCGGCCCACGTTCGCGCGCCACGGCTCCCCTTGGACGGTCCCGAGTTTCTCGAAAGCATCCGCGAGCGTTCGCACGAGCGCCGTGTCCTGCACTCCCTCGGCGGCGATGCCGTCCAGGTATTTCGTCGCCATGTCCACGACCTTCGCGCGAAGCGGCGTGGTGCCCGGCATCGTCGCGAGCCCCTCGTTCACGTCCCAGAGCACCGTGTTCGCCATCACGGTCACGTCGCGAAGCCGTCGCTCGGCCACACCGCGCTGCTGCTCCGCCACGCGCGCGCTATAGAGCGAAAACCCCACACCGACGATCACCGCAAGAAGCGCCACGCTCCCCATCACCACCGCGAGACGGTTCCGGCGAACGAATTTCGAAGCGCGGTAGGACCACGTGGAAGGCCGCGCCTCGACGGGCCGCCCGTCGAGATAGCGGCGAAGATCGGCGGCCAACTCCTCGACCGAACCGTATCGGCGCGTCGTCTCCTTCGAGAGCGCCTTCAACACGATGTTGTCGAGGTCGCCCGAGAGGGCGCGCCCCAAAGCGGCGGGCCCGCCCGTCGGAGGCCGCGGAAGTGCTCGCGTACCGGTGTCGGCCGCGGACTTCGTAACGCGCGTGCCCACCACCGCCGTGCTCGGCCGAACGGGATCGCGCTCCAAGACCGTGCGCACCAACTCCGCGGCTCCTTCGGCGCGCGTGGGGTAGGGACGAACGCCGGTGATCAACTCATAGAGGAGCACGCCGAGCGAATAGACGTCGGAGGGAGTACCGACCTCATCACCCCGCAACTGTTCGGGACTCGCGTACTCCGGCGTGAGCGGCGCGTGGAGTGTGGTGAGGTCGGTGCCGGGCCCTGTATCCATTCCTTCTCGAGAGAAGATCTTCGCCACGCCGAAGTCGAGGAGGCGCGGGGAGCCTTCGGCGGTGACAAGCACGTTCCCCGGCTTGATGTCGCGATGGAGGACGAGGCGCCGATGCGCCGCCTCCACCGCGCCGCAGAGAGCGAGGAAGAGTCGAAGCCGCTCGCGAAGCGTCGGCGCGTGCTCGGAACACCACTCGTAGAGCCCCACGCCATCCACGTACTCCATGACCAACCACGGAAGTCCCTCGTCGGTCGTGCCGCCGTCGAGGAGCCGCGCCATGTTCGGATGGTCGAGCGACGCGAGGATCTGGCGCTCGCGCCGGAAGCGGCGGACCATCTCGTCGGTGGCGAGCCCGTGGCGAATGAATTTGAGCGCGCCGCGCTGGTGATACTGCCCGTCCTCCCGCTCCACGAGATAGACGACGCCCATCCCACCCTCGGCGAGGGGGCGGATCACCTTCCACGAGCCGATCGTCTGTCCCGCCTTCGGCGCATCGGGAATTCCACCGGGAGGCATCTCGATCGGAATGCTTCCGGGCTCGAGGAATTCCCCCGCCGCATGGTGGCTCGCCAACAACGACCGGACGTCGGTTTCCAACTCACGATCGCCGCCGCACGCCTCCTTCAGAAATTCGGCGCGGCGCTCCGGAGTCTCACGAAGCGCCGCATCGAAGATCTCGCCCACGCGTTTCCAGCGATCGCTCACTCGACTCGCCCTTTCAATTCGCGATGAAGCCACGCGCGCGCCAGCGTCCAATCACGCTTCACGGTGGCGGGAGAAATCGAGAGCACCTCCGCCGCCTCTTCGATCGAGAGCCCCGCGAAGAATCGGAGTTCGACGACCTTCACCTGCCTCTCATCGAGCGCGCCGAGCCGCTCGAGCGCGGAGTCGAGTTCTTCGGCGGATACGCCCATCGGATCGGCCGTGTCGCCCGCCACGTCGACGTCCTGAAGGGCCACGTGAACCGCGTCGCCGCCACGCTTCAGGGCGTGCCGCTTCCGCGCGTGATCGGTGAGGATGCGACGCATCGCCTGCGCGGCGAGGCCCATGAAATGCGCGCGGTTTTGCCAGGAAACTTGGCGCTGATCGAGGAGACGCAGGTAGGCCTCATGCGCCAAGGCGGTGGGTTGAAGCGTGTGCCCCGGGCGCTCGTTTCGAATGTAGCCGGCGGCCAGCCGCCGCATCTCGTCGTAAACAAGCGGAAGGAGCGCGTCGAGCGCCCGCGCATCCCCTTGTCTCCAGCGAAGAAACGTCTGCGTGACCTCTGAAGGGGACGGATTCCCCTGACTCCCCGTGGGGGTTTCCATCAGGGGATGATTATACCGGTCCGGCGACTGGCCCGTAACCTTGTCTCGTTGGGTGCGTAATCAGGTAGCATCGGTTCGCGACGAGACTTCGATCATCACATTCAATCAGGGGGATCCCGTATGGTTCGCTTCACGCCCCGATTTCTGCTTCCCACTCTTCTCTGCTCGCTCCTCGCGGCCGGCTCCGCATGCGCACAGGGCCGCCCCGATCCGGCCGTCGTGATCGCCGCCCAACGCGATGCCATGACCGCGCTCGCGAAGATGGACGGCGTCTGGCGCGGCTCCGCCTGGACGATCCTTCCGAGCGGCGAGAAGCACGACATCACGCAGACCGAGCGGATTGGTCTCTTTCTCGACGGATCGGTGCGCGTCATGGAAGGGCGCGGCTACGACTCCGAGGGGAAGGTTTCGTTCAACGCGTTCGGCATCGTTTCATTCAATCCCGCGACCAAGGGCTACTCCATGCACTCCTACGCCATGGGACAGTCCGGCGACTTCGTCTTCCAACCAACCGCGGACGGCTATGCCTGGGAAATTCCCGCCGGTCCGATGACGATCAAGTACGCGGCCACGATCAAGGACGGAACGCTTCACGAGGTGGGCGACCGCGTGATGCCGGGGAAGGATCCCGTCCGCTTCTTCGAGATGACTCTGAAGCGCGTGGGCGACTCCGACTGGCCCGCCGCCGGGGCCATCCCCGCGAAGTAGCGCCTGGAGGATCGAACGATGCGCTGGAGACAAGAGCGAAGGAGCGACAACGTCGAAGATCGGCGGGGGATGGCGCCGCGAGGCGCCGCCATCGGTGGTGCGGGAGTGCTCATCGTCGTCGTGATCGCCATGCTGATGGGGGCCGATCCGCGCGAAATCTTGAAACAACTCGGAACCGAGGCGACGACCTCGACCGCGCCCACGGAACAAGCCGCGCCGAATCCGCAGGAGGAAGAGCTGAAACAGTTCGTCTCGGTCGTCCTGGCTGAGACCGAGGACGTCTGGCACGAGCAATTCCGGCGGATGGGGAAGGTGTACCGCGATCCGACCCTCGTATTGTTCACCGATGAGGTGGAATCGGCGTGCGGGCAGGCGGGCGCGTCGATGGGGCCGTTTTACTGCCCCGGCGACGAAAAGCTCTACATCGATCTCTCCTTCTACAAGACCCTGCGCGATCGGCTCGGCGCGCCGGGCGACTTCGCACAGGCCTACGTGATCGCGCACGAGGTGGGGCACCACGTGCAGAACCTCCTCGGGATCTCCGATCAGGTCCACTCGCAAGAGGGGCGCGTGAGCCGAGCTGAATACAACGCGCTCTCGGTGCGGATGGAGCTACAGGCCGATTTCTTCGCCGGCGTCTGGGCGCACGATACCGAGCGCGGGAAGCAACTGCTGGAGGCGGGCGACCTGGAGGAAGCGCTGAATGCGGCGTCGCAGATCGGGGACGACACCCTGCAAAAGCGCTCGCAGGGGCGCGTGGTGCCCGATTCGTTCACGCACGGCACGTCGGCGCAGCGGGTTCGGTGGTTTCGGCGTGGCTATGAAAGCGGCGACATCAACCAGGGCGACACGTTCGCGGCGAGCCAGCTCTAGCGTCTCGCTAGAATCGACGAACGGCAAGCGGTCAGCCCTTCTCC
>JANMQV010000092.1:0-1707 GCA_031370645.1 Candidatus Eiseniibacteriota bacterium | reverse complement strand
TCCTTCAGTCGGTGTCTTGGAAGCAGTGGAAGCCTGCGGCAAGAAAGGTGTAAAGGCGCTCGTCGTGATTTCGGCGGGTTTCAAGGAAATCGGGGAAGAGGGAGCGAAGCGCGAGGTCGCGCTCCGCGAGGTCGTGCGGCGCTACAAGATGAGGTTGGTCGGGCCGAACTGCCTCGGGATCCTGAATACGGATCCCGCCGTCATGATGAACGCTACCTTTGCGCCAGTTAAGCCGCCAGCGGGCCGAGTCGCCTTCTCGTCTCAGAGCGGAGCGTTGGGCCTCGCCATCCTCGACTACGCGCGCCAATTGAACGTCGGCATTTCGCAGTTCGTGAGCGTCGGGAACAAGGCCGATGTTTCGGGCAACGATCTCATCGAGTTCTGGGAGCGGGACGAGGGGACCGACGTCATCCTTCTCTATTTGGAATCGTTCGGCAATCCGACCAAGTTCACGCAGATCGCGCGCCGGGTGGCGCGGAAGAAACCGATCGTGGCTGTGAAGAGCGGGCGAACCGAAAGCGGCTCGCGCGCGGCGTCGTCGCATACGGGCGCTCTTGCCGGCTCCGACGTCGCCGTCGACGCGCTCTTCCATCAGAGCGGGGTCATCCGAACCGACACGATCGAGGAGCTATTCGACACGGCGCTTCTTCTGGCCTCTCAGCCGACTCCGGTCGGCCCTCGGGTCGCCATTCTCACGAACGCGGGCGGTCCCGGCATCATGGCCGCTGATGCCTGTGAAGGCATGGGCCTCCAACTCCCGACACTCGAACCGAAGACAGTGAAAGCGCTCCGCGCCTTTCTTCCCGCTGAAGCGAGCACGCGGAATCCGGTGGACATGATCGCCTCCGCGAACGCGGAGTCGTTCGAGAAGGCCGTGCGCCTCCTCCACGCCGACAAGAACGTCGACGCCGTGATCGTGATCTTCGTGCCCCCGCTCGTCACCGGCGCTCAGGAGGTCGCGAAGGCGATCCTGGCCGGAGCGGAGGGGAACACGAAGCCTATCCTCTCCTGCTTTATGGGAAGCCACGGCGTTCCGGAGAGCCTGAAGTCGCTTCAGTCCGGGCACATTCCTTCGTATTCCTTCCCGGAATCCGCGGCGCGTGCCCTGGCGCGCGTCGTCCGGTACGGCGTCTGGCGGAACAGTCCGGTGGGGAAGACGCCGTCGCTCTCGGGAATCGACCGCGGCCGCGCCGAGAGGGCGATCGCGGCGGCCCGCGCGGCAATGCCGGGCGGAGCCAGGGGGAACGGATGGATGCCTCCCGGCCCGATGAGCGAACTACTCGCGGCCTACGGCATTCGCCTGAACGTCGCCCGCGTCGCGACAAATCGCGGCGAATCGGCTGCCTTCGCGAAGTCGATCGGATTCCCCGTCGTCATGAAACTTCGCTCACCGCAGGTCGTGCACAAGAGTGATGTCGGCGGCGTGCGGCTCAATGTTCGATCCGAGGAAGAAGCGGCGCAGGTGTTCGATGAATTCCGAGCATTGCTCAAGAGAACCAATCCGGAGGCCCATTTCGAGGGTGTTTCCGTCGAACGCATGGTTGCCGGCGGCGTCGAGACGATTGTGGGCATGACGCGCGATCCCGCGTTCGGACCGATCGTTCTTTTCGGACTCGGCGGCGTGGCCGTTGAGTTGCTTCACGATGTTCAAGTTCGGCTGGCTCCTCTCACCGACACGGACGCGACCGAGATGGTCCAGGGCATTCG
>JANMQV010000059.1:0-24761 GCA_031370645.1 Candidatus Eiseniibacteriota bacterium | reverse complement strand
TCCTGAAACAGAATTGAGGAAGGCTCCGACTGCGGCGCGAGCAGGCGGCTGAGCGTTACCGATAATAGGGCCGACGCGACGCCATGGCCGCTGACATCCAGGATGTACAGCCCGACCTGGCCCTCGCCCAGTGGGATAATGTTGAGGCCATCGCCGCCCAGTTCGTCGCAGGGTCGGTAGATCCAGGCGAAGTCCGCGCCCGGGACGCGAGGTACCTCGCGGGGTAGGAACGTCTCCTGGATTCTTGCCGCCGCCTTCAGGTCGCCGGACATCAGGCCGTTGGCCTTCGCCAGTCGCGCGTTCGTATCCTCCAACTCGATTTGCAAGCGGCGGAGGTTCAGGTGCGTCTCGACGCGGGCGTGCAATTCTTCCATCTGAAACGGCTTAGTGAGGTAATCCACGCCGCCGGTGGCAAAGGCCTTCACCTTATCCAGTTGCTCCGTGAGAGCGCTGATGAAGATGACGGGAATCTCCTTGAGCTTGCTGTCGGCTTTGAGGTGTTCGCACACCTCGTAGCCGTTCATCTCCGGCATGTTGATGTCGAGGAGGATTAAGTCCGGGGGATCGCGCCGCGCCGCGAGCAACGCCAGCTTGCCGCTGGGAACGGGGCGGACCTTGTACCCGTGGTCCTTGAGCATGGCGGCCAATACTTGCAAGTTGGCGGGGGTGTCGTCCACAGCCAGGATGCTGGCAGGTTGCCCGGCGCTACTCTTCTCCAGATTCAATGGAGGCCCCCATCCTCAACAAATCGAGGAGCTTTTGGTATTGGAAGCCTTCGGCCAGGCGGCGCAGCCCCTGAGCGATGCGGGGATCGCGGGCTTCAACCTCCTTGATCTTTGTCAGCACCTGGTCCAAATCCGCCGTCATGACGGCTTCACGCATCTTGTGGATGAGATCTTGCGGCAAGCCCGCCAGGGACGCGGGTGTGAGCTCTGTCCCTTCCTCCGGGGCCGCGGTTACGGCAGGGAGCCCCTCCGCGTACACGTACTCAACCCCTAGGTGTTCGTGAATTTTCTGGAACAGCTCCGCTTCCTGGATGGGCTTGGCGATAAAATCGTCGGCGCCGACCCCGAGCAGCGCTTGGCGGTTTTCGTTCAGCGCGCTGGCACTGACAGCGATGATCTTGAGTGCCTTGCCGCCGGCGGCGGCCCGGATCTGGTGGATCGCGTCATGGCCATCCATTACCGGCATGCGGAAATCCATCAGGATCAGATGGGGCTGCCATTCCTCAAACTTCTTGACGGCCTGCTCTCCGTCGTTCGCCAACCGGATCTCGAAACCGACCGGACCGAGAATCTGCGCCAGCAATTGGCGATTATCCTCCTGATCGTCCACGATCAGCACCCGGCTCTTCGCCTGTCCGCTCTGGAGCCCTAGGACATGCCGCGTCTTGTCCTTTTGTTGAACCCCTTGTGCCTCACCCACTCTTAGGGGCAGGTGAATCGAAAAGACGCTGCCCCTGCCGACCTGGCTGCTCACCGTGATATCGCCCCCCATCAGGCGAACAAACTCCCGGCTGATCGCCAGACCCAGCCCGGTACCGGTCCCCTTCTTCTGCCCGGCCTTGGTTTGCTCGAAGTACTGGAATAGCTTGCCTAGCTCGTCCGGCGAAATGCCCGAGCCCGTGTCCTCGATCTCGACTCGGAGAAGAGGTCCCGTCGAGGCCTCGCGGGCCGCGCGCACGCGCAAGATGATGCCGCCCTGCTCGGTGAATTTGACGGCGTTGCCCAGCAGGTTAATGAAGACCTGCCGCAGCTTGTTGATATCGGCCATGATGTATTGGGGGACATCGCCGATCATCTCCGCCGAGAACGATAACTTCTTCTCATCCGTGCGGACGCGGAACATCATTTCCAGATCCTTGACCAGGGCGCGCAGGTCGAAGGTCGTGGGGTTCAGGGTCGTGCGGCCGGCCTCGATCTTGGACATCTCCAGAATATCGTTGATCAGGGCGAGCAGGTGCTCGCCGCTGCGGTTGATCGTTCCCAGGTACTGGTTTTGCTGGGAGGTGATGTTCTGGTCGCGCAGCATGAGCTGTGAGAACCCGAGGATGGCATTCATGGGGGTGCGGATTTCGTGCGACATGTTCGCCAGGAAGGCACTCTTGGCGCTGTTGGCAGCTTCGGCGGCATTCTTCGCCTTTTCCACCTCTTCCTCGACGCGCCGCCGCTCGGTCACATCTTCCATCGCAAGGACCAAGAGCTCGCCATGCTGGCCCGCCTGGAGCTTGCGGGCGTTGAGCAGCATCACCCTGCGGCCGATGGCCGGGAAGGTGTGCACGAGCTCGAAGTCGTCGAAGACGGAGCTCTTGGGAACGATGTCCTCGAGCAGGGTACGAAGATCCGGGATGTCCCACTGGCCGTTGCCCAGCTCGTAGATGAGGCGACCCTCGGTCTCCTCGGATGAGACGTGGAACGTCTGGTAGAAGGCGCGGTTGGCGGACCGGACGCGCAGGGTGGCGTCAAGGATCAGCAAGGGCTCGCGCACTGTATCCACGATGTTCTGGGCGTAGGTTTCGATGGCCTTCAGATCCGCCTCGACGCGCCGCCGCTCGGTCACGTCTTCCATCGCAAGGACCAAGAGCTCGCCATGCTGGCCCGCCTGGAGCTTGCGGGCGTTGAGCAGCATCACCCTGCGGCCGATGGCCGGGAAGGTGTGCACCAGCTCGAAGTCGTCGAAGACGGAGCTCTTGGGAACGATGTCCTCAAGCAGAGTACGAAGATCCGGGATGTCCCACTGGCCGTTGCCCAGCTCGTAGATGAGGCGACCCTCGGTCTCCTCGGATGAGACGTGGAACGTCTGGTAGAAGGCGCGGTTGGCGGACCGGACGCGCAGGGTGGCGTCGAGGATCAGCAAGGGCTCGCGCACCGTATCCACGATGTTCTGGGCGTAGTTCTGAATATCTTCGACCGACGGTGTTCGTTCGATCATAACCATCCCTATCAATGCCGTGCGCCACGGAGGAAGTGAGTAACCTCGCTGCTGTAAGCATTATAAGCTAACGTCGCGAGCATACCCAGGGCGTCAGCAGGACGCTCCCTTCGACGAGGCCGGCGCGGCTCCCGGTGGCAGCCCGAGGCGAGGATCCCCGCTCGTGGAAAGGGCTTCGAGTTCCGCGCCCACGAGCGGGTCGTGCCCCCCTCCGGTCGCGAACAGGTGAAGATCGAAGGCCGGTGCGTGGCGCGAAGCGCGCACCGCGCAGGCACGCAGCCACCCGTCGTCCGACCGCCAGGCCGCCTGTATGGACTCGGTGAGCGGCTTGCCCTGCCCGTCGGCGGCGGTCTCTCGGACTTTCGCCGGCTGATCTTCGAAGACGCGGCTCACATGCCGGAAGATCGAGCGGGGCAGGACGTGACTCAGGTACTCCAGCGCCGGCGCCGAGGCACCCGGTTCGCGCGACTTGAGCCGTTGTAGCGCGCCGAAAAGCGGCTTGGGCTCGTACCAGCAGGCGAGCGCCCCGATGGCGAGCTCGATCGCCGTCTCCGCGGACTCGCGGAAGGATTCAGCGAGCAAGCGGAGCTCCGGAGCGGCCCCGCCCTCGAGCGAGAGAGCCGGCTCGAGGAATCCGCGGTACGCCCCCAGCTCGCGCAGGAAGAGTTTGTGCGCTGCCGAGCGCGGCAGGACCGGCTTGTCGGTCACCACCCGCACCCGGGCCAGGCTCTGAAACCCAAGGTTACGCAGCCTCGGCTCGCGGCTCTTCACCAGCGTCATCAGGGCTCCCACGGCGCTCGGGCTCGCGATGGACGCCAGGATTCGAGCGGCGATCACCTGGGCCCGGGCCCCGCGCTCGCCGTCGAGGCGTGACTTGAGATCCGGCACCGCCCGGGCGCCGATCGCGGTCACGGCCCCGCGCGCTTCAACGTTCAGCTCCGGGACGAGGAGGAGGGGCAGCAGTGCTTCGAGAAGCTCCGGGCTAGGTCGGCGCGCCGCGGAGAGCAGGGCCACTCGTCTGACTTCGAGGTCGGGGTTCGACAGCAGGGCGCGCAATCGCCGTACGGGGGCGCTCCCGGTCATCGCGCCCAGGGCGCGCGCCGCGACGAGAAGATCCTCGCTCCTGCCGGACTCGAGGCGGGCATCGATCCACTCCAGAGTTAGCGCGGCGCGTCCCTCGGAGGGGCGGTCGAAGAGCGCGTCGACGGTGTCCTGCCGGAGCGCCAGGTCGGCGCCGTCCAGCCAACCGCGCGCGAGAACGGCCGGCTGCGGCGCCAGGGCCAGGAGATAACGAACCGCCGCGCGGCGAAGACCTTCATGCGGATTGCCGAGGAAGCTCCGGACCACGCCTTCCTCGTCCCGCAGACGCATCGCATCCATCGCCTCCACCGCCGCCTCGCGCACGCTCGGGGACGGATGGTGGAGGCAGCCGCGCACGGCGAGAGCAATCCCTCGGTCCCTGGAGTGCTCGCTCAGCTTGAGGGCCAGCACGATCCGGTGCTCGTCGTCCGCGTGCAGCCCTTGCCGGAGCGCCTTTCGCGCGGATGGAATCCGCATCGACTCCACCGCCACATCGGGCTCGAGCCAATGGCTGCTCAGCGTCTGCTCGAGGGATCGACCATACTCTCGGTTTAGGAAGACGAGCACGACGATCCAGATCGCCACGAACGCGCCTGTCAGTGTGGCGATGACCGTGGTTCCGACACCCATGACATGGAGCAGAACGATCAACAGGATGCCGACCGCGGCGTCCGACCAGCGGTCGACGAGCGTGTCGACGGCGGGCTTGATGCGGCGGCGCTCGTGCGGACGAACAGCCATGAAATAGATCTCGGCTGAGGACTTGCCGAGCGTCTGGAACACGACGCCCTGGAGCCATCGCATCGCGACGACGGGCCACCATCCCACGCCGAGGGCCAGCCCCGACACAAAGAGCGTCGCCGTGATCGGCTGCAAGCCGGTTGTGGGCCCGAGCCCCAACCGGTACATCAGCCAGCCTCCCGCGCTGAACTGAAACACCAGCGCCAAGGCGTTGAGCCCGACGTAGAACTTGCCGAAGAATTGCGTCAGCGCATGCGGGTCGGGATACAGCCTCTGGATGAATAGCTTGAATTGGAAATCGACGAGCGTCGATACGATCACGGACAACGCGAGTCCCGCGGCGAGAACCTTGATGTACGCCGACCGACGAATGATTTCCCAGCCTGAGACAGTGTGCGAGGCCTCGATCCGCGCGGGACGGCGCGCGCGGTGTCTCTCGATCACTCGCGTCAGCAGATGTGCCGCGATGAGGAGACCCGAGATCGACCACATCAATCCGTCCCGTTTCACGATGGGGGTCGCCCACGCGGCGAAGGCGCCGCCGATCAGACCACCGACGAGGCCACAGCCACCGAGAAGTGGGAACACGCTGCGCGCCCGGCGCGAGTCCCAGACGTCGAGCGCCAGGGCCCAGAAGTGCGGCAACAGCATCATCGCCTGGCTGCCCGTCCAGACGAAGAACAGGGCGGTGGTCCAGTGACGTGCGAACGGAAATAGCGCGGCCGCGAGGAGGCTGAATCCGATCGCCGCGTACTGATTGAACCGGGTGGCGCCGACCCGTTTGAACCGGAGAGCCGCCCGGCTCTCAAGCCAGACGAATCCGGCCGCTGCCAGCGCGACCCCGATGTATCCGTACGGCAGGGCGAGCGCCCCGAATTCGGCCAGAAACAACGCGTCGCGGAGCACTTTCGCGATGGTGTAGGCGCCGAAGAGGATCGCCACCAGCGCTCCCATCAGGAGAAGCAGCCGCTGTTCGTGCTCCTCGAGGTTGAGCCGTCGCGCGACGGCGCCAAACAGGCGTGATGGCAGGTTCCAACCGAGAAGGGATTTCATGGGTGTCCACATCTGCATTCACGCGCGGGCTGTCTGACGGGACCCGGGGCGATTCCTCCGGAGTTGGCCTTGATTCGCCTCGGGGAGAACTAGAGGCTACTCCCGAAGGGATCGGAGGCGGAAGCGACATTCGTCTTTCGTATTTTTTCCGCGCTCACGCCGCGCGCCGGTGATAATACTTCAGCAAGCCCCCGAGCCGCTCGCTCGCCTCGATCACGCCCTCTCGCTGTACTGGAGCCCCGCTTACGATCTCGTTCCCGAGCCCCTGATGGCTCCGGGGCGGCTCGTTCGGCGCCGCGGATATGTCCACTTGGCCGCGATGAGCCGTCGGTGCCACGCCAAGATTGCCTCCGGCGTCACGACCGTCGCGATCTGCCTCAACGCTTTGAGGCCCAATGGCCTGCCCTTTGCGGCGAGGCGCCGCCGCTGGTCATCGGAGAAGCGGAGGCGCCTCCCTCCCGACTGGAGCTGTTCCTTGAGGACGCGGTTCTCCTCAACGAAATACGTGATCACGGCTCCCCGGCGACGGTTGGACCAGGCAGCAAAGGTTCCCAGAAGTAGCTGTAGTTCGATCATCCGGGGAGCGTATCCGACGGGGGTAACGCGCAGCACTACAGCGGACTCGATTTTTCGGATACTACGGGCGTCGCGAGGCCCCAAACCACGCCCCTTAACGCCAAGACCCCAGCAGCTTTCGCCGCCAGGGTCCCGCGTCTCTACGCGAACGCGAAAGTTCGCGATTCGTGATCTGGCTCCCCGAGGGTACCCCCGATTCGCTAGACACCTGAGGGATGAGTGACGAACACTCCTGAGCGCGCACCTCCATGCCGGCGTGATTCGACTTCCACCGGTTGGAGGTGCGCGACGTGATCCCGCGGCGGCGAAACTCCTTCGCCGCCGGTCTTCGAAACTCTACGGGGCGGGCACTACGACGGTATTGCCGGCCAGCGCAACCCCGCCGATCCGTGTCAGTGCCCTGCCATCCAGCCTCGCCCCGGTTTTCAAAGTGATAGCCTGATCTGCCATGATGGTGCCCTTGAATGCGGACGTCGTTCCAAGCGTCGCCGAGCTGCCCACCTGCCAGAAGACGTTTGAAGCCTTGGCGCCACCGCTCAGGATCACTGCTCGGCCAGATGTCGTGGTAAGTGTTGATGCCATTTGAAAAATGAAGACAGCATTCGGGTTGCCCTGGGCGTCGAGCGTCAGATCGCCTGAGGAGACCATGAGCGAGGACGTGGATTTGTAGAGGCCGGGTGGCAGAGTCAAGCCGCCGAGATTCCCGGCGACGGTGACGGGTGCCAGCGTTCGTCCAGCCGCGTCGTTATACGCCGTGGTCAGATCGAGCTTGGCCTGCGCTGAAGTGGGATCGGCAACGTGCTTCGTACCGGTCAGCGTTCCCGGCGGAAAGCCAGTCACCGCGCTTCCCGGGCTCACGCCCAGATCTCCCGTCAGAGCGGTTGCACCCGTGTTGGTGACCGTCGAACCGGCCAGAACCGCGAAAGGCCCAGCCCCGCCGAGAACCACTGGCGCCTGATTGCTGGACGTCGCCGACGTCGTGAAGCTCCACACATGGGGGCTCGCGAGCGCATTGCCGACGAGATCCTTGGCCCCGGTCGTGATCGTCGCGGTATATGCCGTGTTGGCCGCGAGGGCACTCGTGGGCGTGAATCTCGAAATGTGGGTCGACGCATTGTAGGCGACGGTCCCGATCACGGGAGTTGCGCCGGGTCCGCTCACGGTGAAGGTGGTCGTCGTGATCGTCGAGGCGTTCATCGCCTCACTGAACGATGCCGTAATGATCGCCACGCCTGTGGCGCCATTGACGGGGTTAGTGGAACTCACTGTCGGTGCGACGGTGTCGACTCCGGGCCCGGTGGGGTTGTCGGAGCTACATCCAGCCATCGCGACCAGCAGTACTACCAGTGGCCACGCTGCGAAGTTGTTTGTCCGGGGATGCATCGGGAAATCCTCCTGTTGTGCCGTTAGTGGTGCGTCGCGTGCGTATTGCCCTGCAACGGTGGAGTGGGCTTGTCGAGGTGAATGGCGCCGCACGCCAGTGGCTGGACCGGAGAGTTGTCCTGAGGCCCGCCGGGATTGGTGGATTCGGCGACTCGTGGCTTGCATGAGCTATGGAGCAGTACGTCACATTGCCCACACACGGCGAAGAAGCCGGCACCGCCGTCTCCGACGAATTCCGTTACCCACTCGAGAGCAAGGCAGGAACGGTGCCATGCGTCGGAGGAAGTTTCGTGGCCCTCGATAGGCCCCTGTGGGTACGTCCGTTAGCACCGTTTCTCGTCGCCGCGCGTGGCGGCTGATCGAGGGCAACCATCGGCCGGAAGGAAAGAAGTTCAAGAGTCACGCCGGGTACTTCAAACCACAGAGCTTTCGTTGTAGGAACGTCAGCGATCTGGCCTTCCCCCGTACGCCAAGGGTACACCGTCCTCGTCTCCATACTGCCAGAATCTTCCTCGCAGCCCGGGTGAGTCCATGGGCCCATTGGTCCCCTCTATCTTGGTAGGGCCGGTACTCGCCTGGCCGACTCCCGCCTATGCGGTGTCGCCGTGGTTGGGGCTCCAGATCATTCCCTTGGCTATCAGCTTATTTCTGGTGGGGCCGAGCGCAGTCACCGCGCGCCCCAGTTTTTCGGCGATGTCTCCCGATCGATGCGGTCCCGGTCCCAGATCCGCCATCGCTCGGAGGTACCCGCGTACACCCACCCGAGTGACGAAAAACTTTACGTCGCGATTCAGAGCGTGTGACGATGATGCGGTGCAAACGCTCCGAACAGTCGCCATCCGAGTTTGGCTGCTGCTCATGGCAGCGACCCTTGGATCCACACCCCGCGCCTTCGCCCACCGAGACGATTACATCGACGAAACATTTGTCTATCAGACCCTGGGCCGCGGCGAGCGAGAGATCGAACTCTGGGGAGAGATTCACGCGGGCAGCGATCGGCATCCACGCCAGTGGTACACGGGGGCTTTCGAATACGGTGCCACGTCGCATTGGACGATCGACGGAGCGGCCCAGTGGGTGCAGGATCCGTCGGGCCTGGGATTCGGACGATTTAGGGCGGAGACCCGCTATCGCTTCGCGGAGGAGGGCCAGGGACCGCTGGACCTTGCAGCTTCCCTGGAATACGAGCTCGAGACCGCTCGCGCCACCGAGGGAGAGCGAGAGCAGGTGCTCACCCCGCGACTTGTCGTATCCCGAGATCTCTCCACGGCGTTCAACACAACCCTGAACTTGGATCTGCCCGTCACAGTCGCGCCCGATCCAGCCGTTCAGTTTCGCTACGCGATCGGCGCTCGATACCCCGCGGAGGGGTTTCTACGAGTGGGCGCTGAATTCAAGCAGTTCCCGGCACAGAAGAGCGCCACGCTGTTCCCGCAGCTCTGGTTCGCGTTCCCGCACGAAATCACCTTCAAGCTGGGTATGGGGATTGGACTCGGATCCGCGGACGTCCCTCTCGTCGGCCGGGTGGCCATCGAGTCCGAGTTCTAGCCCGTCGATCTGAGATGAGCATGCTTCGAGATGAATGCGCACGATTCCGGTAAGAGATCCGCGTCCACCCAATGCCCTTTCTGAGGACGTCCACCGACGAAGCTGATCATCGGTGAAGCGCAGACGACTTTCCGCGAGCCTCGAGCTGTTTCTTGAGGACGCGGTTCTCCTCGATCATCTAATGTAATTTCTTCCTTCGGAACACCGCTCCGGCCACGACCCTTGGACGCGTCCGCCTGGCTGAGTCGCACGCAAATCGGCATGTCTGCAACACCTTGCCGGGGGCACGCGATTGTCGCTCCGCATGGCATGAAACTGGCTTAGCCCGCTTTCGACACGGCGATGAAGCCACCCCACACACGAAAGAAACGTTCCGTTCGATGAAACGCGACCTACCACGATTTTGACCCCCTGGAGGGCATATGAAAAGGCACGCTCTACGCTTTTGGTTGTTGGCCGCGGTCGCGAGTCTCTTGGCGGCGTCCCCGAGTTCGGCGCAACCCTCCTGCACAATCGCGGGACCGGCAGATGTCGGGATCAACGAGTCCTTCACCTTGTGCGGTCCAACGAGTGGCGATTACATGTATGAGTGGTATGGTCCGGGCCTTGGTACGCAGAGTGAAGCGCGGTGCGTCACCGCAAGGCTTGCAAACGCCGGCACGTACGAATTTGTTCTTGTTCTCAAACTAAATTACGCCGAGGTGGGGCGCTGCACGAAGGTCGTGAACGCAGGTGGAAGCACGGGCGGCAACGGATCGTGCACCATCAGCGGACCGCAATCGATTCCGGTTGGGACGAGCGCCCGGCTCTGCGCTCCGAACGACGGACTCCACAGCTATCGGTGGACCGGGCCGAACGGCTACACGGCGACGAGCGCTTGCATCACCGTGGAGGAAGAAGGGACCTACTACCTGACAAGCCGCAATCCGATCACCCGAAGTACCCGGCAGTGCACACATCACCTGGCGGTAACGGGGCAGTCCAATGGGAACTGCGACATCACGGGTCCAACGACCATATCCGAAGGCGCCTCCGTGCAGCTGTGCGCGCCATCCCGGAGCGGCACCTCCTACCTCTGGACCGGACCGAATGGCTTTACGGGCTCCGCGCGCTGTATTACGGCGGATGCGCCCGGGAACTACACCCTCAGGCTGCGGGACCAAACCTCCGGGCGCACCGAAACCTGCAGTCAAATTCTATCGCTCGCGGACGACGGCACGGGGGATAACCAAGATCCGGAAGAGGTCGTTTGGGACAACTGCCCGCGCACGCTGCAGTTTTGGCGGCGGGCATTTGGAAACGGCCAACCGGGCGGGGACATGAACGGCCTCACCCAGGCCGATCTTCGGGCGATCGCCCAGCGCGTCGACGAGCGGTCCACGTACTTCAACTGGACCAATGATTTGGATGGCCTCCGCCAGGCGCTCAATCCCGTCGGACTGACCCGCCGCAAGCAAGTCGTGCGGCAATTCGCGGCGCTAATGGCCAACGTCGCGGCCGGCGAGTTGAACGTCGGGTTCCAAGGTAGTGAAAGCATCGGGCTCGATCCCGACACACGAGTCGACTTCCGCACCGCGGCTACCTTACGGGATCTAATCGTTGTGACGGACCGCACGCTCAAGGCCAACCGCGGGAATTATGCGAGGCTCAATGCCGCGCTGACGGCCATCAATAACGGTCGAGGAATCGGGCCGGTCTGCGAATAGTTGTCGGAGCCCACGGGGTGCGAGCCACGATCTTCAAGAGGCGCGCCAAACGCGACCATCAACGGCCACAGTAGCTGAAGGATAGATATTTCGATGGCGGCGCGCGTAGTCTCCGACAACTCGATCGGAGATATCAGCCCGTGCTCCTTCAGCACCTTGGCGATCGTCCTGCGGATGGGCCCACTTGGCCGCGATCAGCCTCGAGTGTTCGGACACTACCGCAAGAGACGAGCCCCCGAGGGAATGCTTCGGGGGCTCGCTCGCATCGCAGTCTGGCTTACCCCCGTTTAGAAGAGATAAACGTGGAAACCGACGTTCGTAAATCCGTTGCCGATCGTCGAGAAGCTCGTGAACTTCTCGCCGGCTCCCGGGGGATCGACACTCTCGTAAGCGATCCCGGTGCTCGCCGACACGCTGAAATTCTTGTGAAGGAACGCCTCAACCTCGATTTCGCCGCTGATGTTCATGGTCTTTTCGTTCTCCGTGTCGAACGCGACCGGCGGGCTGGTCACCACGACCTTCTGACTTCCGAAGAGAATGCCCGGGCGGAAAAGAACGTGGAGCTGATCCCAGCTCTTCAGCACGATCGGCAGGCCCAGGTCGAGGGCCCAGCCCGTCACTTTCTCGCTGGGATAATCGGGCAACGCCTTTTCGGAGTGGAACCCGAGTCCGAGATCGAGTGCGTACTTCTCGTCCACGAGCCACCACCGCACGCCCAGGGGGGCGCTGCTGTTGTGAAACCCGATGCTCCCCTTCATGTGTTCGCCCGGCGCCATCTTCATGTTGTCGTCCGCGCGCGCCGGAATCGACAAGACACTGAAGAGAGATACCCATGCCGCGGCGAAAAGAGCGATCCGTCGGTACATACGCTTCCTCCTTGAATGTGATGAGACGTAGGCGGGCAAGTATTCCCTGCCGCGACCGTGAACCCCACCTCCGGAATGAATGCGGAACTCATCGTATCCGAATACTCAACCGAGTGGTGTCCGAAAACTTGATTGGAGAGGTCCCTTCCACGCCACCCGCCGTTGATACTACTTCAGCAGCTCTGTGTCTTCTCAATATTATGTCCGCGCTGCCGCCCTTGCGGTTGGCGCCACTCCCCGGTAGCGTCGTTCGATGCTCAAAATCATTCGGCGCTTGTTCGGCTCGATATTTCGGATCCGACGCGCCTAGGGGCTCGAAAACTTCGGCTCCCTATGCCGAGGACATCCACGATTCGAGGCCCTGATCAAGCCCGGATGAGCTGGCCACGACCGACTTCCTGGTCACCAGCGCGCGTGGGGGAGATCACGGAACCTTACAAGGGATTCCCGCGGGTGCTAGACTTCGGCCTCTCGCGTCCGGGGGCATGACCGGAGTCGGCGCGGTCGACTCGCCAGGCGCGCGTCCGCATCGGTGTTCACGAGTTGTGCACCGGAAGCGAGGTTCATGGATGCTGTATCGCAAGGAGGAGAGAACATGAACAAGTATGCTTGGATCCTGTGCGTCGTGGGCTTGCTCGCCCCGGCGTGCGCGCCCAAAGTCAACGTGGAGCAGCAGAGGGCCGCGCTGATGGAGGCAGACCGCGCCTGGGCGCAGACGACGACGGACACCGAGAAGTTCATGTCCTACTTTGCTCCGGACGCGTCAGTCTGCCCGCCGGGAATGCCCATTGCCGAAGGGCACGATGCCATCCTACAAGTGATTACCGGATTGATGGCGATGCCGGGATACGCGCTGACTTGGGAACCTGTGAAGGCGGACGTCGGCGCCTCGGGAGACCTCGCCTACACGGCAGGCACATACGCACTGACCGCCAACGATGCTGCGGGAACGCCCATGACCGAGAAGGGGAAGTACGTCACCGTCTGGAAGAAGCAGCCGGATGGTCAATGGAAGGCCGTGCACGACATCTTCAACACGGATGCGCCTACGCCCCCACCGGCAACCGAGCAAAAGAAATAGAGCCTTTCGTCAGGCGTCGCTCCATGGCTCCCCGTCCTTACGCGAGGGGAGCCATGGATTCGCTTCGCGGCTATCCTCGCGGCCGCGTCGCAAATGCGAGCCACTTACCAGGACGCTGACGTGCGCGCTACTTGTCCGGCTGCTCCAGCTTGGACTTCATGAACTCGATCTCGGATAGCTGGCCCGCCTTGATCCGCTCGCAAAGCGCCTTGATTTCCGGATCCTTCAACGATGCCTGCTCGCACATCAGGAGGGCTCCGGCGTGGTGAGGGATCATGGACTTCAGGAACTGCTTGTCGGAGATTCCCGCCTGGAAACGGATGGCCAGGAAACAGACCGCAAGGAGGGCAAGACTCCCCGCCAGAATCGCGGCGTTCGCCTTCCGGTTGGAGTACATCCCTCGCATCAGCAGGAGTTCGATCACGATCATGGGCGCCGTCATCAGCCCGGCCATGTATGCCTGGTTAAAGTCCGTGGCCACCGCTCATTGCACCCGCCGCGGGCGGTGCGACGCTCGGTAGCGTGAAGGCGATAGTCTGGACCGCCCCCCGGTGCTGGAACTGGACGAACATCCGATAACGACCAGGCTCGGCAAAGTGCACCCTGAACGGGAGCGTGCCCCTCTGGAGGGCCGCCCGATCTTCGAGGGCATGGCTGTGAATGAATGCCAGGTCTCCCTCCCTCAGGATGACCGCGTGGCCATTCGCGCCGAGATAGGGCTCGAGGTCGGTCACGACTTCGCCCCTACGACGGATCGTGAACGTGATCGGGAGCATTTCGCCGGCTCGGAGCGTATCGGGCCGCAACAGCGTGACCTCGAAGTCACCAACGGTGGCGGTGTCGGAAGGCGCTGGAAGGGATTCCAGCCGATATGCCGCATGATCGCCGACCTCGAGATCGACCGGCACCGTCACGCCCAGCGGCTGACCATCGGGCCCCGCCATTGCGCCTACCGGCGTGAAGTCGGCGAAGAGACGGTACGGCCCCGAGGTCTGCAGGGCGAGATCGTTCACGGTGAAGCGGCCACTCGCGGCCGCATAGATGGGGTGAACATGCTGAAACTGCTTCAGGTCGTGCCGAACGACGATGACGTGCATCATCTTTTCGTGGACCGTCGCGAACTGTCGAAGAGTCGCACCGCGGTCGTCGATGACGTCGAAGGTGAAGGTGACCGGCACACCGGCTTTGAGCCCCGTCACGGGCGTGAAGGCTCGGATGCAGTAGCTCCGATGGCTCTGAAGAGGTGCTGTACTCGTCAGGCGCCCGTCGGGTCCGCAGAAGACCTTGGCAGTAGCCGTCGATTTGCCGCATGCCAACCAGGTTGCCCCGGCGGCGGCGACCAAGAGGGAGATCCCCGCGAGGAGTGCGTTTTTCCTTTTGAGAGGTGACATAGGCTGCAGCGAAGTGTAGCAGACACCTGTGCCTTCTAAATATTCCATCCGCGTTGCCAGGCTTGCGGTGGCGCGACTCCCCGGTAGCGTCGTTCGATGCTCAAGCTCGGTCTCGACATGGCCCAGGCCACCGTGTCTGGGTACATGCCCCGCGGGAAGAGACCGCTGTCCCAGACGTGGCGGACATTCCTGAAGAACCACGCGAACGCGGTCGCGTCGATAGGGTATCAGGCGGGTGGCAACTCGGGACGCTCCAGCAGATTCGAGTTTTCGGATACTACGCCATCGATTCCTCAGCCATTTGTTCGGCGTGCGGGTTCAGGTCGGGAATGGGTTACGGCATTCTACCGCTCTCCCGTCCACGCATCTCCTTTGAAAAACGCGCAACCAGAGCGCGACTCCCCGTCGATCAGAAGCGCCGCGCTCATCGTGTACTGCCGGTCTGACATGCCGTCGCTGCACGGTCCCTGCCAAATCCGCAGTTCGAGCGTGCGCGGGCCGGTCTCGCCCGGCGGGAGCTCGCGTCGCGTTCGGTAAACGCGCCCATTCCCCTCGACAGCCGCGCGGGCGGGCGGAAAGCGGTATCCCTCTTGATGCTCGGGGATGGTGTAGATGATCTCGCCGGCGGCGACGCGCACGTTCCAGAAGGGTTCGTTTCCGAGCGCCACGAGGGAGCTGTCGAAGGCTGGGGTCTCGGGGGGCGTCGTTGTGGCGGTGGACTCGGGGCGGCTCCGGCCTTCTTCGGGGGTCGTGCGATTGCCACACCCGATGAGCGCGGCGAGCGCGACGACTAGCAGCAAGCACGAGAACTCCGTGGCCCCGGTACGCATGGAAGGAACCTAGCGCAACGATGGGGCCGAGGCTAGCGGCCTTCCTCATGACATCGTAGTGCCCGAAAATTCGATTCGGAACTGTCCGTCTCACGCAGCCCGCCGGTGATAGTAGCGACGAGGAACTCTGGGCCCATCGATGAATTATGCCGAGATTATCGAGTTTATCGAATATTGATAAATCGGCTCATTTGAGTCGATATCAGGCGGGCGTGGAGTCCTAGCACCCCGTCGCTCGCCTCGGCGCTACTCCGGCTGAGCGGCCAGTTTCGTGAGGGGGACCACTCTGAACTCCAGCTTTCGATTCAACGCAGCCATCACACGCACGACCGCATTCAGGGAGTGGCCGTCGTAGTCTGCGTCCTCGAGCCGACAGATCGCGCTGGCGCTGGTCTTGGCTCGTTTCGCTAGCTCGGCCTGCGTGAGACCCATCGCCTTTCTGCGGGCATAGATCTCCTGGGCCAGCTGCGCGTGGAGCCGAGCCTTCTCTAGATCGGCCAGGCGATCGGGGCGACCGGAATAGTACCGCCGTTCCAGAATGGCGATGGCGTCGGTTGTTGGCTTTCGCTTGCTAGACATCATGACTCCTTATGGGTATGGGCTCTGGGATCCGCTTCGAATTGGCCCATGCGCTCTTTCGCTTGTTGCGTGTCTCGCTTCGGAACTTTCGCCTGCTGTTTATCGAACCCGTGCGACAATACGATCGCGCGCTGACCAGCGAAGAAGTAAAGCATCCCGTAGTTCACGCCGCGAGACTTCGCCCGAAGCTCGTAAATTCCTCCGCCTAGATTCTCTGCAGCAGGGCGCCGCAGCTCATGGCCCTGATCTCGGAGTAGCGTAAGTTTGGCGGCGCACTGGTCCTTCGCGTGAATCGAGAGGCCCCCGAACCAGTCCAGGAACGGAACTTTCCCGTCGTCCTCCCGGAAGAAGACTACTCGTGTTATCGGCATTCCCGTGTTCCCAGATTCTCAAAATTGAGACGTTTGTCAATCTCGCGATTTATCGTCGCAGGACACGCGCACAAGCCACAGACCCCATAGGGTTAAGTACGTGGCTCCCTCCAGCTATCTTGGCGTCAGCGCCACGGCAAGTGCCAAGGTCGCTGCCTTTGCACTCGGTGCAGGGCTCCCGCACCCAAGTGGATCGGGGCCAAGGCGGCTTCCGCTGTAAGACCCTGCCAGACGCCCGCCAGCAACCCAACGTGGCGCCCCGTGGCCCCCATACGCCAAGACCCCAGCAGCTTTCGCTGCCGGGGCCCCGCGTCTCTACGCGAACCCGAAAGTTCGCAATTCGTGACCTGGCTCCCCGAGCGGAACCCTGTTCGAACTCGCGAGTTCCCTTCCCGACCCTCACTGCTGACAGAAGGGGCTCGGGCGGTCTACACTCGGCTGCATGACCGAGCGCGATGAAGGAAATGACGGCGTGGACGTGTCCTTGATTCGATGGTTCCTGAGCTTGAGCCCCGCGGAGCGTCTCCGCGTCCTCCAGGACACCGTCAACGCCATCTCCCGGCTCAGAGAGCGGCGTGCAGCCGACTGATTTCGAGACGATTCTCAAGGCCTTGGCCGGCCACAAGGTGGATCTGGTCGTCGTGGGAGGCGTCGCGGCCACGTTGCAGGGTGCTCCGATCACGACGTTCGATCTCGACATCGTGCACTCGAGGGAAGAGACCAACCTCGATCGGCTGATGGCTGCGCTTCGGGATCTTGATGCTTGGTATCGGGAGAAGCCGGACGTGCGGATCACGCCTGATCGCCAGAGGCTGGGCGGGCCCGGGCACCATTTGCTGATGACCCGAGCCGGACCGTTGGACGTTCTGGGAGCGGTCGTGACCGGTGAGGGCTACCCTGAGCTTGCCGCCCATTCCGATCTATTCGATCTCGAAGGCGGCCTGAGGGTTCGGGTTCTCGACCTGCGTACAATCATCGCCATCAAGGAGCGCCTCAACCGCGAGACCGACCGTGCAGTGCTCCCGGTTCTGCGGCGGACATTGAAGGAGAAGCGCTAGAGCCACCAGCGGCGAAGTGTCCGAAAAGTAGATCGGGTTGTGTCCGAGAACTCGATCGGAGATGTTTTCTCTCAGGCCGCTCGCCGGTGATAGTTGTCCCTTCTCAATATTCCGTCCGCATTGCCGTCCTTGCAGTTGGCGCCTGTGCCTTCTCGATATTCCGTCCCCGAACGTAGCCATGTTCGAACTGCTCTAGGGGCCTAGGTCGGTCTGAGTTCGGATCGGGCCTTTCCGCCGGGACCCGAAGTCTTGAGCCACCACCTCCCCGGCTCGTAGGGCAAGTGTTAGCCGTGCAGCACGCGAGCGATAACGGTGACTCCTTGCTATAATGTGGAGTCGCCGTTCCTTTCCTAGGCCCATCGCACCCTGGAGAACTCGCCCCGCATGAGCCCCGCCCTCGCCCCCGGCACCCGGCTCGGCCCCTATGAAATACAGGGTCTCCTCGGCGCCGGCGGCATGGGCGAAGTCTATCGCGCTCGCGACGGGCGGCTGGGGCGGGATGTGGCCGTCAAAGTCCTCCCCCGCACGTTCGTCTCGGATCCCGACCGCCTAAAACGCTTTCAGCGCGAGGCGCGCGCCGCGGGGCAGCTGAGCCACCCGAACATCATCGCCATCTATGACGTCGGCACCGAAGGAGACATCCCCTACATCGTCTCCGAGCTCCTAGCCGGCGAAGACCTCCGCGCTCCGATCACAGCCGGGCCCCTCCTGCCCCGTCGGGCGCTGGGGTATGCGATCCAAATTGCCAAGGGACTCGCCGCCGCGCACGCGAAGGGGATCGCCCATCGCGACTTGAAGCCCGAGAACGTCATGATCGTGAGCGGCGACCACGTGAAGATTCTCGATTTCGGACTCGCCAAGATCCTGGTCGGGGAACCTGGTCCCTCCGATCGCGACAAGACGGGGCCAATCCAGACGCAGCTCACGGCCACCGGTATGATTCTCGGCACCGCCTCGTACATGTCGCCCGAGCAGATTCGGGAGCTGCCGGTCGACCATCGCACGGACCTCTTCGCCCTCGGTTCCATGTTCTACGAGATGCTGACCGGTCGACGCGCGTTCGAAGGCGAAAGCCATGCCGACCGGATGAGCGCCATTCTGATGGCGGATCCGAAGGCGCTCTCCGCGGAGATCGAGGGAGCGCTTCCGGGTGTCTCGGCGGTACTCGCGCATTGCCTCGAAAAGCGCGCCGACGACCGCTTCGATTCGGCGAACGACCTCGCGTTCTCCCTCTCCATGGTGCGGTCTGCGGCGACGGCGGGACAACGCGGGGTCGGCACAACCGCGGAGAGCGCGACGACCGAGGGGGCGGCTCTCATTCCGAGTTCCCGCCGACACACGTTTCGCCGCACGACCTACCGCGAAGGCTCCATCCTCTCAGCCCGTTTCGCGCCCGACGGCCAAGGCGTCTGTTACGGGGCCGCTTGGGAAGGCCGGAACGTGGAACTCTTTTGGGCCTATCCAGGAAATCCGGAGTCACGAGCGCTCGGATATCCCAAGACCGACCTCCTCGCGATTTCGCTCACCGGCGAGATGGCGGTCTCGCTTCGCCGCCACGCTCGCGGCGGATTCCTCTATACCGGGATGCTCGCGAGAATGCCGGTAGGCGGTGGCGCGCCCCGCGAACTTCTCAACGACGTTTACGAAGCCGACTGGAGCCCCGATGGGCGCCATCTCGCCGTATCGCGCGAGGAAGCGGGCTTGACTCGCGTCGAGTACCCCATGGGGACCCTCCTCTACCAGACGACCGGTTGGGTGAGCCACATGCGTGTCTCGCGCGACGGAAAGCGCGTCGCGTTCCTCGATCATCCGACCCGCGGCGACGACATGGGCACGGCGACAGTGGTCGATACGGAGGGCGTGGTCACGAAGCTCTCCACCGGCTGGCAGAGCGCACGCGGACTGGCGTGGTCTCCCGAGGGAGACGAGATCGTCTTCACCGCGTTCAAGACAGGCGTCGGCAGGTCTCTCTACGCGGTCTCCCTATCCGGACAAGAACGCCCGATTCTCGAAGTACCCGGCCATATGACCCTGTTCGACGTCTCGCGTCAGGGCGCCGCCTTGGTCATCCTCGAGAACGAGCGGGCCCGGACGCAATATTTGCACGGCGAAGCCGCCACGCACGACTTGACGTGGCTCGACTGGACGCTCGTCCGTGCGCTTTCCCCCGATGGCTCGCGGATTCTATTCGACGAAACGGGCGTCGGGGGCGGCGAGCATCACTCAATCTACCTGCGCGGCACCGACGGGTCGCCCGCGATCCGTCTGGGCGACGGCGCCTGCTTTGCCCTCTCGCCAGATGGTCAGTGGGCGCTCGCCGGCGTGGGATACGCGCCTACGCGGCTCGACCTGCTTCCTTGCGGTGCCGGAACGGCGCGGACAATTCCTCTCGAGAGGCTCGACGTGCACCACGCGGTCTGGTTCCCCGATGGAGAAACGCTTTGCGTGATGGGGCAGGAGCCCGATCTCGGGACGCGGCTCTACAAAGTTGATTCCGTTACCGGGAAGTGCGAGCCATTCACGGAGGGTGGGATCAGCTCGACCGACCTATTGGTTTCCCCCGACGGGCAGTTTGCCGCGGCGCGCGGACCCGATCTGACCATGCTGCTCTTCCCCGTCGGGGGCGGCACTCCCGTTCCGCTCAAGGGCTTCGCCCTCAACGATCGCCCCATTCGTTGGAGCAAGGACGGCTCTGCCGTCTTCGCCTTCACGCGCGGCGAGCTGCCTTCCAAAGTTCATCGCATCGACCTGGCGACCGGGGAGCGAAAGCTTTGGAGAGAGCTAAGCCCGTCCGACGCGACCGGCGTCGAAGGGTTGACCGGCATCCGCATGACGGACGATGAGCAGGGCTACGCCTACTCCTACTCGCAGCGACTGAATGATTTGTATGTTGTGGAGGGACTCTTCTAGCGCGAAGTGTCCGAAGACTAGATCACGTTGTAGTGCTGATGTTCAGTGCCCTCACCCTGAGTGCTGACAGGCGGCTCCCGGGCAGTTAGACTCCTGCGTCATGCTCCCTTCCGCCAATGTCCGCAAGGTGACGCCCTTCACTTTGGGTAGGCTGCTCCCATGAAGGAACTGGCTCAGCTGCTCAACGAAATGCGGCAGGCTGGAGTGATCCAGGAGTATGCATTGTTCGGAGCGGTCGCACAAATGCGGTACACGGAACCGGTCGCGACACTGGATGCCGACGTCCTCGTCTCCGTGCCTGATACGGAGCGACTTGATGTACTCAGCGACATCTACGAGTTTTGTGCTGCGCGCGGATGGCGCCCGGAAGGGGAGGCCGTCCAGGTGGGTGCGTGGCCGACCCAATTCGTGCCGATATTCAGCCCACTTACCCAAGAGGCGGTCGATCATGCCGACACCGCCGACTTCGAAGGCGTGCCTCTCCGAGTGGTCCGCGCGGAATACCTGGCGGTCATCGCCCTGAGTGTGGGACGCGCCAAGGACTACACTCGCATCGTGGCGTTGCTGGAGGCCGGCAGCATCACCCGAGAAGACATCGCCGCCCTCGCCGCGCGGCATGGACTCGCGGAGGCGTGGCAGCGCTTCGAAAGCAGGTTTCTAACATGAGTGATACGCACGACCTGTTGAAGCGACAAGCACTCTGGCAGAAAGCGCGGAAGGATCTCTCCTGGTCGGAGAAGGTACGGATGGCGGAGCGGGTGCGAGCCACGATCCTCAAGTGGCGCGCCAAGGGCGACCATCAACGGCCCCAGTAGCTGTAGGATAGGTAATTCGATCCCGGCCCACATACGCCAAGACCCCAGCGGCTTTCGCCCCCAGGGTCCCGCGTATCAACGCGAACCCGAAAGTTCGCGATTCGTCATCTGGCTCCCCAAACGTAACCCTGTTCGAACTCCTACCGATGGCCGAGGGGATCCGCCACGCAGTGCCCCAGCCTAGCTCCAGCCTCGAAGCCGCCCGGCCATTCGGGCTGGAGGACGGCAAACAGGCTCATGCCGAATTGAACTCCGATTGGAAGATCGTGATCTTCGCCAGGATCTCCTCGAATCCCGGGGCGGGGCCGACAAACATATCCCCTTGCATGGCGGAATAGTCCCGGTGCCATTCCTCGACCTGTTCCGGCGGCGGCAGCATCTGGATCGTTCCGCGCTTCAGCGTGGTGTAGTCCACCCAACCCTGCCGGAAGTACACCCTGCGATGCGCCGCGACTTGTTTGAAGAGCGTCAGATCGGCGGTGGCTCTCGCAGCGACCCCTGCTTCGATTAGCCGCCAGACGTCGTAGTAGTGACGGGCAATCCGCGGCCGTCGCGCCCTGCCCGCCGGTCGGAACCTTTCCTCGTGGAGCAGCATGACCTTCTCCCAGAAAGTGCGTTCGGGCAGCAGCGCTCGAACTGTGCATGCGGGGGAGTCGAACAACCGCGGAAATTCCTCGGCAACGATGGGCGTCACCTGGCGCGCCTCGACCGGCCAGGGATCGGATCGAGCGCCGAATTCGAGCTTCACGAGCGGGTTCACATAGGAAGGTGTCGTCGTCGCCCCGAGTCGCGGGTAGCCGAATAGTAATGTCTGGGCATCGGGGTCTTCGTCATCGGAAGTGATGCTCCAGGACTCATGCGGGGCAAGCAGCGCCCTCATTCGCGCGGTTAGTGCAGGCATGATCCGTTGGGCAACCACGTCCCGGCAGGCCTGCTTGAGCCCTTCAATCCGTCGGCGTTGCTCGTTCCCGCTGCCTGCCGCTTCCGGTCCGTCGTCGCCGCCAAAGCCCAGGGTGTCTCGCCCGATCGTCAGATCGAGGTCTTCGGAGAAGCGGTCGATGAGTCCCCATGCCTTGGAGAGTGAGGTCCCACCCTTGAACGTGAGGTGCTCACCATGTTCCGGCAGGGTGAACAGTTCCCGGAGCATGAGGCAGACCCAGAAGTCCTTCTCCACGCTCCCGGGTGATAGTCCGCGGCTTGCCGCAGCCTGTTCGAATGCCCGCGCGCGATCGTGGGGCGAGAGCAGCAGAAACCGGTTCACCTAGCGCCTAGTCCCGCGGGCGATCTCGCGCATCAGCTCACTGATCCACGCCGGCGCCAGTGGCGCGTCCGCGAGCAGTTGGGCGCGCTCCCTGGGGCCGATCCGCTTCCGCAGTTTCTCGATCACCGTCCGGTCCACGTTGCGCCGGCCGAGGTGTCGCAATGCCTGAATGACCAGGCCGCTGATGCGGCCCGCTGTTGCCATGTTCCGGGGGGTGGTGCGACGAAGTACGATCTGCTGCTTTCCGATCCGTACCTGCCTCGGGGTTCCGTCCGTGAGGTAGACAATCCGTTGGGGCACCTGGTCGGACAGGCCGAGCAGATTCGCGGCGTACGCTCCCGATGGCTGAAGCCTGAGGCGATGCTTTCCTGCCAGCGCGTTGGCGATCCGGTCCGGTGATGCGGCCAGTTCTCCCAGGAGGGGATGCGTTTCCGGAACCTGATAGAGGCCGCGCGCCGGCTGCCTCACCGTGCCTGCCTTGAGATGCCGGGAGAGGGCCGAGGCAACCGCCGTGCGCGGCCCCAGCCTAGCCAGATCACCAGGCGTGAAGATGTTGCCCGGCTTCATCTTGCGGATGTGCCGGAGGACGAGGCTGTCGATGGATCCGGGGTGCTTGCTCATAGATATTGCCACAAAACTAGACTGTTTTTGTGGCAAATACCAGCGGCAACTGGTGGACGGCCGGCCATGGCCGAAGTGTCCGAAAACTCGATCGGAGATGTCCACGAGAACGGGTCAAGCGCAAGAAGCTTCGAGCCGAGCGGGCGGAGCTTCGTGCCGAGCGTCTGCCCTGATGTCCCACGGTCCTTCCACTTCGCCACGCACTATTCGGAGAAAAGTCTCCGCTCCCGATGCCGAGGACATCCACGGTTCGGGGCCCTGATCAGGCCCGGATGAGGTCTTTTCGCATGCGGATGGATTTATGAGAAGGGACAGGCAGACGGGACACGCTCGCGCGACGCCCACAACTCACCAGTGCAACGTCGGTCCGAGCGTCACTGTCACGAAGCTCATCGTCTTCGATGCGCCGACCCTCTGCAGCTGGCGATGCCACCGTAACTCGGTCTCCAGCGATAGCCCGGACGGTGGACGGACCAGCGCCGCGCCCGCGCCGATGGAAATGCCGAGCAAGCCAAGCGACGCGCAGCCGGCGCACATGTTCCACGAGTAGCGCGCAACGCCCACAGCGCCATGGGGACGGATCCTTCCAGTAGACGCGCCAAGTCCGAACGTGCCCCCGACGTGCCACGCCTTCGCGCCATCACCCAGACCAGACACCCCCACTTCAGGGCCAATGCCGAACGAGCCGAACTCCGCCAGGAGGTTTGCCGTGCCGGCGAGGGCCGGCCCGGAAGTACTGAGGCCGCCCTGGATACCCACGGAACCAGTCTGCTGAGCGGCCGCTGGTACGACACCGAATCCCAGGCAGACTACGGCAACCCACCAGCCGCGCATCATGGATAGCGGCGGTGCCACTTCGGAATCGCGGCGCCGATCAGCGCCCCGACCAGGGAACCAGCCGCCGCGCCGACGATGAACGCGGCCACGGGAGAGCCATTGCTGCGAGTATCTGGATTAAGCCCTCCCCCCGCGGCAATGACACCAAATCCGATGCCCACTATGGCGCCGACGACGATGGCGCCCGTCTTGGTGGCTCTGCCGCGCTTCCAGAGCCCGTGCAGCTCACGCAAGGGCACGGCAGTTTCAGCTCCCTGAGCGGACAGGAAGAGCGTATCGCCCGTGGCCCGGAGAAACCGGCCCTCGATCTTCTGATGGGACGTGGTTTCAACGCGCAGGTTCGCGCTCGGCTTCAGGCGGAGTAGGGATTCCGGCATAGGCTGGGCGTACGCACGGGACACCAGAAGAATCGAGCTACAAGCGAGGAACGCAACGATCGCGCGCTTGACCATACGGCCTCCTATTGCGAGGACGGGCCTCGCGGTCACCGATTCGTAAGCTCAATAGACAGCTGTCCCTTCTCAAAATTCCGTCCGCCTTGCCATCCTTGCAGTTGGCGCCACTGCCCGGTAGCGTCGTTCGATGCTCAAAATCATGATACGCCTGCTCGGGTCGATATTCCGATCCCGACATGCCCTGGTGCTCGAAAACCTCGCTCTGCACCACCAACTCTATGTCCTGCAACGTCTTCGTTCCAGGTTCCACCTGAGGAAACGCGACCGCCTCTTCTGGGTCGTTCTTTCCCGCATCTGGAGGGACTGGCGCAAGTCCCTCACGATCGTTCGTCCCGAGACGGTCGTCCGGTGGCACCGCCAGGGATTCCGCCTCTATTGGAGGTGGAAGAGTCGACACCGGGGACGGCCGCGCACCTCTCATGAGATCCGCAACCTCGTCCGGCGCATGGCGCACGAGAACCCGCTCTGGGGTGCGCCACGCATCCACGGAGAGATGCTCAAACTCGGTCTCGACGTGGCCCAAGTCACCGTGTCGAGGTACATGCCCCGCGAAAGGAGACCGCCGTCCCAGACCTGGCGGACGTTTCTGAAGAACCACGCAACGGCGATCGCCTCGATCGACTTCTTCACCGTCCCTACCGCTACTTTCCGCGTCCTCTATGTCTTCG
>JANMQV010000021.1:0-24567 GCA_031370645.1 Candidatus Eiseniibacteriota bacterium | reverse complement strand
AGCGCGAGCAACACCTCGGAAACGATGTTGCCATGCGTCAGCATCACGCCCTTCGGCACGCCCGTCGTGCCGGAGGTGTAGATGATCGTGGCGAGATCGTCGGGCTGGAGGGGAACGCCTGGATCAACCGCGCCGGGTAGGGCAGCGGGCCAAGGATCAACGTCGAACGCGTGGATCCAGCGAAGCGACGGGGCCCCGGCCGCGCGGGCCTCCTCCAGCTTGGCGCGCTGCGCCGGGGTGGAGGTGAAGGCGCCCACCGCGCCGGAGTCGGCCAGGAGCGGCGCGACTTGGTTCGTGGGGAGCGTCGGGTAGATCGGGACGGTGACGCCGCCGACCGCCAGAATGGCCATGTCGGCCATGCCCCATTCCAAGCAGCTTTCGGCCAAAATGGCGACGCGATCGCCTTTTCCGAGGCCCCGCGCTCGCAACTGGCGGGCCATGGCGGTGACCTGCTGCACCACGGCGTCGATCGGCACCGGCTCCCAGCTCCCCTCCCGCTTAACCAGGAAGGCGTCAGGCTTCCGGCGGACCTCGGCTGCATAGTTTAATAGGTCGGGTGCGGTTCTTACGTCCATCCGTTGACCTCCTCCGCGCACTGTGACACACTCCGCGCGAAAAGGACAAACGCAATCCCTTACACGACTTCAGGCGATAAGGAACCGATGCGCGACGTCGTACTTCTTGACGGCTTCCGTACTCCGTTCGCGAAGGCGGGCACCGCGCTCGCGCGTGTCCCCGCCCGGGAACTGGGGCGCATCGCCATTTCCGAACTCCTCGCCCGCTCCGGAGTCTCTCCCAGCGAAGTCGACGACGTCATCATCGGCAATGTCGCTGGCCCATCCGATTCCGCCAACATCGCCCGCGTCGTCGCACTCCTCGCGGGAATTCCAAAACATGTCCCCGCCGTCACCGTGCATCGAAATTGCGCCTCCGGTATGGAGTCGATTGCGCAGGCGTACGAGCGCGTGGCGTCGGGACAGGCGGACCTCGTTGTCGCGGGCGGCACGGAGTCGATGAGCCGCATTCCGCTTCACGTGAGCGACGGCATGACGCGCGTCTTCGAGCGGTTGATGAAAGCGAAGAGTCCGGTGCAACGCGTCGGCGCGATGGCGAGCTTCCGCCCGAAAGACCTCACACCAAAGATCGCGTTGATGGAAGGGCTGCTGGATCCGATTTCGGGTCTCAACATGGGGGAGACGGCGGAACTCCTGGCGCGCGAGTTCGGAATCTCGCGAGAGGCGCAGGACGACTTCGCGCTCCAGAGCCATCGCCGCGCCGCCGCGGCGCAGGAGTCGGGCCGCTTCGCCGAAGAAATCGCGCCCGTTTTCCCTGCGCCTTACCGAGAAGTTGTGGCGGACGACGTGGGACCGAGAAAGACACAGTCGCTCGAAGCGCTGGCGAAACTTCGTCCCTTCTTCGATCGACGCACCGGCACGGTAACGGCCGGGAATTCCTGTCCCATCACCGACGGCGCCGCGGCGATTCTCGTGGCTTCGGCGGAGAAGGCGAAAGCGCTCGGCCTGGCACCGGTCGGACGAATTCGCGGCTACGCCTTCGTCGGGCTCGACCCCGCGCACATGGGGCTCGGGCCCACGCACGCGACGCCGGTGGCGCTACGCCGTGCGGGAGTGCGCTTCTCCGATCTCGGCCTCATCGAAATGAACGAGGCCTTCGCCGCGCAGGTGATCGCGAACGAGGTCGCCATGGGTTCCGCCGCGTATGCGCGCGAAAAACTCGGTCTCGATGCGGCGGTCGGCGAAATCGATCGCTCGATCCTGAACGTGAATGGTGGCGCGATCGCGCTGGGGCACCCGGTCGGGGTTTCGGGGACGCGCCTGGTCCTCACGCTTCTTCGTGAAATGCGCCACAAGGACGTCTCGCTCGGGCTCGCCACGCTCTGCGTCGGCGGCGGACAGGGCGCGGCGTTCGTTCTGGAGCGTGCGGCGTGAGTTCCGAACAGCGGGATCTCTTCCCGGCGGGTGCTCCCGGCGAACCAGCAGCCGGCGGCCTGCCGTCCACCGCGATTCCACCGGTGGCGGATCTCGAATTGCCGCCACGGGATAGCCCACCGAGACCGGCGCCACGGCCATCACGTACGGCAAACGCGGAGCCGCTGTCGATCGGCGCCGGGGTCTATGGCCCATTCCGCCTCGACGCGCGTCCGTCCGGTGTCTACGTCCTCTCATTCGACGATTCGGATCGCCGCGTGAATCTCCTCGACTCGAAATCGCTCGACGCGCTCCGCGCCACCGTGGCCGCGCTGAAGGCGAAGGGAGGGGTAGCGCCGCGCGCGCTCCTCCTCGTGAGCGGCAAGGAGAATCAGTTCATCGCCGGCGCCGACGTGAACGAATTTCAGAAACTCGAATCGCCGCAGGAGGCGGAGGCGAAAGCGAAGGATGCCCAACTTCTCTTCCAGGAGATTCGGGAACTCCCCTATCCCCTCATCGCCGCGATCAACGGGCCTTGCATGGGGGGCGGCACGGAACTCACGCTCGCCTTCGACTTCCGCCTGGCCTCCGATTCCCGCTCTTTCAGCATTGCGCTCCCCGAGGTGATGCTCGGAATCCTGCCCGGCTTCGGCGGAACGCAGCGGCTTCCGAAACGAATCGGCCTCATCGCCTCGCTCGATCTCCTCCTCAGCGGTCGCGCGCTCGACTCGAAGCGTGCGCGGCGCGTGGGCGTGATTGACGACATCATCCCGCGCGAGCGATTCAATGAGCGCGCCGCGGTTTGGGTGGAAGCCTTCTTGGCCGGCAAGAAGCCGCGCGTCGTGCGCGTCTCGTTCGCCCAGAAACTCCTACAATCGCTGCCGCCATTCCGCTCCTACGTCCTCGAGCAGGCCAGAAAGAAGGTCATGGCGCAAAGCGGGGGCCACTATCCCGCGCCGCTTGAAATTCTTCGGGTGCTGGAGAGCACGTTGGGAAAACCGATCGCGCAGGGACTGAAGACCGAGCGGAAGGCGGTCGCGAAACTGCTTTTCACCGCGGCCTCGATCCACCTTCGCCGCATCTTCCTCCTTCGGGAAGCCGCCAAGCGCGAACCACCCGCACTCCACGCGCGTTCCGTTTCCCGCGCCTCGGTGCTCGGTGCGGGCACCATGGGTGGCGAGATCGCCTATCTCCTCTCCTCGCGGGACATTCACGTCCGGCTCCGCGACATCAAGCCGGAGCCGATCTTGCATTCGCTCACGCACGCGAAGAAACTCTTCGATAAGGAAGCCTCCCGCGGCCGGCTGACGAAGGCGGAACTGGAACAAGCAATGGCGCGCATCGAACCGACCCTCGCGCTCGACGGGTTGGGACGCGCGGACATCGTCATCGAGGCGGTGGTGGAGGACCTCGCGATCAAGCAGGGAATCTTCCGCGAACTCGAGGCGCTCGTCCCGGAAACCTGCGTGCTGGCCACGAACACCTCGTCGCTCTCCGTTCGCGCCATCGCGAAGAATTGCATCCGCCCGCAGCGCGTCGTGGGGATGCACTTCTTCAACCCGGTCACGCGAATGCCGCTGGTCGAGGTGATTTGCCACGAGGGCTCCGACGAAGCCGCGGTCGAAACGGTCGTGGCGCTGGCGCGGCGGATGGGGAAGACCCCGATCGTGGTGGGCGACGAACCGGGCTTTCTCGTGAATCGGATCTTGATGCCGTATCTCGGGGAAGCCGTCTCGCTCGTGGAACGGGGAACGCCCGTCGAATCGATCGATCGCGCGCTCCGAGGGTTTGGAATGCCGCTCGGGCCCTGCGAACTCCTCGACGAGATCGGGCTCGACGTGGCGCGGAAGGTCGCGCACGTGTTGGAAGAGGCGTTCGGCGAGCGGATGCCGCGCACTGGGCTGCTCGACAAATTGGTATCCGAGGGAACGCTCGGAAAGAAGTCGGGACGTGGTTTCTACCGGTACGAGAACGGGAAACGCGCCGGCGTGAATCCCGCGCTCGCCGCACCCACGTCGAAGAAGGGCGCCGAAGCGGCCGCGGGCCCTCCGGCGGAAGAGATCGTGGAGCGGTTGGTGGACGCCATGATCAACGAGGCGACGATGGCGCTCGAGGAACGAGTCGCGTTCTCCGCGGGCGACGTCGATCTGGCGATGGTGTTGGGTACCGGGTTCCCGCCGTTTCGCGGCGGACTCCTCCGTCACGCCGATGCCGTCGGCGTGTCGGCGATCGTGGAACGGCTGCAGCGTCGGCACCACCAAGGAACTCCCGGCGGTCCGTGCGCACGACTCCAATGGATGGCGCTCGCGGGAGGACGGTTCCATCCGGAACCGCCCCCCGAGCATGGAACCAGCTCCGGCTGAGAAAGTAGGACGAACGATATGTCGAATCTAACAAAGGCGCTCCGCGACGAAATGCGCCACGCGGCACGTGGGGAATCGAAGCAAGTGGTGGACTCGCTTAGGACGGAACTGCAGGCGATCCGGAAATCGATCACGCTCTTGGAGCGGCGGCTTCTGACCGGTGTGGCCACGGTCACGGCGGGTATGAAGGGCCGGGTGGGACGTCCGGTGGCCGCGGGCAAGGGCGCGGACGGACGCCGCGCCCGATTCTCCGCGGCACTCATGCGGAAGCACCGCGACTCGCTCGGCATGAGCCGGAAGGCCTACTCGCACCTTCTCGGCGTGTCGAGCCTCTCGATCTATCTCTGGGAAGCGGGCCGCACGAAGCCGCGCCGCCAGACGGTACTCGCGTGGCAGGATCTTCGGAAGAAGGGTGCTCGCGAACTCCGCGCCCTGGCGGGAGTCGCCGCACCGGCGCGCGGGAAGCGGAAGAAGCGCGCCACGAAGCCGGCCGCCAAGAAGCGCGCGCGCCGCGCGACCGCAAAGAAGCGGACGCGCCGCGCCGCCACGAAGAAGCGGGCACCGCGCGCCGCGAAGAGGCGGACGCGTCGTGGGGCGGCCAAGCGGATGGGCCGCGCCAAGGCGGCCTAGGTTCGTGGAAGACGCGCGCGAGCTCTCGCGGCGTCAGTTCGGCGCGCACGCCGAGCAGTACGTGACGAGCCGCGACCACCAGACGAGCGAAAGCCTTGACCGGCTCTTGGCGCTCGCCGAACCGCAATCTGACTGGAGCGCTCTTGATATCGCGACGGGCGGGGGCCACACGGCCCTCGCCCTCGCGCCTCACGTGCGGGACGTCGTGGCCTCCGACCTCACGCGGGAGATGCTCGGCGCCGCCGAGCGCTTCATTCGGGGGAAGGGCGTCTCGAACGTCACCTTCCGCGAGGCCGACGCCTGCGATCTTCCCTTCGCGGCCGCCTCGTTCGATCTCGTCACGTGCCGCGTGGCGCCGCACCACTTCGCCGACGTCGGCCGTTTTGTCCGCGAGTGCGCGCGGGTCGTGAAGCCGGGCGGACGCGTGATCGTGATCGACAACCTCGCTCCCGACGACGCCTCGTCGGCCGCCTATTTCAATGCCCTCGAAAAAACCCGCGACCCCAGCCATCAGCGCGCGATCAACGAGG
This sequence comes from Candidatus Eiseniibacteriota bacterium, assembly GCA_031370645.1. Classification (GTDB taxonomy): domain Bacteria; phylum Eisenbacteria; class RBG-16-71-46; order SZUA-252; family SZUA-252; genus SZUA-252. The sequence goes on along the minus strand of JANMQV010000021.1, from coordinate 19,116 downwards.
CGGAGTGGGTCTCCTTCTTCCGCGGCGCGGGCCTTCGCGTGGAGCGCGTGGAGCACTTCAGAAAGCGGCGCGAATTCGAGTTCTGGGCGGGAATGCAGGGGGTGGATGCACCCACGAAGGAGCGGCTTCGCGCCATGTTTCGCGACGCGCCGCCGGGCGCGAAAACGGCCCTCGCGCCGGAAGAGCACGAGGGCCGCTTGAGTTTCTATCTCGACGAGATTCTTATCCTCGCGTTCCCGGCCCCACCGGCTTGACGTCCATGATCTCGAGGACTTTCTGACCATGACGCTCCATCGCGTAGCCGGTCAGATCAACTGTCTGACAGAGTAGCCCGCGGGCGCGGTTGAACGGATCGGGAATCCCCTTGAACGCGAGTGGATCCATGGCGCGAAGGTGATTCACCGATATCATGTAGAGTTCGCCCTGCTGCGTGAACATCCCCATGCAGATATCGCCCGAAACGCATTTTACCGCGCACTCGAGATGCCCCGGTCCGCGAAGCCCCTTCTCGATGAAGCAGTAGTAGTCGACCACCTCGCCCCGAACCGTGACCAGATGCCGATTCGAGACCTGAAGTCCGGCCGCGTTCTTCGAAGACGCGCCTTTGGCGGGTGCAGCCTTGGCGGGCGCCACGTTCTTCGGAGGGGGCGGCGGGGACGTGCTCGATCCAATCGCGGCTCCCGCGGCCAGCGCGATCACGACGGTGGCCGTGAACGAAGCGCGGCGGATCCATGGCGAGGAGTTGGTACGAGCGGCTGATTCGGCGGTGCGGCGCATGATGTCGTTCCTCGGTGGGTTACGAGCCCGGCTTCGGCGCGGCGCCGGCGGCGGGCAGTTGCTTGGCGAACTTCAATTCCAGGAACTTCACGCCGTTTCGCTCCCAATTGAGCCCCACCACCTCGACTCGGAACGAAGCGCAGTTCTTCATCTGTTGGTAGGGATCGGGCGCTCCGGCGAAACTCTTCGGATCCATGGCGCGATCGTGATTCTGCGTGAGGACGTAGACGGTGCTGTCGGCGGTCATCACGCCCATCGGCACGCCGGCATTGACGCACTTGGTGGCGCATTCGCGGTGCAGTTCTCCGCGAAGGCCGCGCGAGATGAAGCAGCCCATGTCGAGCAGCTCTCCGACGACCTTGATCGTCTTCTTGGGTCCTTTGGGGGCGGGCACTCCGCCGGTTTGAGCGGCGGGATCGTCGCCGGCGGGCATCAGCAGCACGGCCGCGACCAAGAGAAAGAGGAGTCGTTTCATGCCCTGGATGTTACCGCGGGCCGCGGCCGCAAATCCCTGGTCCTTACGGCGTAGGCGGAATGGGCGTTCGGAGCCATGTCACATAGGCCCACAACGCGTTCAAGTCTCCGGGCTCCAAGTGCTTCTCGTATTCGGGCATGCGGAGCGGTGCTCTCTTGAGGAAGAACCGTGCGACCGGGTTCGCGTCGAACCGGCGGCTCACGCCGTCCTCCACCCACTCCTCGAACTCGCCCCGGCTGGCCACCAATTCGGCGAAATCGGGGCCGTCCCAGGGCGGCACGTACGACTTGAACGATCCGGGATTCGGTCGCGCGAAGCGGCCGCCGATGCCGTGACATCCGAAACAGCCGAGCGTGGAAGCGCGTTCGAGTCCGGCGGCGGGAAGGGAATCTTCGGGGGCGGGTTCGCCGGCGGCGGCGAGGACGAACGTGACGAGGTCGTCGATTTCGCGCCCCGTGAGCCGCTTCCCGAACGCGGGCATTCGGAGCGTCCCCTTCTGGCGATCCTCGCGCCACGTCTTGCTCGCCTTCCGAGCCTTGGTGCCGCCGTCCCGGATCCACTCGCGTACTTGCTCCGCGTTCTTCGCGTACATCATCAGAGCGCCGGGGAAGGCGGGAACCGTGAGATCAGCGCGGCCGGGATTCGGAATTCCCTTCGTCCCTTCCGGACCGTGGCAGGAGAAGCAGCCGTTCGCTTCCGCCACACGGCGTCCTCGCTCGACGGGCGTAAGCCGAGGACGAAACGCGTCGGCCCCGGCAAAGAATGCCAGGATGACCGCGGAGACGATGAGGAGGGGGATAAAGCGTCGGATCATCACCAAAAAACGCGCGCGGGACCGTTCGAGTTCCCGCGCGCGAATCGAATCTACTTCGCCGGTGACGCCGCCGCTTCGGCGCTCGTCACTTGGATCGCTTGCACCCCACCCTTGGCGGACATCGTGCCGCCGATCTTCACCTGCTGCCCAACCATGCCCTTGCACGCAGTGAAGGGATCGCCGTTGTCATGATTCATCGTGAGAACGAACACCCTGTTCCCACCGACCAATAGGCCCATCGGCATGCCGTTCGAGACGCACTTCATCCCGCACTCCTTGTGCCCTTCGCCCTTCGCGCCCTTCCCCATGTAGCAGCCGAGATCGACAACCTCTCCGGTCCAGCTCTGGGGCTTGGCTTCCTTCTTTCCTTCGGCCGCGAATGCGCCCGAGAAAGCGAAGAGCGCCACTAACGCCAGGGCGAGTACGACCGTGAACAAACGCTTCATCGTGCTTCCTCCTTTGTAGGGGCGCCGACCGCTCCGCGGCCGGCGTGCTGGATTTCCTCCCGCCACCAGCCTACGCCTCCCGGGAGGGGGGCGCAACCGGCTCGGCGGCGAGCGACAAATTGAGTTCCTCGTCCGACAGAACCGCGCGGCGGTTCAGGATTTGCGACATGTCATGGTCGAAGAAGAAATGCGTCAGATGGTCGATGCCGACCTCGATCTGCTTCCGGAGGCCGACCATCTTGACGAGGTAGGCGCCCGCCCAGAGGAGCCACGCGAGTTTGCCCGAGAACGAGATCCCGAAGAGCGAGACGACGCTCGAGTGTTTTCCGAGCGAGATGATGTAGCCCGCGTCCTTGAACCTAAAGGGAAGCGGCGGCTTTCCGTGAGCGCGGCGGGTCAATGTCTCGCCGATGTGGCCGCCCATGGCGATCGAGGTTTGCGACAGCGCCGGTTGAAAGGTCCCGTCGGGCCGAAGGGAGGCGGCGCAGTCGCCGAGAACATAGACGTCCACGAGCACCGTGCCGTCCGCGCGTCGCGCGCGAAGCTCCTCGTCCACGAGCACGCGGCCGTCCTTGTGAAACGAAAGGGGAAGATCGCGCACGAGGTCGGGAGGGCGAATCCCCGCGGTCCAAAGTAGCGTGAAGGCATCCACCTCACTTCCGTCGGGGAGGAAGAGCCGCTTCGGCTCCACGCACTTCACCGGCGAGCCAAGGAGAATGCGAACGCCCCGCCGCTCGAGGAAGCGGTGAACGTACTCGGAGTGTTCCGGCTTCGCGCTCGGCACGAGCCGGTCGCCCCCTTCGACGATCGTGATCGTCAGCTCCCGCGGCGAAAGATTCGGGTAGCGCGGCAGCAGGGTGTCGCGAGCCATCTCGATCAACTCCGCCGCCACTTCCACGCCCGTCACGCCGCCGCCGACGATGGCGAAGGAGAGGAGCCGCCTCCGCTGCGCCACCGATTCCGCCTGCTCCGCCATCTCGAACAGTTCCACCACGCGGGCGCGGAGCGTCATGGCGTCGATCACCGTCTTGAAGGGGCGCGCGTACGCCTCGGCCCCCGGAACACCGTAGTAGTTCGTGACGCTCCCGACCGCGACCACGAGGACGTCGAACGGTTGCACGAGATTGTTGTGGAGCACGACCTCGCGGCGGGAGAGGTCGATGCGGATCGCCTTGTTCTTGTGGAAGCGGATGTGGCGGTGCTTCGCCATCTGTCGGAGCGGATAGACGATGTGCCGCGTTTCAACCGCGCCGACCGCCACGGCGGGGAGGAGCGGATTGAACTGGAAGAAGTTTTCCTTGTCGATGAGGAGGGTGTCCCAGTATTCGCGCGCCACGCGCGAACGGCCGATCGCCCGGGCCACGTCGAGCCCGGCGAATCCGCCTCCCAGGATCACCAATCGTTTTCCGGCCATGTTCCGATTCTAGCGCAAGAGCGCCGCGTGGAGCGCGTCGTCGAGTCGCGCGTGCTGGAATGCGAATCCGGCGCGCGTGAGCCGCTCGGGGATGACCTTCGTGCTGGCGAGGAGGAGCGCGTCGGCCATCTCGCCGAGCAGGAGTCGGAGCGCGAAGGCAGGAGCAGGAAGAATGGCCGGGCGATGGAGGGCCCTCCCGAGCGCTCGCGCGAAGGCGGCGCAGGTGACCGGTTCGGGCGCCACCGCGTTTACCGGCCCCGACAGCGAATCGTCTTCGGCCAGGCGCGCGAAGACCGCGGCCGCATCGTCGATCGAGATCCACGGCCACCACTGCCGGCCGCTACCGAGCGGACCGCCGAGTCCGAGCCGAAAGGGGAGGAGCATCGCGTCGAGCGCGCCCCCCTCTCGGCTCAACACCATGCCGGTCCGCGCGTGGGCGACGCGCGTACCCGCACGCGAGGCGGGAGCGGCCGCGGCTTCCCACGCGCGGCAGACGTCGGCTAGAAATCCTTCGCCTGGCCCGCTCGTCTCAGGAAGCGCTTCGTCGCCGCGGTTTCCGTAATAGCCGGTGGCCGAGGCGAGCACGAATGCGCGTGGTCGATTGGAAGCAGGGGCGGCGGCGATTCGTTCCGCGAGAAGGAGTGTGGAGCGGACGCGACTCTCGAGGATCAACTGCTTTCGTTCGGTGGTCCAGCGGCCCGAAGCGATGCTGACGCCGCCGAGGTGCATCACCACGTCGATGCCGCGAAGTCCGGATGGTTCGAGGATGCCGCGATCGGGATCCCAGGGAATGGTCCCCGCGTTCGTGCTGGCGCGTGGCGCTCCGCCGTCGCCGCCACCACCGGTAGTACCACGGTCGCGAACGAGCCTCACCACTTCATGCCCGCCTTCGGTGAGGCGACGCATCAGCGCGCCGCCGATCATTCCGCTCGCGCCGCCGATCAAGATCCGCATGCTCCGAGTCTACTCGATGCCCTCTACCCCCAGAGAGGAATTGCGCCCGCGGCGCTCCGGCAGGTAGCCTCGCGGCCATGATGTGGACCCCGCCCGCTCGCTCCGACGCGCCGCTCTCCGACTGGGTGCGCCCCGTTCACGATTGGCCGAAGAAGGGCGTTCTCTTTCGCGACCTCACGCCGCTCTGGGCGGATGCGGGCGCGTGGGCTCGGACCGTGCGCGCGCTCGCGAAGCCGTTCGACGCCGCACCCCCCGATCTCATCCTCGGCATCGAGGCGCGCGGATTTCTGGTCGCGGCGGCACTGGGCGCGCATTGGAACCGTGGAATTCTTCTCGCGCGGAAATCGGGGAAATTACCGGGGAAGACCTTCAAGGAGGAATACGATCTCGAGTACGGACGCGCGGCGCTCGAAACTCTCGCCGATCTCCTCCGGCCAGGGACGCGGGTCCTCATCGCGGACGACGTCATCGCGACCGGCGGCACCGCGGAGGCAGCGTATCAATTGACGAAGGCGACCGGCTGCACGCCGATCGCCTTCGCGTTTATCGTGGAACTCGACTACCTAGGTGGACGCGCCAAACTCAACGCGCTCGCTCCGGTTCATTCGGTCATCGTCTTCGACGGCGACGGCCGCGCCCGCGTCGCCGAGTAGTGCCGCAGCCGCCGCGCTGTGACTGTGACTCTTTCGCGGCGGGCGCCTACGCCGCGGGCTTGTACGCCCGGACCTTCACCGAACGAACGGCCTCGAGTGTCTGAGACGCCGCCTTCTCATCGGGGCCGAACGCCGAGGGGCCGTACTTCTTCTCCTCCAACACCTCGACCTTCTCGAATCCGGCCTCCCGCATGAGCGAAACGTACTCGTCCTTCATCGACGCGCCCGCCACGCAGCCGACGTAGGCTTCAACCGACGTGCGCACCGCCTCGGGAAGGGGAGCGACCAACACGAGATCGCTCAGCACCGCCCGGCCACCGGGCCGGAGCGCGCGAAGCGTTTCGCGAAAAACGCGCGGCTTGTCGGGCGAGAGATTCACGACGCAGTTGGAGATCACGACGTCCACGGTGCCGTCGGCGACCGGAAGGTTCTCGATCTCGCCGAGGCGGAATTCCACGTTGGTGAAGCCCCCCTTGACGGCGTTACTACGCGCGCGGGAGATCATCGAGGCGGTCATGTCGACGCCAAGGACGCGGCCGGTCGGCCCGACCTCGCGCGACGCGATAAAGGCGTCGATTCCGGCGCCCGAACCGAGATCGAGCACTGTCTCCCCCGGCCTCACCGCGGCGTGTCCGAGCGGATTGCCGCAGCCAAGCCCCAAGTCCGCCCCCTCGGGGACACCGGCGCGCTGTTCCGCGCTGTACCCGAGTTCCTCGAGCGACACGGTCGAGCCGCATCCGCAGTCGCTCCCGCAACAACCCTGCGGCTCGCCGCCCGTCGTCTCCGCCACCTTGCCGTACCGCTCGCGCACCGTTTCCCGAATGTCGATCGTGCTCATGACTTGCTCCTTTCCGTAGCCGGCTCCAACCCTCGAGCCAATTCAATGAACCGCCGTAGTGCTTCGGGACGGGCGCAGTAGCAAACGCGCGGACCGTCCACTTCACCGCTGATCCAGCCTGCTTCCTTCAGCACCTTCAAATGCTGCGACACGGTCGCCTGCGCGAGCGGCAATCGATCGACGATGCCGCCGCAGACGCACTCACCGCCTTCGAGAAGAAGCCTCACGATCGCGACACGCGCGGGATGCCCGAGCGCTTTCGCCATCCGTGCGAGCTCATCGTCGTTCCCGTCCGGTTCTCGCTCGAGCGGGCCGAGCGGGATTGAAATCGACTTCTGGGTACCCATCGCGCCTCCTTTCATCGTTAATCGTAAATATACGATTTAAGTCTCTCTGCGTCAAGGGGTATCCGCGAATGGTATGGTCCTGGCTCATGGATCGACCCGCATTCCTCCTCGATTTCTACGACTGGGCCCTCGTTCGGCTCACCGGGCCGGACGCCCGTGAGTTCCTGCAAGGCGTTGGAACACAAGACATAACGACCTTTCGCCCCGATGTCGCATCACCGACCCTCTTCCTGTCGGAGAAGGGCCGGCCGGTGGCGTTGGCCTGGGTGGTTCTGGATCGGGAAGGGGAGGGCGTGACGCTCTTCGTGGAGCCGGGTGGCCGGGAAGCGCTTCTCCCTCATCTAGAGCGCCTGAGGGTCATGGAGGACGTCACCATTACAGGGCCAAACGGGATGCCCCGTCTCTACGGAGTCGCCGGACGCGATCGAAGTGCCGTCGCGCGCAACTGGGCGACGGCACTCCCCGGCGCGGAAGCGATCCATGCCGCCCAAGTCACGTTCCTGCTTCTTCCGCCGGGAGCGGAGAAGCCAGGTGGAGTGATGAGCCTACTCGCCTCAGCGGCATCGCCCGAATGGCTCGAAGCGTGGAGAATCTCCGCGGGAATTCCACGGGCCGGGGTCGACTTCGATTCCGATCGCATCGCGACCGAGCTTTCTCTCCCCGAAGCGATCTCACTCGACAAGGGATGTTACGTGGGCCAGGAGGTCGTGGCGCGCACGACACATCGCGGAGCGGTCCGGCGCCGACGAATCGGCTTTCTTTACTCCGCGCAGGCAGGCATTCTGCCGCGGGGCACCGAACTCAGGGCGGGAGGCGCGCCCTCCGGATTCATCACCAGCACGGCGCTCGAGCCGGGAACGGGACGCGGCTTGGGCATGGGCTACCTGACGACGGAAGCCTTACAAAATCCCGTGGAGGTTCTCGCGATTCAAGACACCACGACGACGCACCTCGAGGTCGCACCATGGCCACTCTAGCCGCGCCCCGCACCATCGACTGGGTCGGACTCATCCCCTACGCGGCACTCCACCTCGGCTGCTTCGCCGTCATCTGGGTCGGCTGGAGTCCTGTGGCGGTCGCCGTCGCGGCCGCGCTCTACTTTTTCCGCATGTTCGCCGTCACCGCGTTCTATCACCGCTATTTCTCGCACCGCACGTTCCGCACGTCGCGTTGGTTTCAATTCGTGGCCGCCGTCATGGGGAATTCGTGCATTCAGCGGGGTCCGCTCTGGTGGGCCGCGCACCACCGCCATCATCACCGCCATTCGGACGAGGCGGAGGACATTCACTCGCCGCGCCAGATCGGATTCTTCTGGAGCCACATGGGGTGGTTCATGACGCGTGAGAACGCCGTCACGAACTTCCGCTCCGTGCGCGACCTGACGCGCTTTCCGGAACTCGTCTTCCTCGACCGCCACCACTACATCGTGCCGCTTCTGCTCGCCTTCTTCACGTACGGGCTCGGAGCGTTCTTGCAGGCGGTGGCGCCGGGGCTCGGGACGAGCGGATGGCAGATGTTCGTCTGGGGATTTCTGATCTCGACCGTGGTGCTCTATCACGCGGTCTATACGATCAACTCGGTGGCGCATGTCGTGGGGGGACGTCGTTACGAGACGGCCGACGACAGCCGGAACAATTGGCTGCTCGCGCTCCTCACGCTGGGCGAGGGATGGCACAACAACCATCACTACTATCCCGGCTCCACGCGACAGGGCTTCTATTGGTGGGAGATCGATCTCACGTACTACGGGCTCGTCGGACTTTCGTGGGTCGGCCTGGTGTGGGATCTCCGATCGCCCCCGCATTCGATCCGGGAGCGCCACCGGGAACGACTCGCGTCGACCGACTGAGGCGGAAAAGTTTATCCACCGGCGGGGACGGCCCGTGTTCGGAGCCGCAAATGAAGCATCAAGCCGCTTGACTTAACTCCCACAATTTGATATACTTCCGCTCTTGTTCAGGTCTAGCGTTGATCCTGGGTCGGATCACGCAGTTCCTCACACGCGACCTGCTCCGAGAAGGTTCATCTCAAGTCTCGGCCAATCGGCCACCAAGGGGGGTGAAAACCGAGCCCACGACGACCTCTGCTTGCCGTTCACGCCACGCAAGCCATCGGGCGGGCCAACGGATCCCGGTCCGCCGAACTGACGACGCACCTCAGGAGAACTGGCGATGAATCGCGTCCGTCGAACGGTCGTGCTGGCAATTGCCGCGCTCGCAATGATCACCGCGAGCTACGCTGCCGCCACCACGGTCGAAAAGATGTCCCTCAAGGATCTCGCCAAGAAGTCCGAATCCATCGTACTCGCCCGCGTTGAAGACGCATCCGCCCGCTACGAAGCCAACAAGGAAATCTTCACCTACATCACGCTTCGCGTCCTCGAGCCCGTGAAGGGTCCGAAGAAGGACGAAATCATCACCATCCGGCAACTTGGCGGCACCGTGGACAGGATCGCTTCGATCGTCCCCGGCACCCCGACCTTCCGGAAGAATGAGGAAGTCGTGCTCTTCCTGACGCAGAAGGACGTCGCCGGCTATCCGTGGGTCATGGGGCTCCAGCAGGGCAAGTACTCCGTGACGTCGGACGATCAGGGGCAGAAGAGCGTCCGAAACGAAATCGGCGGCGGACTCACGTTCGTGACGCCGGGTGGCAAGGCGACGGAGGCGGACGCCGGTAAGGCGCAGCCGCTCCAGTCGTTCCTCGATGGTCTGCGCACCGAGCTCAATGAAGCCGGCAAGGTGCAGATCGAACCGACCGACAAGTAAAGGAGGGCGAGCACCATGAAGACGAATCATTTCCGCTTCATCGTCACCGCGCTCCTCGTCGGCGCGTTCGTTGTCGCGAACGCCGACCCGGCCGCGGCCTACATCCGACTCGGACGCCAGGTTGACGCGGCGAGTCCGGTCACGCAGGCGCATTGGCTCGATAGCGATCTTCCTCTGAAGAGCGCCGTCAATCCGACCAATAACGACATTGCCCCCGCGACGGCATTGGCCACGGTTCAGGCCTCCGCGCAGTCGTGGGTGGACATCAATACGTGCTACTTCACCGCGGACGTCCATCAGTGGGGAGGGGCCGAGATTGCTCCGGCTCTCGCATTCGACGGACAGAACAGCATGTTCTTCGACGGCCCGGGCGTGAATTTCGCTCCTGGCAGCGGGGTCATTGCCTTCGTTCGTTCCATCGTGAACTTGGTCGACGGGCAGACGCTGGACGCCGACATGGTATTCAACGATCGCGACTTCTACTCCTCCGTGTCGTCTCCGGGCCTCACGCCGGCGCCGGCGGGTCAGACGAGCGTCGATCTCCAGTCCGTCTGCACGCATGAATACGGCCACTATTTCGGACTCGATCACACGTCGGTCACTGGCGCGACGATGATTCCGTTCATTTCGAGCAACATCTCGCAGCGCACGCTGGAACTCGACGATCAGGCCGGACTCTCGGACGTCTACCCCGAGTCCTTCGCTCGCGGTCTTTCGGTCGGAGCTACTGATTTCCGCGCCACGACAGGCGTCATCAGCGGCACCGTGCTGAACGGCTTCAACGGCTCGGCCATCTTCGGCGCGCACGTCGAAGCGTACAACCTCGCCATTCCGGACGCCGCCCACTCCATCAGCAATATCTCGGGCGAGTACACGCTTCGGAACGGGCAGGGCGACTTCTCGATCCGCGGTCTTCCGCCGGGCACCTATGCGATCCGCATCGTTCCGCTCGACGGAATCAACACGACGGCGGCCGATGCCAACATCGGCGGCGTCTACAACGGTCTCGATATCGGCTACGAACCGGAATTCTGGAACGGCGCGTCGGAAAGCGCGAACGGCTTCACCGATCCGCCGAACAGCTTCTCGCCGGTCTCCGTGACGGCTGGCGCGACGAGCGGAGGCATCGCTTTCCAGACGAACACCTATCCGGGCCGCGTTCTCATCGCGCAGCACGGATCGTTCGAGAACTTCGTAACCTTCCGGAACACGGGCTATCTGGCGGTTCGCTTCGATCCGCCGTTCGCGCCGCCCTACACGATCTCGAACATCCAATTCCCGTCCTTCACGTTCAACGGGATCCCGGCGCCTTTTCTGAGCGCCAAGCTCTGCCCGATGAACCCGGCGACGGGCAGTCCCGACATCGCGAACCCACTTTTCAGCCAGACGCCGTTCAACGGCAACCCGAACGGGAATAACATCGTCCCGATCAACTTGGCCGTGAACGACGCGGGGAAGACCTTTTTCTGGGTACTGCAATTCCCGACACAGACAACCCCGGGCTTCCCGAACAACTACCCCTTCATCCGGATGGACTTCACCCAGCTGGATAAGGGGCTCTTCGCGAATAGCTACAGCATCAGCCTCGCCGGCGCCACGACGCTCGCCATTGATCGCAATTACGCGGTCGAAATGACGTGCCAGCTTCCGGAGAGCGGCGTTCCGATCGTGAACCCCGCTTCGTTCGGCGGGAATCGGCGCGTCACGCAGATGGAGTTTTCCTACCGCGTCGCGCCGACGAACACACGCGCCGACGGATTCTCCATGCCGTCGAATTCGCTCGACCGCACCGAACTCGTCTCGCGCGGCGTCGTGAGCGACTTCTCGTACGCGGTGAAGGACACGGCGGGAGCCGGAACGAACACGTTCCACTACAGCCCGCAGCCGTCGAGCACCATTCCGACGATCTGGGCGGTGCAGGCGATCGACAAGAACGGAAACCGGAGCCTCACTTCCAACGTGACGATCGTCGGCTTCAATGAAGACGCCGACGAGCCGAACGGCCGCGTCAACGAGGCGAAGCCTCTGACCACGCCGGTTGCGTCCCGTGTGGAGACCTACTCGCCGGCCGGCGACCAGGACTTCTTCTCGGTCCAGGCCAAACCGGGCGACATGATCGACGCCAGCGCGGCGGCGGTCGGGCAGGACGGCAACAACAACATGGATCTCGTCATGTTCTTGCTCGACAACAACGGCGACCTGGTTGCCGCGAACGACGACTTCTCGGGGTTGAATCCGCGGGTCACGTTCGTCGTGCCGCCATCGTCGGGGAACTCGAACAGCAAGGCGGCTCGCACGTTTAAGATTCTCGTCTCGGACATCACCTCATCGGCGTTCGCGCCGACCGCTCCGCCGCAGGTTCGCACGGGGCAGGGGTACGTCTTCTCCGCGGCCGTGACCGCGCCGATCGCTTTGGCCGGCCGCTCCGGACGGGAGATCGATCCGAACGAGTTCTTCTTCGCCAATTCGGGGCCGAACCCGGCGAATCCGACCGCGAAGTTCCTCTACGCCATTCCGCGGGGCGCGGGCGCCGGCGCGCACGTCACGATGCGTATCTATGACGTGAGCGGACGCATGATTCGCACGCTTGTGAACGGTTTCCAGGCCGTCGGACCGCACACGGCGATCTGGGACGGCAAGAGCGATCGCGGCGTCGGGGTTTCCTCGGGCCGTTACTTCGCTCGGATCAACGCGGGGTCGTGGATGTCCACGGCGAACGTGACGATTCTGAAATGATCTCGTGATCTTCCAGTTACTCGGGGGGCCGGCGCGTACCGCCGGCCCCCGCTTCTTTTCGGGGGTCTTCTTGCGCCGGTGGATCGTCGTCGCGGCAATGCTGGCGGCGTTGCCCGCGTCGATGTTGCCACTTCGCGCCCACGCCAGCGAGTGGATCCCGCCGCGCCCGATCACCGCTTGGTTCCCCGGCGCGACCATCGCCCCCGGCAGCTCGGCGACGCTGGAACTAGTGCTGCGCGCCGAGGGCGCGTCCGCATCCGTCCAGTGGACCGCCGCGAGTTCCGGCGGATTTCTCTCCACCGTGACGCCTTCGTCTGGGGCGCTCGTTCTCCAGGCGGGAACGATCGCTCGCATCCCGCTCTTGGTCGCCGTCCCCCCCGCTTCGCTCGGCCTCGGCAGCGTTTCGATATCGGTCGTCTATGCGAACGGTGGAACCCTCGGGGCGAAGGTAACGTCTTCGATCATTGCCGCCACCGACGGCCGCCCCGAAATCTGGCCCCTCACTCCGACCTGGTCGGGCGCGGGAGGCACATCGGGAGTGGCAGCGTTCTCGGTTCGAAGCAGAACCGGCGGGTCCGAAACCGTCGTCGTCACCGCGGGGAAGTCGAATCCCGATCCGAACAATATCGGCGTCCTCTTCCCGCCGGGTGGTTCGGTCCCCTCGACTCTATTCGTTCCGGGTGGCGGCACCGTTCCGCTCAACGTTGCCGGAACGCTTGCGGGAAATGCTTGGGCGGGGAACTCCAACGCCTACCAGGTCAGCCTCACGAGCTCGGGCGGGATTTCGACTGCGACGGCGCTCGCGATCGTAGAGAGCGCAAATCCCGATTCGCTTCCCATGGCGCTTCGGCCGATCGGCGTCACGCCGCTCGACCAAGGCGCGACGGGACGCGACGGCCCCGCGCTTCTTTCGAACCGCGGCGCCTGGCTGGCGCCGGAGGGATTGGGTGGCATCGAAGTCTTCCGTGTGACCTCGACCGATTCGATCGGTCTCACCGATGCCGACGGCGACGGCGGTGACGATCGATTGGTTGGAACATTCCGGATTCCTTCCTTCGCCGCCGCGCTTTCGGTCGTACCCGGGTTCGTCGCGGCGGGAGGCGAGACACTGGACGTCGGGCTTCTCGCCGCGGGGCGCGCCGGTCTCATGCTGCTCGATCTTCGCGTGATCGAGGATCCGATCTTCGGATCGTGGGAGGATTTCTTCGACTCCGATCAGAATGGCGTGGACGATCGCATTCTCCGGACGATCCCGCTGCCGGGCTTCGCCACCGACGTGGCATGGACCGTTGCGCCATCGGGACGCGTCGTGGCGTTCGTGGCCGATGCCGATACCGGCTCGGTTCCGGTGGGCGGTACGTTCGATCCGTTTTCGACGGTCGTCGGAACCGGAGCAGGGATCGTGGCGATCGACATTTCCGCCGCGATCGATTCGCTCTCGGGCCTTCCGGTCGTGGCGGGTACCTGGAGCACGCCAGGGAACGCTCTCGACGTGGAAGTGCGCGGAGGCGGCGCTTCGGTGACGCTCGCGGTGGCGGATGGTGCGGCGGGACTCGCCGTCGCGGATGTGGTTCTAGGTGGCGGCGTACCGACGACAGCGGCGTTCACCCCTCGAGCGGGCGTGCCTCTCTCGACCGCGTGGGGATCGCCCTATGCACGCGATGTCGCTTGGATCGCCCATTCGCGTGAGAGCACGTACGTGGCCATCGCCGCGGCAGGTGGGGGCCTTCAGATCGCGCGCGTTCCGCTGGTGGGGACGTCGGGACTCATCCTGGCGCAGCAGACGTCAGGTTCCCCGTGCGGTGTGGCGACGGCCTGGACTGGCGTGATCGCCGCGGCGCAGTCGAGCGGCGGTGTCGCGCTATTTCAGGCGCCGGGCCGCGCCGCGCTCGATCTCGTGACGCCGGCGGCGGCCGCGCCTTACACCGCCCCCGTGACGCTCGCCCGTGGCTCCAATTGGCCCAGCGGCCTGCCGCTCGAGCGCGCGCACTTCCAAAATCCCGCAGGCGGACCGACGGCCCTCGCGTTTGAACCGACGGCCGGCCCGCTCCCGGATCTTTTCGTCTCCGACAGTTCGAGGATTCTGGTGCTTCGCCCGGGGGCGATGACGGTGACGGGCGTGGAACGGGAGCCGCATCAGGCGCCGCCGGCGTTCGGACGTGTGCGGCTCGACGTCTGCCCGAATCCCGTGAGCGGGGAGGCAGTTCTGCGCGCGCGGGCAACGGCGCATGGCGCCGGGAGCTACGGTGCGGTGAAACTCCTTCGCGTGAGCGCTCAGATCGATATTCTCGACGTGCAGGGACGAGTCGTTCGGACCTTGCGGACACCCGCCGCCGCGGCAGCTGGGGGCGCCCCTGAATCCGGCGTCGCGGAGCTACGTCTCAATTGGGACGGCCGCGATCGCGCCGGCCGCCGCGTTCCTTCGGGCCGATACTGGGCCCGCCTTCGCTCCGACGGCGATACCGTCGGCGGCACGACCCCATTCCTGGTACTCAAATGACCCTCTCCGAATCTCCGGCACCCGAAGCACTCACCCGATTCGTTCACCGATTCGTCCCCGCGCGTGATGGCGTCGAAGGCTCCGGCATCGTGCTCTTACTCCTTCATGGAACCGGCGGAGACGAGAACGATCTCTTGCAGCTCGGTGAGATGATCTCCCATGGCGCGGCGATCCTGAGTCCGCGCGGTCGTGTCAACGAGGGCTCCGCGCCGCGATTCTTTCGGCGGCTGAGCGAGGGTGTCTTCGATGTTCCGGATCTCAAGGCGCGCGCCAAGGAACTGGCCGAGTTCATCGTGGCGGCCCGCGGCGCCTACGAACTCGGTGATCGGCCGATCGTGGCCGTCGGATTTTCGAACGGCGCGAACATCGCGGGAGGGCTTCTTTTCGGACACGGCAACGCCCTGCAGGGCGCGGTGCTTCTCCGTCCGATGGTGCCTTACGAGATGAAATCGCCTCCGCGCCTGGCCGGCGTTCCGGTCCTGATCGCAGCGGGGGACACCGATCCCTTTGGAACCCCCCAACAGACCCAACACCTCAAGTCTGTCCTGGAGAGCGGGGGAGCGCGCGTCACGGTTCATCGCGAGCCGTCGGGACATCACCTCACGCGCGGCGACGTCGATGCGGCGCGTGCGTTTCTGGAGCGGGAGTTTTCCTCGGGAAAGTCTTAGCCGGCGTTAGTCGCGCCAGGGTTGGTGGCGATTCGTGATCGGCAGGCGCCGATCCTTGCCGAGCGCTCTCGGCGTGATGCGAATTCCGGGCGGCGCCTGGCGCCGCTTGTACTCCGCCTTGTCCACCATCCGAATCACACGCCGAACGAGCGCGCGATCGTGCCCGAGCGCCATGATCCGCTCCACCTCCCAATCCTCCTCGACGTAAGCGCGAAGAATCGGATCGAGCACGTCGTAGGGGGGGAGCGAGTCGGTGTCTAACTGGCCCGGCTTCAACTCCGCGGTCGGCGGGCGTTTGATGGTGCGCTCGGGGATCCACGGTTTTCCGGCGAGCGTGTTCCGATAATTCGAAAGGTCGTACACCAGCGTCTTGAAGACATCCTTCAGCACCGCGAATCCTCCCGCCATGTCGCCGTAGAGCGTCGCGTAGCCGCAGGAGTACTCGCTCTTGTTGCCGGTGGTGAGAACCATCCAGCCGAACTTGTTCGAGAGCGCCATCAAGAGATTGCCGCGAATGCGCGACTGGAGATTCTCCTCCGTCGTGTCTTCCGGGCGGCCCGCGAAGATGGTGGCGAGCGTCTTCTTGTAGGACGCCATCTCATCGCCGATCGGAAGCGATCGGTAGTCGAGGCCGAGGTTTCGCGCCAACGCCTCCGCGTCCTCGGCGCTTTCTTTGGAGGTGTAGGGCGACGGCAGGAAGGTGCCCGTTACGTTCTCGGCGCCCAGTGCGTCGGCAGCGATGGCGGCGGTAAGGGCGGAGTCGACGCCTCCCGACAGACCGAGCACCACGCGCTTGAAGCCGTTCTTCACGATGTAGTCGTGCGTTCCGAGGACGAGCGCCTGGTAGATCTCCTCGGTGCCTTCGGGCGTGCGCGTCTTCCGCGCCGGGAGCGCCGGCTTTGGCGAGAGCGCGATGTCCGAGAGCGTCACCGACCGAAGGGCCGAATCGCCGTTGTCGGTCTGCGCGGCTTCGCGGCTTCTCGGGTCCTTGAGCCGCGCGCGGAACACGGCGTCGAGATCGAGATCGAAGAGCACGAGATCTTCCTCAAATGCCGCGGCGCGCGCGAGATCCTCGCCGCGCGGTCCAAAAAGCCGGCTATTTCCGTCGAAGACGAGTTCGTCCTGCCCGCCAACGTTATTCACGAACGCCACGAACGCCACGCCGTCTGCCGCGCGCGTCGCGAGCATGCGGTCGCGAGAGATCGATTTCCCGGCGTGGAACGGCGATGCCGAGAGATTGATCACCAGTTCCGCCTCGCCGTAAAGCGCCAGCGCCATCGGTCCGGACGGCGTCCAGATGTCCTCGCAGATGTTCACGGCGAAGCGGAGCGGCCCGCGAACACAGAGGAAGGGGTCGCGACCCGGGCGGAAGTAGCGGACTTCGTCGAAGACGCCGTAATTCGGCAGGTGACTCTTCTGATAAACTGCAGCGATCTGACCGTCATGCGCGATGGCCGCCGCGTTGTAGACGTCGCCCGCGCGCTGCGCGAAGCCGACGATGGCGGTGATCCCGCGCGTGGCGCGCACCACCTCGTCCAGGGCTGCCTGGTTTTGCTCGATGAACTCCGGTCGGAGGAGGAGGTCCTCGGGCGGATACCCCGTGAGGACCAGTTCCGGAAACGCCACCAATTCGGCACCCTGGGACCGGGCACGCTCGATGAACTCGATGACCTTCTTGGTGTTTCCGGGAAGGTCGCCGACGACAGGATTCACCTGCGCGAGGGCGATGCGGACCACGCGGGGGGCTCGGGCGCGATCGTGCGCCGCCGGGGTGGGATTCATCGCAACGATCCTAGCATAAGGGGAGGCCATCATGTCCGCCGTGTCGGTCGCCGTCTTCGGCAGCAGCCGGGCCACGAACGCCGCGCCTCATTACCGCCTGGCAGAGTCGCTCGGAAAGGCGCTGGCGAAGCGCGGCGCGATTATTCGCTGCGGCGGGTACGGCGGGATCATGGAGGGCGTGGCGAGCGGGGCGAAGTCGGAAGGCGGACGCGTCGTGGGGTGCACGCTTCGGTGGTTCTCCGAGGCGCGGAAGCCGAACACCTTCTTGGATGAGGTGCACGAGTCGCCCGACCTGCATGCGAGGATTCGATGCCTCCTGGGCGGAACCCGTGCGGCGATCATTTTGCCGGGTGGCGTCGGGACCTTGAATGAATTGTTCTGGGTCTGGACGCTGCTGATGTTCGACCGCGACGACGGGCCGCAGGGACTCGTGCTGCTCGGCGATCAGTGGAAGGAACTGATGGATTTCCTGAAGCAGCGGTTCGAGGTGAACGACGCCGTGCTCAGTTTGATCACGATCGCGCGCGATCCCGACGACGCCGCGCGGTTGGCGTGCGGGGGGTAGTCGCGTTGGCACATGACTCCGAGGATCTGCTTCTCCGCTTCGCGCAGAACTACAAAGGTATCAAGGCTTACGCGTCATATTGCGCCTACCTCGGCCGAACGCCCGACAACGTCACGGACTGGCGCGACATTCCGCCGGTGCCCGCGTCCGCGTTCAAGACTCACGACATGAGCGCCGCACCACACGGAGACGAGGTCGCGATTTTCGAGACGAGTGGAACCTCGGTTTCGAGAACCGGCCTCGTTCGGCTTGGTTCCACAAAGGCTTATAAGACGTCGCTGCTTCAAAGCTTCCAGCGACATCTTCTCCCCGACGGGGCGCGCCTTCCTGCAATCGTCTTCGGGCCGCGATACGTGGAGGCCCCGCGTTCCTCGCTCTGGTTTATGATCGACAAAGTGGTATCGACGCTAGCCCCGGCAGCCGTCTACCTCGTCCGCGGCGGGGAGCCGCGGTGGAGCGAGGCGGATTCCGTGCTCAAGCGCGCGGAGTCTCAAGGCGCGCCGACGCTCCTCCTCGGCACGTCACTTTTCTTCATGGCCTACTTCGAGTACCTGGAGCGTGAGGGCCGCACGTTTTCGCTTCCTTCCGGCTCGCGCGCCATGGACACCGGCGGTGCCAAGGGCCTACGCACCGAATACGAGCGCGAGGAAGTCGAGGCGGCGTTCGCAAACCGTCTCGGCATTCCGCCATCGCACCTCGTGAACGAGTACGGCATGGCGGAACTGGGGAGCCAGTTCTACGACGACAACTTGCTCGCGCGCCATGAAGGCCGCGCACGCCTCGCGGGGAAGCAAATTCCTCCTTGGGTTCGCACGCGCGTGCTTCATCCCGAGACGCTCGAAGAGCAACCCGATGGAGAGCGCGGCATCCTCGTGCACTACGACCTCGCGAACGTCGACATCCCGCTGGCCATTCAAACCGAAGATATCGGATTCCGCATTGGCAACCGCCTCCATCTTGAAGGCCGCCTCCTTGGCGCCGAGGCGCGCGGCTGCTCGCTCCCGTTCGAGAAGTTCCTCGCCGAGGGGGGCGCGTGAAACTGCCGCTCGACGCCTTCTACCTTCCGCGGGCGCTCGCGAGTTCCGTGGAGACGACCCTTCAGCGCTTCGGGCCGCCGCCCGAGCCGCTCGAGATTCGACTCCCGCTCCTGACCCCGGAGTCGCTCGCGCATTGGATCGACCACCTTCGCGCGGCGCGAGCCAAGCACCTTGCCACGCGCCCCATCGCCGCGACGCTTCAGTCGCTCGATCGCGTGGTGGAGCGTTATCTCGATCCGCGCTCCAAGCAGCGGCGGGAGGCGATCGACGCGCTCGGTCGCACCGGCACGTTCTCCGCCCCGATGGTCTCGCAGGCGCTCGACGATGCCTTTCAGCCGCTCGCGC
>JANMQV010000108.1:0-9568 GCA_031370645.1 Candidatus Eiseniibacteriota bacterium | reverse complement strand
GCAGGCTGCATTAGGCCGGGACGTGATGACACGACCCTAGACCTCAGCCAACGGAGGAATCGCCATGTCGCTTCGCCCGATTGCTTTCACGTCGTTCCGGTCGCCCTTCGCCCTCGCGGGCGTGGCGGCCCTGTTCACGCTACTTCTCGCCGGGCCGCCGGCGAAGGCCTCGGTTCTCGATTACCAGGGGGCCTCCTTCACGAGCGGCACGGGTGCCGCTCCTGTGACATTCCTCGCGTCGGATGCGCAGCTGCGGAGTCACAACGGACCGCTGCGCCGTCGTTCGCCGCGATATGGATATGAAGGGTATGGCCCACGCCCGCGGACGTTCGCGACATTGGGACTCGGCGGCTACGATCCGTCGGACCAGCCGGGAAACGGCCTCTTCGTGATCGGCTCGGTCGGCACCGAATTGCAGGCGCCGATCGACATCGGACTCTCCGCGGCGCTCTACCATCGCTCCACCGGCGGGAGCCAGTTCGTCACGACGTTTACGGATCCGGCCGGCAACACCGGGCAGCGCGTCGTTGACACGGCCAACATCTCCACGGATCTCGTGCCGCTCATGGCATTCATCCGAGTGAAGTTCCCGAGCGGCCCCGCGATCGAGCCGTACGTCGGCGGCGGCGTCGGCTGGGAATGGCTCCTCGTCGAGGGGACCGACCAGGATGGCTTCGCCTTCAGCGACAACTACGACGGCTTCGGAGCGCAGCTCTTCGGCGGCGTCAACTTCACGATGTCGCCCAACACCGCGCTCTACGGCGAACTGCTCTACAATGTCAGCACGGTCTCGGCCGACTTCTACGATCCGGCCTTCAACGCGACGGTCCGCGACGAGATCGACATGAACGGCGCCGCGGCGCACGGCGGACTTCGCTTCCGGTTCTAGTTGCCGCACGTCACGCCCTTGGGTAGGCTCCCGGTCATTGGACTCGGAGCCTATCCGGCGTACGGGACGACTAATTCAAGGAGGAATGCACCGATGAATCTTTCGACGCTGCGGCGGACCGCCTTCGTTTCAACCCTGGCGCTGATCGTCGCGATCGCCGCCTCTCCCGCGGGAGCGCAGCAGGTGGATCAGAAGAGCGGTCTCGGAATCAAGGGTATCGGCGTTCGACTCGGGCTCGCCGATCCGTCGGACGCGAGCAGCGCGCTCATGTACGGCCTCCATCTGGACGCCGGCGAATTCGTCAACAACGTCCACCTGACCCCCTCCGTCGAGTATTGGAACGTGGGGAACGACGTCGGACAGTACAACTCGGACTTCAGCGACTTGGCGTTTCGCCTCGGCGTGAATTTCGATTTCCCGCTCCAAGACCAGCGCATGGTCCCGTACCTGGGCGGCGGCCTCGGTTTTCATCATTTCAGCTTCGACACGAACGTACCCGGCGTCGGGAGCAGCAGCGACACCAAGTTCGGTTTCGACATCCAGGGCGGTGCGCGGAATCAGTTCACGCCGAACCTGTCGCTCTTCGGCGAACTCGGCTACTCGTTCGTCTCGGACGCGAATCAGCTCCGCCTCCTCGGCGGACTGACCTACCACTTCGTCTACTGACCGGGGGTCCGGTCTTGACCATGATTCCGGGCCGAAGGCTCGGAGGAGGAGGAACATGATTCGCCACCGCCATTTGCTGCTCGGCTCGCTCGGATTGGTTCTCGCGCTCGGCGTTTCCGCGTGCAATAAGAACTCGGAGACCGAGGTCTCGGCCACGAACGAGAACCCTGCCACGACGGCCGAATCGACCATGACCACCCCGGTGGACATGGCTCCGGCCGTCACCGAGACGCCTGCCGCCACGACGACAACAACGAAGACGTCCACGAAGACGTCCACCAAGCCGAGCACGACCAGGTCGATTCCGGCGACGAACGCGGCCGCCAAGTCGAACACCATTTCGCTTCCTTCGGGAACGCAGTTCGATGTCTCGCTCACGACGCCGGTCGACACGCGCACGTCGAACATCGGCGACAGGATCGAAGGGACGCTACTCGCGCCGCTTACGTACGACGGTCACACGATCGCCGAAACGGGCGCCGTCCTCCGCGGTGAAATCGTGGAGCTCACGCGCGCTAGCCGCGCCAAGTCAGCGGAAGACCGCGCGTCGGCCAAGTTCCAGTTCACGTCGCTTCAGACGGTGGATGGCGAAAAGACCATCAGTGCCACGGTGACGAACGCCGAAGGCAAAATGGTCGCGAAGAGCACCAGCACGCGCGACAAGCTTCTCATCGGCGGCGGGGCCGTGGCGGGCGCCATCGTCGGGAAAATCGCGGGCAAGAGCACGAAGAGCACGATTCTGGGTGCCGTGGGCGGCGCGGTGCTCGGCACCGGCGCGGTTCTCGCGGCGAAGGGTTACGAGCTTGAGGTCCCGGCGGGGAGCACGGTCAGCCTCCGCGTCGATTCGCCGATCACGGTCGTTTCCAAGTAGCGCGCGGGGAGCGGGATG
The DNA here is from genome assembly GCA_031370645.1 of Candidatus Eiseniibacteriota bacterium. Taxonomy (GTDB): domain Bacteria; phylum Eisenbacteria; class RBG-16-71-46; order SZUA-252; family SZUA-252; genus SZUA-252. The sequence continues at coordinate 7,124 of JANMQV010000108.1, read as the reverse complement.
CCCTTGACGCTCGGTCACCCGCTTCTCGACATCGTCGTACGCTGCGTCGTTATCTACCTGATGCTCCTCGTGGGGCTCCGCCTCACGGGGAAGCGTCAGGTAGGGCAGCTCACTCCGTTCGACCTCCTTCTCCTCCTTCTCCTCTCGAACGCCGTCCAGAACGCGATGATCGGCCCGGACACGTCGCTCATCGGGGGGTTGGTCGCGGCGGCTACGCTCATCGGCTTGAATTACGCCGTGGCGCGACTCTCGAAGAGCAGCGGACGCGCGTCGCGCATTCTTGAGGGATCGCCCACCCTCCTCATCCGGGACGGCGATTTCTTGGAAGCGAACCTCACGCACGAGGGCATTTCACGCTCCGATATTCTTCGCGCGCTTCGGGAGCACGGTGTGGAGGATCCTTCGACGGTTCGCTCGGCGATTCTCGAGGTCGATGGATCGATCAGCGTTCTCCGCACGGATGACATGCCTACCGAGACCAAGCCGCACCACCGCATTCGCGGCATCCGCCCGCAGTCGACGTAAGATCCCAGGGACGTGCGGTCGTATCGCGCCCACGGACTCTTGACGTCCCCTTTGATTGATTCTATAATTCGCCATATGACGAAATATCGAAGCGTGCCATGCGCGATGTGACGGCCGTGTTCCGCGCGGTCGGTGACCCGACACGGGCTCGCATCGTGAAGCTCCTTGAATCGGGCGAGCTGTGCGTCTGTCAGATCCAGGCAGCGGTCGGTCTCGCGCCCTCCACGGTGTCCAAGCACCTCTCGATCCTCCGCCAGGCGGGGCTCGTGGAGGATCGCCAGGAGGGGCGATGGGCCTACTATTCGCTGGCGACTCCGTCTCGGGATGGCTGCGCGCGGGACGTGCTTCGGCTCATGCGAAAGACGCTCGCGCGGGAAGCCACGGTCGTGGCCGACCGCCGGCGCTTGGTGCAGATCCGGCGGGTCGATCCCCGTGCGCTCTGTGGCCCCAAGCCGAAGCGGCCGCTCACCCGGAGGGGAGTGCCACGCCCCACGGGGCATAGCCGCGCGAGGCGTAGCCGATGAGCGCCCCGTTTCGGCGCGTACTCTTCGTCTGCGTCGAAAACTCCTGCCGATCGCAGATGGCTGAGGGCTTTGCGCGCGCCCTCGGGATTCCGGGCCTCGAGGTTTGGAGCGCCGGCTCGCGCCCCTCCGGTGTCGTGAACGCGCGAGCGATTGAGTTCATGGCCGAACGGGGGATCGACATCTCGGTCCAACAGTCGAAGGGACTCGACGACCTCCCGAATGACGTTCCCTGGGACGACGTGGTCACGATGGGCTGCGGCGACGCCTGCCCGCATCTGCCGGCGCGACGCCGGCACGACTGGGACCTCCCCGATCCGAAGAGTCTCGAAGCTCCCGCGTTTCGCACGGTACGCGATCGGATCGAGGCACAGGTCCGCGAGTTGGTTGTCGCGCCGGCCGCCTCGCCGGTGGACGCGCCTGGGTCGCCATCGGTCGCACCACCGTCCTGGACGGAGCCTCCCGTTCCCAAGCGGATCGCCCTCTTCGAGCGGTATCTGACGCTCTGGGTCGCCCTCTGCATGGTGGCGGGCGTGCTCCTCGGATCTCTAGCGCCGAGTTCCGTGGAGACGCTTCGACGACTCGAGTTCGGCGCCGGGAGCCGGATCAGCGTGCCGATCGCGATTCTGATTTGGCTGATGATCTATCCGATGATGCTCCGGATCGATCTGGCGAGCATCCTCGAGGTTCGAAAGCGTCCCGCGGGGATTGGAGTGACACTGTTCGTGAATTGGCTCGTGAAGCCGTTCTCGATGGCGTTCCTCGGGTGGTTCTTCTTCCGGCACGTCTTCGCCCCGTTCCTGACTCCCGCATTGGCCGATCAATACATCGCCGGGACGATCATTCTCGCCGCGGCGCCCTGCACGGCGATGGTCTTCGTCTGGTCCTATCTCACCGACGGCGATCCGGCCTACACGCTCGTGCAAGTGTCGCTGAACGACCTTCTCATGCTCTTTCTCTTCGCGCCGATCGTGGGCCTTCTCGTCGCGGGGGCAAGCGGGCTAAAGATCCCCATGGGTGTGCTGCTCACCAGCGTGATCGTCTTCATCGTCGTCCCACTCGCGCTCGGCGTCTTGAGTCGAATCTTCCTCATCCGTTCCCGGGGCGCCACGTGGTTCGAGCAGACATTTCTCCCTCGGTTCCAACCCGTAACCACCCTGGCGTTGCTCGCCACGCTCGTGCTCATCTTCGCCTTCCAAGCAGGGAACATCACCACGCGGTGGTTCCATGTGCTCTTGATCTCCGTGCCGATCCTGCTCCAGGTATATTTCAATGCGGGAATCGCCTACGGACTCATGTGGAAATTACGCGTTCCGTATCGCATCGCGGCGCCCGGCGCCCTCATCGGCGCGAGCAACTTCTTCGAATTGGCCGTCGCCGTCAGCATTACCCTCTTTGGGGCGGACTCGGGAGCGGCGCTGGCGACGGTCGTCGGTGTTCTCGTCGAGGTCCCGGTCATGCTTTCGATCTGCTCCCTCTGCAATCGAACCCGCGGCTGGTTCCCCGACGGCTCCGCCGCGGCAACCTCCGCACCTGCCTGAGAGACGGCCCGCCACCTCCCGCTTGACCTCTCCTGACGCCGGGAGGATACTCCGCGCGACCGTTGCCTCCCCTATCCCTTGAATCTAGGAGTACTTGGATGGACGCGACCTATTCCCTCCTCAAGGAACTCTGCGAAGCCTTTGGCCCCCCGGGACACGAAGACGAAGTCGCCGCCCTCATGAAGAAGCACCTGAAGGGGCTCGGCGAGTTCTCCAAGGACGGGCTCGGTAGCGTGATCTGCAAGAAGCGCGGCAGCGCCGATGAGCCGCGCATCATGGTCGCCGGCCATCTCGACGAAGTCGGCTGGATGGTGAAGGGGATCACCGCGGAAGGATTCATCAAGTTCCTCCCGATGGGAGGCTGGTGGGGCCACGTGATGCTGGCCCAGCGCGTGAAGATCCGGACGAAGAAGGGCGACATCATCGGGGTCGTCGGCTCGAAGCCGCCGCATGAACTGAAGGAAGAGGAACGCCGGAAGGTGCTCGATATCGCCGACATGTACATCGACATCGGGGCGACCTCCTATTTCGACGTGAAGAAGAAGCTCGGCATTCGCGCGGGCGATGTGATCGTCCCCGACGCGCCGTTCGAGGTGATGGCGAACGACCGCCTCTATCTCGGCAAGGCGATCGATAACCGCTACGGCTGCGCCGTGGTGGTGGACGCGCTGAAGAAGCTTCAGAAGATGCCGCACCCGAACACGTTCTACGGCGTCGCTACGACGATGGAAGAGGTCGGCATCCGCGGCGCGCAGACGAGCGTCACGGCGGTGAAGCCGCACGTGGCCATCGCGGTGGACGTTGGGATCGCGCATGACACGCCCGGGACGATCGGCGAAGGCGAGGAGAAGTTGGGCGCCGGCGTCGGCATTCTCGTCTACGACGCGTCGATGATCCCGAACCGGAAGCTCCGCGACCTCGCGGTGGATACCTGCGAGCGGGAGAAGATTCCGTACCACTTGGGCACCGTCGAGCGCGGCGGCACCGACGCGGGCCGGTTTCACATCTTCAACACCGGTGTTCCGTCGCTCGTGATCTTCATTCCGACTCGTTACATCCATAGCCACACCACGATCATGGATCGGAAAGACTACGACGCCTCGGTGCGGTTGATCGCGGCGCTCGCGAAGCGCCTGGACAAGAAGACGGTCGCGTCGCTGTAACAGGGGGAGGGCGCAGGGCGGCCAAAGACGCCCCGCGAATGGAGGCTCCGAGACCAGGAGGTCGCGTGAACCAGGGTCCCAAGTTCTTGGCCGAGTTGATCGGCACCTTCGCGCTCATCTTCTTCGGCGCGGGCGCGGTCCTGCAGCAGAACGCCACGCAGATGGTCGGCATCACCGGCATCGCCGTGGCCCACGGACTCGCCATTCTTGTTTGTATCTACGCGTTCAATCATGTCTCGGGCGGGCATTTCAACCCTTGCGTCACGTTCGGCTTGGCGGTCACGCGCCGCCTCGCGTGGCGTGACGCGGTCACCTACTGGATCGCGCAGCTCGCCGGCGCTTCGCTAGGGGCCTGGGTCCTCAGCGCCGCGTACCCGACCGGTGTCGCGGACATTCACTTGGGTACGCCAGCGCTCGGCGCTTCGATCAGCCCGATGCTGGGCATGCTGCTCGAGGCGCTGATGGCTTTCATGTTGGTCACCGTCATCTTTGGCTCAGCCGTCGATCCACGCGCGCCGAAGGGTTTTGCCGGACTCGCTATCGGTCTTACCGTAACCGCGAACATTCTGGTGGGCGGAAGCCTGACGGGCGCCTCGTTCAATCCCGCTCGCGCTTTTGGCCCCGCGTTGATCGCGGGCGCCTGGCAGGATCATTGGATCTACTGGGTCGGACCCATGCTGGGTGGCGCGGTGGCGGCCATGCTCCATGACCGATTCTTCCTATCGCGCGCCTGATATCCCGGCGCGCGGGACGCCGAGCGTGACCGACCCGCGACAACGACATCTCGAGCGTGACCTGGCTCCACTTCTGGAGGGAGACCTCCGGACGGATCCGGTCACGCTCGCGTTGTTTTCCACCGCGGCCTGCATCTTCCGCCGAAAGCCGCTCGCCGTAGCGGCCCCGCGCTCCGCGGCCGACGTCGCCGCCATCCTCTCCTACGCGAACGCCCAGGGCATTCCGGTGACGCCGCGCGGCGGAGGCTCGAGCCTCTGTGGACAGGCGCTCGGAACCGGCATCGTGCTCGATTTTTCCTCGACCATGCATCGCGTGTTCGAGGTGAACACCGAGCGCCGGCGCGTTCGCATGGAGCCGGGCGCGATTCACACCCGAGTTCAGCGCGCCGCGGCCCCGCACGGGCTCCGGCTCGGTCCCGATCCCTCCTCCGGTGATTTCTGCACGATCGGGGGGAACGTCGGCACGAACGCGGCGGGCGCGCATTCGCTCCGGCACGGGGCGATGAAGGAGCACGTCGTCGGGATGACCGTGGCGCTCCACGACGGGTCGCTGATCGCGCTTGGCGAAGGGACCGAAGCGCGAAGCGGAGCGGCAGGCGGCGCGCCGCAGGGCGATGCGACGTGGCGCTCGATGGAGCGGGAATTGACGAAGGCCCTGCGCGACGGCTCGGCTCAGTTTCGAGGGGAACGCCCCCGCGCCAACAAGAACTCCTCCGGCTACGATCTCTGGGGCGCTTGGAACGCGGGCGACGAGGTGTCCTCGATCGAGCCGCGCTTCGACCCGATGCGATTGATCGTGGGATCCGAGGGAACGCTTGGTGTGGTGACCGAAGTCTGCATGCGCCTCGTGCCGAAGCCGGTCGCCACGGCGGTGGCGCTCCTCTACTTCGCTTCGTGGGACGACGCGAGCGCCGCGGTATTGGAAGCGCGGCGGCTCGGCGCCTCCGCCGTCGAAGCGATGGACTACACGTTCCTCGCCTTCGTCCGCTCCGACCGCCCCGATCTCCGCGATCTCGTGCCGGAGCAGTTCGAAGCGGGGCTGCTCGTGGAATTCGAGGGGACGTCCGAGGAAGAAGCGCGCGCCGGGCTCGCGGGGATGGAGGAGTGGGTCGCAGCACGACGCGGCCAGGTTCTCGATTTCCGCGCCGCGCGAAACGCGGAGGAGCGCCAGTCGCTCTGGAGTGTGCGCCGCGCCGCGCTGCCGCTCGTCTATCGCGCCTCGCCCATCGAGAAGCCGATGAACTTCATCGACGATACGGCCGTTCCGGTGGAGGCGCTCGGCCCCTACATCGCCGGACTCCGGGCGATCTTCGCGAAGCACGACACGCGCTACGTCATCTTCGGTCACGCGGGAAACGGAAATGTCCATGTGACACCGCTCATGGACCCCCACGAGGCGACGTTCAACGCTCGAATGGCGGCGATGACCGAGGAGGCGTACGAGCTGACCTGGCGCCTGGGCGGCACGATGAGCGGCGAGCATGGTGACGGCATCCTTCGCGCCCCCTATGTGGCCCGCCAGTTCCCGGCGTCGTACGCGACGATGCGCCGCGTGAAGGAAGTCATGGATCCGAACGGGATCCTCAATCCCGGGAACGTGATCTCCGACGAACGCGTCTTTCCGGAAGAGTACCTTCGCTTCACGAACACCTTCGTCCGGACCGGCACCGTGTTCGACGAGCCCGAGTACCGGAGCATGGTGGAACTCTGCCACGGCTGCGGCACTTGCCGCGATTATTGCCCGGTGGGGAGCACCACGCTTCGCGAGCCGCACACGGCGCGGGCGAAATCGGTGCTTCTGCTCGAGATCATGCGTGGCGAGATTCCCGCCGAGGCGCTCACGACGAAGCCGGTCAAGGAAGTGATGGACTCGTGCTTCAACTGCAAGATGTGCCTCAGCGAGTGCCCGAGTCAGGTCGACATCCCCGCGCTCGCGGTCGCGGCACGGCAGGTCTTCGTGAAAGCGCACGGGATGCCGCTTCGGAACTGGATCCTGGGGAAGAGCGAGGCGGTCTCGAAGGTGGCGACAATCGCCCCGGCCCTCGCCAATCTGGCGGTGGGGCTCCCCGTCGAGCGCGCCGCGCGCGAGGAGATCGGAGGGATCGCCGGGCGGCTCGATCTGCCGCGCTTTCGCCGCGCGTTCCGTACAGGGGACGAGGGAGCGAAGCGCGCGTTGAGTCTTCCTCTCACGCCAGTCGCGGCACCCGCGCACGCCGGCCGGATGGCGGCCGGCTGGCACGGGCATCTCGGCCCCATTCCGCCCCGCAACGTCGCCATCACGAAGCGCGTCGCCTACTTCGCCGGATGCTTCGCCCGCTTCCACGATCCCGAGGGGGAAGCTGAAGCGACCGTGAAGGTGCTCGAGGCGAATGGTGTGGAAGTCGTGGTCCCGGAACAGCGCTGCTGCGGCATCGCGCTCATCACGATGGGCGCGGAGCGTTCTGTCGTGGCGGATGCGCGGCGGAATGTCGCGACCCTCCTGCCGCTCGTGGATCGCGGTTTCACCATCGTGGCGAGCGCCCCGTCGTGCGGTCTCGCGTTGATCGAGGATTACCCGCGAATTCTTGGCGACGAAGCGTCGCGCCGCGTCTCCGATGCGACGCTCGACGTCCACCAATACCTCTGGAAACTCCACGAGCG
>JANMQV010000217.1:0-3585 GCA_031370645.1 Candidatus Eiseniibacteriota bacterium | reverse complement strand
CCGTCCCCCTTTGGTGCACGAGGGTGAAGAGATCGGCCGAGGGAAACATCTCCGCCAGGACCTCGAGGCATTTCTCGCCCCCGCGCATCCCCGTGAGCCAATCGTGCACGAGGGCGACGCGAAGATTCCGGAGCGCGGGAGAGATGCCGTCCGTGGCGCTCACGCGGCGGTCAGGAGGCCGCCGCCGGCGACGCGCTCTCGAGCCGGCCGGCCATGTCCCGAAGGCGCCGCACCGTCCGCTCGCGCCCGAGGAGCAGGATGACGTCGAAGATTCCGGGGCTCACCTTCTTACCCGTCAACGCGATGCGCGCCGGCATCACCAAGTCTCCGAATTTCACGCCCGCCTCGGTGGCGAGCGCGCGCGCCGCCTGATCGAGTACCCCGTGCTCGAACGCGACGCCGCCCTCGAGCAGATCGGCGAAGCGGCGAAGCCGTCCCGCGGCGCCGGCTTTCGCCTGAAGCTCCGCCCACGGACCGGGCTCCGGTTCCACGCGCTCGACGAAAAGGTAGGCCGCGTAGTCGAGGAACTGGTGCGGCCGCTTCATCCGGTCCCCCACCGCGGCGACGGCGCTCTCGAGTGCCGTCCGGTCGGCGTAGGCCGCCGGCGGAAGCCCGTTCGTCGAGCGGAGGTGTTCCGCCACCATCGTCGCCCGCGTCGCGAGCGGCAACGCCCGGAAGTATTCCCCGTTCATCCAATCGAGTTTTTCGTAATTGAAGATGGCGGGGTTCTTCGAAACGCGCTCGAGCGAGAAGACCTGCGACAACTCCTCGATGGTGAAGATCTCCCGCTCGCCGTCGAACGCCCAGCCGAGGAGCGCCAGAAAATTGATGAGCGCTTCCGGGAGATATCCCTGGTCGCGGAACTCGGTGACCGCCTGAGCGCCATGTCGCTTGGAGAGCCGCGTCCCGTCGGGGCCGAGGATCATCGGTACATGCCCGAAGATCGGCGGAATTAGCCCGAGCGCCTCGTAGAGGAGAATCTGTCGCGGCGTGTTCGAGATGTGGTCGTCCCCGCGGATGACGTGCGTGATCTCCATCGCCGCGTCGTCCACCACCGCGGCGAAGTTGTAGGTGGGGTGCTGATCGGCGCGGAAGATGACAAGGTCGTCGAGGGTGGCGTTCTGAAACGTGACGTCGCCGCGGACGGCGTCGTGCCACGTGGTGCCGCCGTCATCGGGCATCCGGTAGCGGATGGCGTGTGGCTCTCCCTTCGCGGCGCGCGCATCCGCTTCGCCGGGCGGGAGCGCGAGACAGGTACGGTCGTACTTGGGCGGTTCGCCCCGGCCGAGCGCCGCTTCGCGCCTCCGCTTCAATTCCTCCGGAGGGCAGAAGCAGCGATACGCCTTCCCTCCCGCCAGGAGGCGCTTGGCCGCTTCGGCGTAGCGCGGCAGGCGCTCGCTCTGAAAGTAAGGACCGTGAGCGCCGCCGACATCCGGCCCCTCGTCCCACTGGAGTCCCAGCCAGCGGAGACCCTCGAAGATGGCGCCGACGGACTCCTGGGTCGAGCGCTCGCGATCGGTGTCCTCGATGCGGAGGACAAACGTCCCGCCATGCCGGCGGGCGAACAGATAGTTGAACAACGCGGTGCGGGCGCCGCCGACGTGAAGGTAGCCCGTCGGGCTCGGCGCGAAGCGCACGCGAACCGGTCGGTTCATGAACACTCCTCGAGAGAAGGATGGAAATCGGAGCGACGATCGTCCGGGGCCGCGTTGCCCGGAACGGAACTCAGCGAATCAACGCCAGCTTTCGCGACATCGTCGCGGGGCCGATCTCCGCGCGGAGCAGGTAGACGCCCGATGAAAGCTCCGCGCCGCGATCGTTGCGACCGTCCCAACGGACCTCATGATAGCCGGGATCGTACGGACGCGAAACCAGCGTCGAAAGGAGCCGCCCCGCCACGTTGAAGATGCGGAGCCGCACCTCGGCACGCCCCGGTCCCGGGACGCCGAAGCCAATCACCGTGGAGGGATTGAACGGATTCGGGCGGTTCGGTGCGAGCCACGCCCGCGCGGGCGGCGCCGGCGAGGGCTCCGGCGCCGGAGGCGGATCGGCGTGGGTCAAGATCGGGAAGGTGGCGTATCCCGTGTGCCAGTTATCGTGCCGCCACATCGGCCATGCCGCGCCGAACGGCGAGAAGAATCCAGGGTAGCGCCAGACATGAAGCTTTCGGTCCCACCCGGAAAGCGCGATCTCCGAAGCGCCGTCGCCGTCGAGATCCCAGATCGCGGGCGTCGTGCGGGCCTCGGCCCCGATTTCGATCGGGAATCCACTCACGGGAGTGCCGTCGGAGCCGTAGGCGTAGAGTCGCCGGTCTTCGGCCGCGATGAGGATCTCGAGATCGCCGTCGCCGTCGATGTCGGCCACCGCGGGGCTCGCTTCCGTAACGGCGCCCGTAGTGAGCGTGGAGAATCCGGAGATGGAGATCCCGGTCGGCCCGTAGGCGCGAAGCGACCCATCCGCTCCCGCGACGACGACGTGAAGCGTCGGGTCGCCGAGGTGCGCGCGAAGCCGCGCGAGCGCCGCCGAAGGAGCACGGCCGTTTCCGGTCGTGAGCTCGAGCGGCCGCGGCCAGCCGGGCGCGCGGGCGCCGCCGGCGGTCAGGACGTAGACGCTGTCGTTCGTGGAAGGCATCACGATTTCCCGCGATCCTCCGGGTACGACGTCGCCGATCGCCGGCGAAGAGCTGAAGAGTCCCGTCGCGCTGAAGGGCCAGCCGGCGACGACGCCGTCCGGATGAATCACATAGACCTTCGATCCCGACGTTCCGAAGACGATTTCGCGCACGTTGTCGCCGTCCAGATCGGCGATGGCGGGCGAGGAGATGACCGTGCCCGACGGCACGAAAAGAACGCCGTCGGTCGCGGGATTTAGGTCGCCGTCCCGCACCTCGGTTCCGTCGGCGTGCCACGCGTAGAGGCGAGCCGCGTTCGAACCGACCACGATGTCGGGGAGTCCGTCGCCGTCGATGTCCCCGATGGCGGGTGATGACCAGAAGGGCGCGGCACCATGCTTCGGCCAGCCGGGAAGGAGCGAGCCGTCGGGACGGAAGACCGCCACGAGCGAATCGTTCCAGGAGGCCGCGATGATCTCCGGCGTCCCGTCGAGATTGACGTCGGCGATGGCCGGTGACGACGCGATGTTGTGGAGGAGCGTCGTGAAGATCCCCGTCGTCACGGGGTTCGCGTCGCCGTCACGCACCTCGGTGCCGTCGGCGTGGAAGGCGTAGAGGTAATCGGCGCCGACGACCAACTCCGGTCGGCCGTCCCCGTCCAGGTCGCCGAGGCAGACATTCGAGGAAGTCGGTTGGCCGAGCTCAGCCGGCCAACCGAGCGCGGAGGGCGGCGTGGTACTGGCCACGAGCGGCGTCGAGAGCGCGCCCTCGTTGCCGCTCGAATCGACGGCCGATACGGCGTATCGGTAGCGCGTGAGGAGCGACAAACCCGCGTCCTCGAATTCGGGAATCGCGCGAACCGGCGCCGCCGTGACGCGGACGAGCGGGGAGCCATCGTCGAGCGCTCGATAGACGTGATACCCGAGAATCCCCGCGGGCGGAACGGAGAGCCATGCCAGGGAGAGTCGATTCGA
>JANMQV010000200.1:0-3950 GCA_031370645.1 Candidatus Eiseniibacteriota bacterium | reverse complement strand
CATCCAGCCGGCAGCGATGAGGCGCTGACCGATCTGGCCGTGTCCCGGCACCAGCGAGTCGGCGTCAAAGCGGGGAGAAAGGAGCGAATCAACGGAAGCCTGCCATCCGCTCAGGCTCATGCCCGGATCGAGCATCCAGGGCACGGCCTTGTTCGACACCACGTCACCCGCGAAGAGGATGCGCTCCTTCGGAAGGTAGACGATCAAGTCGCCCTTCGTGTGGGCGTGATGGCCGAGATAGATAATCTGCGCGGCGCGGTCTCCCTTGCCGAGGGTGTAGAAGTTTTTCACTGCGATCGTCGGCGCTTCGCCGCCCTTCACCTTCGACTTCGTTTCGTGCGCACGCCCCAGCGCGGAATCGATGTCGGCGGCCACGTTCGCCTGCGCGATCATCACGGCGCCGTGATCGAGGAATCGCCGCGCGCCCTGGATGTGATCGTCGTGCGCGTGCGTGAGGATCACGTGCCGGATCGACTTCGCCCCGGAGCGCGCGCGAATCGTATCGGCGAGCATCGCCGCGGCGCGATCCTCCATGGTGGCATCGACCAGCGTGATTCCGTCGGCCTGCTCGATCCACCCGACCCACCCGTACCTCACCTTGGCCGCGTAGACGCCTTTGGCGAGCGGATGGACCGTGATCGTGAGGGTGGTGTCGACCTTCTCTTTTTCGATCGGCGGCCTCCCCATGTACCAGGCCTGGGCGGAGGCGCGCGGGGTGAGGGCCATGGTCACGGCCGCAAGCGAAGCGACCACGAGAAGGTGCCTCAACGAGATACGGGAGTTCAGGGGACGCTCCTCGGTTGGGTCGTGGTATCTGGGCCGATCGATGGCGGCAGGGCTCACGGTACTCCTAACCCCGCAATGGCATCGGGGGTCCAGAGCCTACCGGGTTACAGGCGGTTTCGCCAGGGGTCTCGGCCCTAGGGGCTTGCGATACGGCGGCGATTGAAGCGAAGGGAAATCCCTCGGCCGATACCTAGCGGGAAGATCACCGCCACGAACGCGATTTCTCTCCACCCCGCCTTCTCGAACAACTTGATCGAAGACACGTTCGAGTGCCATATCCGAGCGTAGAGAATTCGAAATCCGCGGCGACTCATGTCCCAGGCGGCATGATTCAGTAACCTGAGGCCCAGTCCCTTCCCCCGGTATCGCTCGCCGGTCGTGACCTGCACCAACTTCGCTTCCTGCTCCTTCAGCGGCCAGAAGTTTCTCTGGCGGTACCACTCTCCATACCAGAGCCAGCACCCCGCTCCGAGTTCGTTCCCCACGAAGGCTCCGTACCCGACAGCGTCCGCACCCGCGTATCCGGAGAGGCTTCGCAATTCCGGATCGGGGGACGCCGATGCTTCCGCTCCGCCCTCCAGCGGTCGAATGTCGAAGGCATCTCCAGGCGCGCCCTGCGCGGACGGGAGTGGGAGTTCGTAGATTCGGTAGAGTTCGTACTCGCCGAGGAGGCGCTGGGCGATCTTGGCGACGACGGCGTTCACGGCTTCTTCGGCGGGTCGGCCGAGGTCCCCGGCATCCCGCGACGGATCAGGTTTCGGATCCTGCTCTTGAGCTTGAGCGCATCGAGCAGCCGGCCGACCGCGCCCACCGATTCCTCGAGCGCCGTTTGAACGGCGACGATCAAGAGCGTTCGCGGTGACTTGCGGAGATAATAGAGATCCGCGCAGAACGTCGTCTTCGTCGAAAAGAGCTGCTTCTGATCCGTTTCTCCCTCGAGGAAATCGAACATCGAAAACTTCCCCTCCCCGAACAATTGCTCAAGGGCGAGATATTGAAGAACGGTTCCTGGGGAGAGATTCCGAAATTCTGGGTCATAGCCGAGGAACTCGTAGAGAAGGATGTCCGAGTCCTTCCACGCCGGGCAGAAGAGGTAAGCGACGGGGCGGTCCCCCGCGAACAAGAGGTAGGCGCGGATTTGGTCTGACGCCGCGCGGTCGATCGTCGAGCGACGAAACGCCTCATCCGTCGGAAGCCCCGCGTCGAGCAGGCGTTCCTGATAGGTGAGCGCGGAGACTTTCTCAGCGACTCGGAAGAACTCCTCTAGTTCCGCCGCCGTCCGGTAGGTGCGCATGCCGCCGGATGCGCCGGCCGCCTCTGCGAACTTCCGAACCTTTCGCCCCATGGTAGACCGCGACTTCGCGGAGAACCCTCCGAGGTATTCCGCGAACGTGCCGCGGAACTCCGTCGTGCAGCGCCGATACTGCCGCGGCGCGTAGCGGATCCAACCCGACTCAAATCGAATGCGGCCGACCGGGTTCGGAAGCGGTTGGGATCGGATCAGAACTCCGTCGCTACCCCCAACCGACAGCGAAGCCAGTGTCGCCGGGTCCGGTTCCTGGGCCGGTAGAAGCGTGAAGTGGCTCTGACACTCCCGGAGAGAGAGATCCGCCCTCCCCAGCGGGATTTCGCCGAGCCGAAATGCCACCGACACGCGGCGTGGCTCCGAGAAATCCTCAGGCGCTCCAGCGGCGTGCACGTTGATCTCCACTATGGGCGGAAGTTCGAATCCACGAGGGGCGAGATAGCGCAATACGGTACCACCCGGCCGCCAAGCGCAGCAAGCGGCGGGAGGTTTCTGTCGCATGCGCCGGCGAGTCCGGTAGGTTGGTGCCCCCGGGGTGAGTCGAACACCCGGCCAACGGTTTAGGAAACCGCTGCTCTATCCGTCTGAGCTACGGGGGCGCGAGGCCTTTCGTGTTGATGCCGGGACGGGCGCTCAAAGCCGCCAACGGAAGCCCAAACGCCCAAGAATCATGATCCCGTCCTGGTTCAAATCCTCGACCTTGCCGCTCCCGAACGTCACGGCCGGGGCGATGAAGAACGCCCGATAGTGAAGCGCGCCCTCGAAACCGCCGTAGCCCCACTTCGTAACCTCGTCGCGGTCCTCGTCGAAGAGATAGAGGTAGCCCCCGACTACGTTGACGGCGAAGTACTTTCGGGCGTTATCGCCGCGTTCGAGCGTGAATCCGCCGTGAATGCCGTGGAGATCGGAGCCGTAGTGAGCGCCAGACAGAAATATCTCTCGACGCCCGAACTCGTAGGCGTACTCGAGATTCAATCCCGCGGGCGTGCCCAGAGAGAACCCAAGTTGATGCCCGCGCACGAAGGGCTCGGCCGACGCCGACCCCACCACAACTATTCCAATGAGCGTGCCGAGCAGCATCGCGAGACCGCGCCGCATCATGCCTCCTTGAAGTCGATCGTGTAGCGGGCTTGCATTCTAACAGTTTTGTTTCGGTGGCTGGTGGGCCAGACGTAGCTCTCCGTGAAACTTGCCGCCCCCTCCGGTGTGGTAACCTAAAGATACGCACCGCCCGGAGTGCCCGGGACGATCCATGGCCGGCTGGACCGCCCCTGCTCCCTCTTGGGCCATGGAGGACTCGCTATGAAACGCATCGCGCTCTGCCTTGCTGCTGCATCCCTCGCGCTCCTCTTCTCCGTCCCCGTCGCCTCCGCCTTCGGCTGGAAAGACGTCGTGAAGATGCATCGGGCCGGGATCGCCGACTCCCTCATCATTCAGAAGATCGAATACAGCGGAAAGACGTTCCACTTGGACGCCGACGAGATGGGTGCCTTGACCGAGGAAGGCGTCTCGGATGCCGTTATCTCGGCCATGCTGCGGACGGAAGCGGAAGACGAAGACGACTACTACGGCAGCTACGGCAGCTACGGATACCCCTACTACCACTCCCGGGCCTATCTCGGCTGGGGCTACTACCCCCGCTACTATTCGAGGGGGTACTACCCGTACTACGGCTCTTACGGCGGCTATCGCTACCCCCGAAGCTACGTGAGGTATGGCCGCCCATCGGGTGATTACGGAACCACGCGCGAACGCACCCGGGTCGGGAGCCGCTTGACCCCTCAGTCGCATGGCGGCAGCGGGACCCAGTACCGAACGCGGCCTCAGGCTGGCCCGAGTCCTCGCTCCGGTAGTTCCG
>JANMQV010000141.1:0-12100 GCA_031370645.1 Candidatus Eiseniibacteriota bacterium | reverse complement strand
GCTCGTGCGGTCCTCGCGAAACTTCTTCGAGGGTACGGGGAGCGCGCGGAAGGCTTTCGCGAGCGTTTGCTCCAGCGCCTTTCGGTCGGGTGCGGGAATGGCCGCCTTCGAGCCGGCACTGGCGGGGTGCGTCGTGGGGAGGCAGGGAGCGAGCGTCGCTAGCACGATCGCGGCCACGGCGGAGCGGCGTCGACGATTCGGATCGGGCCTTCGGGTGACGGTCATGCTTCGGAGTCTACTCCCGCCGGAGCACGTTCATTCCATGCTCCAATCGTCTCAGCGCGTCGACCAGAACGGCCGGCTCCGGGAGAAGGCTCGCCACGACGTGCCTGTCGTCGTCGAAGTCATAGAAGTGTGCGGGGTGGAGCAGGACGTCGGTCTCCTCGAGCGCCCACTCCGCCGGATCGCGCCCTGGCGCGGCGAACGCATCCCAGCGAATCACCGCGCTCCACCCTCCGTCCGCTTCGAGAAGGGTCGCGCCGTTTCGCGCGCTCCACTCTCGCCAGGTACGGAGATTCGAACGCAATCGTGCGAGAACCGACTCCTGGAACTCGCTCCGTCTCGCCAGGAGAAAGGGAAGGGCGACCTGCACCGGCGTCCCGACCGAAAGAAAGAGGTCGAGAATCCACTCGAGGCCCGTCGAGTGCCTCTGAACCGCGTCGGCTGGGCCCCCGACGGCGATCCACCCCAACTTCAATTGCGGCAAGCCGCACGACTTTGACAATCCGCCGAGGACAAACGTCGGCACCGATCGGGCCCCACTCCAGGTGGAAAGTCCGCCCCCGTCAGCCCATGGAAACTCCCGGAACACTTCGTCCGAGATGATCGCGAGCCCCCGCCGTTCGGCCAGCGCCTCGACCGCTCGTCGCTCGTCCGGGGCCAAAACCGATCCGGTCGGGTTATTCGGCTCCACGAGGACGATCGCGCGCGTGTGGGAGCCGATGGCCGCTTCCAGCGAATCGAGATCGAGTTTCCAGCGGCCGTCGTATGTGAGCCGGTAGGTCTCCAGCCGAACGTCCTCGAGCCTCGCGATCGGGTCGAAGAGCGGATAGGAGGGGCGAGGGACGACGATGTCGTCACCCGGTTCGCAAAGGAGTCGGAAGAGATGGGCGTAGGACTCGCTGCTGCTCGATGTGAGAAAGAGTTGTTCCGACGCGATCGGGGCATCGGGCGACGAGAACTCGCGCGCGATCGCTTCCCGCGCGCTTCGAAGTCCGGCCGGGTCGGGCGAATAGGCTGCCGCGGCGCCGGAACCGAGCGCCGCGAGGGCCTCGGAATCAAGAGCGACGAGGCCCACCTGCGTCGGATTCGTGACGGTGAGATCGAGGACGTCGCGCCCCGCGCGGCGCTTCTCGTTCAGGAGTCGCGCGAGTCGGTTCGGCTCCAGTCCCTCCGGGAGCCGTCGGTTCACTCCTTCGACTTGTCGCGCGCCGCCGTGGCTCGGCTGAAGAGCAGGTTCACCGCCGCCAGCACGACCGCGCCGATGATCGCGGGCCACCATCCGTTGATGGCGAAGTTCGGGACCAGGAAGGCAACGACGATGAGCAGGAACCCATTTACTACGAACCAGAAGAGCCCGAGCGAAAGCACGATCAAGGGGAGCGAGAGAAACGTGACGATCGGGCCAAGCGTGGCGTTCACGAGACCGAACACAAGCGCCGCGATGACCGCCGTGCCCAGGTCGGGGACGTAAAACCCCGGCAGATATCGGGCGAGGACGAGGAATGTAGCGACGATGATCGCGAAATGAAGAAGAATTTTCGTCATGGCGGTTTCTCCCGAGTCGGTTCCGTCGTTTCGGACGGTCCCAGGGTAGCACGGACCGGAGGGTGGCGCGCCCCGCCGAAGTGCGCCGCGGAAAAGCACTTCCGACCGGGCTTTTCGGTTGTCCCGCCGCGAGAACGGACCCTATACTTTGCGGCTTCCATTTCCGGGGGGTATCAGCGAACGACGTGGCGAACCTGAGCGAGCGGATCGAGCGGATTCGAGGGCGGCTTTCGCGTGCGGCGGAGCGTTCTGGACGAGCGCCCGATTCGGTGCGGCTCCTCGCCGTGACGAAGGGATTTCCCCCTTCGGTCGTCCGCGAGGCGATGGCGCTCGGTCTCCACGAGTTCGGGGAGAACCGAGTCCAGGAGGCCGATGCCAAGATTCCGGAAATCGGCCCCGAACCGCGGTGGCATCTCATCGGTCACCTGCAACGGAACAAGGCGAAGCGCGCGGTCGCCCTCTTCGACGAGATCCACTCGCTCGACAGCGAGGATCTCGTGGCGGAGGTCGCGCGGCGCGCTGCCGCGGAAGGGCGCGTGATGACCGGATACATCGAGGTCAACACCTCGGGCGATCCAGGAAAGCATGGCGTAGCGCCCGAGGGCGCGTTGGCGCTCGTGGCGAGGGCTGCTCAGGAGCCGTCGATCCGTTTGGCGGGGCTCATGACGATCGGTCCGCTCCACGGCGGGCCAGAAGGCGCGCGGACGTCCTTTCGGATGCTGGCGCGGCTACGAGACGAGGCTGCGAAGTCGGGATCGCTCGGGCAAGACGCCGGGCTCTCGATGGGGATGTCGGACGATTTCGAGATCGCCGCCGAAGAAGGCGCGACGATCGTTCGCGTCGGCTCCGCACTATTTGGCGCCCGCGGGATGTCCCGCGAGGAAGCCGGAGGATAGAGGGCGCGTGCGATTTCAAGTGAATGTGACGCCGAAGAGTCGCGCGAACTCGGTGGAGGCGTCCCGCGCCGCGGGGCAGTCGAGGATCCGCGTGCGGGTCACGGCCGCGCCGGAGGATGGAAAAGCCAACGATGCCGTGGTCGAACTCCTGGCCGAACGGCTGGGTGTGCCGCGCCGAAACGTGCGCGTGGCGGGCGGGGCGAGTTCTCGCGTGAAGTGGATCGAAGTCGAGGGCATCGAGGAGGCGGAACTGTGGCAACGGCTGGAAGCGGAACCATGAGCGGCAACGCGGAGGCGAACACGGCCCGGTCGGCCGCGCCCGCGGACGAACGCCGCCGGATCGAGGCGGCGCGCGACGCGCTTCGCCCGAGGCTTCCCTTCGCCCCCGAGGTCGGCATCATCCTCGGCACGGGACTCGGCCAGTTCGCTTCGGCCATGACCGACGCGGTCACGATTCCGTACGCCGACATCCCGCACTTCCCGCGGACGGCCGTGGCGAGCCACACCGGAGATCTGATCGTCGGGCGCTTGGGCGGCCGGCCCACGGCGATCTTGAGCGGTCGCGCTCATTTTTACGAAGGGCACGACATGAAGGCGGTGACCTTCCCCGTTCGCGTCCTTCGCGCACTCGGCGTCGAGACCCTCATCGCGACCAACGCCGTCGGCGGCATGCATCCGCTCCACCAAGCGGGCGACCTCGTCGTCGTCGTCGATCACATCAATCTCATGGGGGATAACCCCCTCGTCGGCCCGAACGACGACTCGCTCGGTCCCCGTTTTCCCGACATGTCCGAACCGTACGACCGCGGCCTCGTCGCGCTCGCACGGGGAATCGCCCTGGAAGAGAAGATCGCGCTTCGCGAGGCGGTTTTCGTCGGCGTGGCCGGCCCGAATCTCGAGACTCGCGCCGAGTACCGCTTCCTTCGTACGGTGGGCGCCGACGTGGTCGGGATGTCGCTCGTGCCCGAGACGATCGTGGCGGTCCACGGCGGCATGCGCGTCCTCGCGTTCGCCGTCATCACCGACACCTGCTTCCCCGACGCGCTCGGGCCGGTAAACGTGGCGAAGATCCTCGCCACCGCCGCGAAGACCGAACCGGTCCTCACGCGGCTCGTCACGCGCGTCGTCGAGCGGATGCCGGCGCCCGGCGCGCCCCGAACGGAGCCGCGCGCATGACCGTGCAGTCGCCCCGTTTCGTTCCGTTCTCGACCTCGCTCGACTTGCCGAAGTCCGAGGAAAAGATCCTCGCCCTCTGGCGGGAGATTGGCGCGTTCGAAAACGGCGTGAAGCGTCGCGAGGGCGGACCGCCGTTCGTGTTCTATGAAGGGCCGCCTACCGCCAATGGTCTTCCGGGCGTTCACCACGTCCTCTCCCGCACGCTGAAGGACGTCGTCTGCCGCTACAAGCAGATGAACGGCTTCCACGTCGCGCGAAAGGGGGGCTGGGACACGCACGGTCTTCCGGTAGAGATCGCGGTGGAGCGGGAACTCGGCATCAACGGCAAAGACCAGATCGAGAAATTCGGCATCGCCGAGTTCAACGCGCTCTGCAAGAAGAGCGTGTTGAAGTATGAGAGCGAGTGGCGCCGTCTCACCGAGCGGATCGGCTACTGGCTCGACATGGACGCGCCCTACTTCACCTTCGCGAACGAGTACATCGAAAGCGTGTGGTGGATTCTCCGCCAGTACTACGACAAGGGCTTCCTCTACGAGGGGCACAAGATCGTCCCCTATTGCCCGCGCTGCGGCACGCCGCTCTCGAGTCACGAGGTGAGCCAGGGGTATCAGGACGTGACGGAGCCGTCTGTGACGGTGAAGTTCGCGCTCGAGGACGAGCCGGGCGCTTTCGTTCTCGCCTGGACGACCACCCCCTGGACGCTTCCGGGGAACGTGGCGCTCGCGGTCGGTCCCGATCTTCCGTATGTGCGGGTTCGCCAGACGATCGACGGGCGCGAGGAGCGCTACTACCTGGCGCGCGCGCGTCTCGCCCAGCTGACCGGCGAGTACGAAGTCGAGAAGGAGCTCCGCGGCGCCGAACTCATCGGGCGGCACTACACGCCGCTCTTCGACTTCCTCCATCTTGGAGAGGTCGCCGGGAAGAAGGCCTATTACGTGGCCGCCGCCGACTTCGTCACGACCGAAGACGGCACGGGCGTGGTCCACACCGCCGTCATGTACGGCGAGGACGACTACCTCCTGGGGCAGCGTCTCGATCTGCCAATGCACCACACCGTCGATGCGCAGGGGCGCTTCACCGCCGAGGTGGCACCCTGGGCGGGGCAGTTCGTGAAGGATGCCGAATCGGACATCCGTCGCGATCTTCGCCGCCGCGGGCTCCTCTACCGCGAGGAGAACACGACACACGCCTATCCGTTCTGCTGGCGCTGTGAATCGCCGCTTCTCTATTACGCCTGGAAGACCTGGTATCTCGCCACGACGCGCTATCGCGAAGAGATGATCGCCGCGAATCGGACGGTCGCCTGGCATCCGCCCGAAATCGGCGCGAACCGCTTCGGCAACTGGCTCGAGAACAACGTCGACTGGGCGCTCTCCCGAAACCGCTACTGGGGAACGCCCTTGAACCTCTGGCGCTGCGAGGGGTGCGGGGCGGTCCGCTGCGTCGGAAGCGTCGAGGAATTGCGCCAGGGGAAGGGCCTCGTCGAGCCGCTCGACCTCCATCGCCCCCATGTCGACAGCGTCACGTTCGATTGCGCCGCCTGCGGTGCGGTGCAGCGCCGCGTTCCGGAAGTGATCGACGTTTGGTTCGACTCGGGTGCGATGCCGTTCGCGCAGTGGCACTACCCCTTCGAGCACCAGGACGACTTCGACCGCCGTTATCCCGCGGACTATATCTCCGAGGGGATGGACCAGACGCGCGGCTGGTTCTACACGCTCATGGCCATCGGCGTCTTCGTGAAGGGGGAAGCCCCCTACCGCCACGTCCTTCCGAACGAGCTCATCCTCGACAAGGAAGGGAAGAAGATGAGCAAGTCGAAGGGGAACGTGGTCGAACCGAACGCGATTCTCGACCAGCGCGGTGCCGACGCGCTCCGCTTCTATCTCCTCTCGACGAGCCCGCCCTGGACCTCGACGCGATTCGACCTCGAGGGCGTCACCGAAGTGACGAAGAAGCTGATTGGCACGCTCCGAAACGTGGCTCAGTTCTTCGTCCTCTACGCGAACATCGACTCCTACGAGCCGGGTACGAAGGCGAAGGCGACGCCGACCCTTCTCGACCGCTGGATCCTTTCGCGGCTCCACACGCTCGTCGGCACCTGCCGCACGGCGCTTGACGGCTACGACCTGACGCGAGGGGCGCGGGCCATCCAAGAGTTCGTGATCGAGGAGCTTTCCAATTGGTACGTGCGGCGTTCCCGCCGTCGCTTCTGGAAGGAAACGGACCGGGCCGACAAGCGGGCCGCCTACGACACGCTCCACGAGTGCCTGGAGACGGTGGCGCGGCTCCTGGCGCCCTACACCCCGTTTCTCGCGGAGGAACTGCATCAGAACCTCGTCCGGACGGCGCATCCAGACGCTCCGGCCAGCATTCACTGGTGCGACTATCCCGTGGCCGATCGCGCGCGGGTGGACGAGGCGCTGGAACGGGGAATGGAGATCGTGCTTCGCGTGGTCAATCAGGCCCGCGCCGCCCGAAACGCCTCTTCGCTCCGGGTGCGCCAGCCGCTTCGGCGGGTGGCGGTCGCGGGGCTCGGCGCGCGGGACGCGGAGGCGCTCGCCTCGCTCGCCGATCTGGTGCTCGACGAATTGAACGTGAAGGAATTGGTGACGGATCTGCCGCGGGACGCGATGATCTCGCTCGCCGCGAAGGCCAATTTCCCCGTGCTGGGCAAAAAGGCGGGCCCAGCCATGAAGGAACTCGCGTCCAAGATCCAGGCGGCTCCGGTCGCCGAGATCCAGGCCGCGATCGCGCGTGACGGCTGGACGGTGGAGGCGGGCGGCGCCTCCTTCACGCTTGTGGCGGAAGACGTGCTGATTCAGGGTGGCTCCAAGGCGCCCTGGGCGGCCCAGGCGGACGGCACGCTCGTGGTGGCGGTCGACACGACGCTCGACGAGGCGCTGAAAGCCGAGGGGCTGGTGCGCGAGCTGGCGCACCGGATCCAGGCGCTTCGAAAGAGCGCCGATTTCGATGTGACCGATCGCATCCGGCTCGGCTGGGAGCTCTCGCCCGCGCTTCAGGAAGCGTGCGCGAAACACGAGACCTTCCTACGGGACGAAGTGCTCGCCGAGGAGGTAGGAACAAAGGTTCCCGCCGGCCCCGGAGCGGCGGTCGAGGAGTGGAATTTCGACGGGGAACGTGCCCGCGTGGGCATCGAGCGGGCCAAGCAAGGAGGGTGATTTGCCGCTGACAAAGAAAGATCTCAAGCATTTCGAGGAAAAGCTCCTCGAGGAACGGAAGAAGCTCCTCGGACAGCTCGGATATCTCGAAAAGACGCTCAACCGGACGCAGCGCGACTCCGCCGGCGACCTCTCGGCCTACTCGTTCCATATGGCCGACATGGGCACCGACGCGATGGAGCGCGAGAAGGCGTTCCTCTTCGCCTCCTCCGAGGGACGGTTGCTCTATGAAGTGGACCAGGCGCTTCGCCGACTCTACCGGAACGAATACGGCGTCTGCGCGGGGTGCGGGAAGGAGATCGCGAAGGCGCGTCTCGACGCCATTCCGCAGGTGACTCTCTGCGTGGTCTGCCAGGAGAAGTCGGAGAAGGAGAACCACACGGCTCGCGGATGAAGCGAACCCCGATCCTCTTCGCCCTCTGCGCCGCCGTCGTGGTGGTGCTCGATCAAGTGACGAAGGCGGCGGCTTCGTCACGTCTCTTCCTGAGCGAGCCGGTCCCCATCCTGGGCGAGGTGGTGCGCCTGACCCTGGTCCACAACACCGGTGCGGCGTTCGGCCTCTTCCCGGGGAGCCGCCTTCCGTTCATCATCGTATCGACGCTCGCGATTGCGGTCGTGATCTACCTCTTCACGCGCGAGGCGTACCGGGGATTGCCCCAGCGAATTCTCCTCGGGTGTATCCTCGGCGGCGCGATCGGGAATCTCGTGGACCGGATCCGCCTCGGCTGGGTGGTCGACTTCATCGATGTCGGCCTCGGCCCGGCGCGATGGCCGGTCTTCAACGTGGCCGACAGCGCCGTCACCGTCGGAGTCATCCTTCTTGCCTGGTTCCTCTCCCGAGCGGGTCACCCCGCCCCTGACGCCGAAGATCCATCTCGTGCCGGCCTCGCGGGCGGGTGAGCGGCTCGACCGCTACCTCGCCGAAGCGGAGCACACCCTCTCCCGGTCCGCGGTGCAGAACCTGATCGATCAGGGCCACGTCCGCCTGAACGACGGCCCCGTGCGCGCCAGCCGGCGCGTCCGCGAGGGGGACCGCGTGGAGGTGGTGCGGCCCCGTCACGTCCAGTCGAGCTACACGGCCGAGGACATCCCGCTCGAGGTCGTGTACGAGGACGAGCACCTCGCCGTGATCGCGAAGCCCGCCGGGATGGTGGTCCATCCAGCCGTGGGGCACCACACGGGTACCCTCGTGCACGCCCTTCTGCATCGCTATCGTTCGCTCTCGACCGAGAATGGATCCGATCGCGCCGGCATCGTCCACCGCCTCGACAAGGGGACATCGGGCCTCCTCCTGATCGCCCGGACCGACGAAGCGCACCGGATTCTCGGGGCGGAGTTGGAAGCCCGAAAGGTGCGCCGCGTCTATCGCGCGCTCGTCTGGGGCTCGCTTCGCCACGAGGAGGGCCGGATCGAGGCGGCTCTCGGACGAAGCCCGAAGGACCGAAAAAAAGTCGCCGTCCTTCAGCGCGGGGGACGCTTCGCCGCTACCCGATACAAAGTCGTGAAACGGTACGACTACCTGACGGAGCTCCATCTGACGCTCGAGACTGGACGGACACACCAGATCCGCGTTCACCTCGCGCACGAAGGGCACCCCGTCTTCGGCGATCCGGATTACGGCGGCCGCCGCGGGCCGCTCCTGAAGCTCTCGCCCTCGCGCCGGCCCGGCGCGACGCTGCTACTCTCCGAGCTCGCCCACCAGGCGCTTCACGCCGAGACGATCGGCTTCACGCACCCGGCGACCGGCGAGAAAATGGAATTCACCCATCCCGTCCCGCCGGAGTTCGCGGCGGTGCTGGAAGCGCTGGCGTGCGAGTCCTAGGCGTGGACTTCGGACCGCGTCAAATCGGACTCGCCGTGAGCGACGAGACGGGGTTCCTCGCGCGCCCCTTGCGGAGTCTCCGTGTGGAGCGGATCCGCGAGGCGCCGGAAGCCGTGGCGGACGTGGCCCGCGAGGAGGCGGCCGACTCGATCGTCGTCGGCATGCCGGTCGGCTTGGAAGGGGAAGAGGGGCGCCCCGAGTCGCACCGGGTCCTCCGTTTCGCGAAGGCGCTTCGCGCCGCGACGGGGCTCCCGGTTCATCTGGAGGACGAGAGCCTGAGCAGCCGCGAGGCCCGCGAATTGCCGTCCGGATTAAGACGCGGCGCCCGAGGGGCGACGGAGCGGGAGCACTCCCGCGCGGCCGCGATCCTCCTCCAGCGCTGGCTCGACGGCCGCGCCTCGGGGAGGCGGTCCCCCACGCGGGGTTCCAACCAAGGCTCTGAATCGGGTTCGGGGGAGGCGGGCGCATGAAGAAGAAGCAGCGTATTCGGCGCACGCTCCTTCTCGGCTTTCTCGTCGGCGGGGTCGTCCTGAGCGGGCTCCTCTTCTTCCCGTCGCAGGTCTCTCAGACCATCGAGACGCGAGAGGTGCTCATCCCGAAGGGCGCCGCGCTCGATGAGATCGCGGGGATTCTCCATGCGAACGACCTCGTGGGGAATCCGCAGCTCTTCATGCTTGCGGCGCGCGTCCTCGGCTACGACCGCGGCCTCAAGGCGGGGCGATTCACCATTCCCGTCGGATCGAGCATCTACCGCATCCTCCGGCAACTCGCGCGCGGCATGTCATCCCAGGACATGATGACGATTCCCGAAGGTTGGCGAGCCGACGAGATCGCCCACTATCTGCATGAACGGGTGAAGGTCGACCCGATGCGCTTTCTCGCGCTCGTGGGGGACTCGGCCTTCGCGCGCTCCCTGGGAGTTCCCGCGGATCGCCTCGAGGGCTACCTCTTCCCGGAGACCTATCCCTTCTACCCGCTCCTCTCGTCGGAGGAGATCGCCCGTGTGATGGTCGATCGCGGTCTTCGGACGTTCGGGGAAGAAATGTCGAAGCCGGGCGCGCATCTCGGGCTCACACTCCACCAGCTCGTGACGCTCGCCTCGATCGTGGAAGCGGAGGCGCAACTCCCCTCCGAGCGGCCGCGGATCGCCGCGGTGTTCTACAATCGCCTTCGTGAAGGGATGATGCTCCAGTCCGACCCGACCGTGGTCTATGCGCTCGGCGTCTGGCGAAACCGCGTCCTCTACCGGGACCTCGACGTGAAATCGCCCTACAATACGTATCGAAACAAGGGGCTCCCGCCGGGCCCCATCTGTAACCCGGGGCGGGGCGCGTTTCACGCCGTCCTCTTTCCGAATCCCGACACCACGGAGTTCTATTTCGTGGCGCGGGGGGACGGGACCCACATTTTCTCGAAGGCCTGGGAGGACCACCTGAGGGCGATCGCCTCCGTCCGCGCGCAGGGCCGGCGCGATTCCACGATCCAACCGATCGGGCCGGGCCTTGCACCGAACATCCCGAGCCTTCGCGCGACGGCTGGCCGGCGGGACAGCGCCCGATGAGCGGCCCGGGCATGGGCGGCGGGGCGACGCGCGGCGAAGCGATTCATCTCGCGCCGGCCGCCTCGAAGGAGCTCCTCGCCGAGAAGCGATCGCGCCTGGAGGGCGTCCTTCGGGGACTCGGCCGGACCCTGGTGGCCTATTCGGGCGGGGTCGATTCCGCCTACCTCCTGGCGGAGGCGCACCGGGTCCTCGGCGATCAGGCGCTCGGCATCATCGCCCAGAGCCCGTCCCTCCCCGCCTCCGAGCTCGAGGGGGCCCTGGCGCTGGCGGCGGAGCATCGGCTGCCGGTGCGGGTCGTCGAGACGAACGAAATGGAGCGGGAGGGCTACCGGCAAAACAACCCCGACCGCTGCTACTACTGCAAGACGGAGCTCTTCGAACACCTGGTCGCCTTAGCGGGCGCCGAGGGGTGGCGGGCCATCGCCTACGGGGCCGTCACCGACGACCTGGGCGACGACCGGCCGGGAATGGGAGCCGCCCGGGAACTCGAGATCAGCGCCCCCCTCCTCGAGGCGGGGCTCGCGAAGCTCGAGGTTCGCGCCCTGGCATACCAGATGGGACTTCGCGTGTGGGACAAGCCGCAGTCGGCATGTCTCGCTTCCCGGATCCCCCATGGCATGGAGGTCACAGTCGACAAACTGCGACAGGTGGAAAGCGCGGAAGCGTGGCTTCGTCAGAAATTCGGGCTTCGCGTCGTTCGGGTGCGCCATTTTGGTCAACGTGCACGCGTTGAAACAGAGACGGCGGATATCGAGCGACTGCAGGCGGCGCTCCCGGAATTGCGGAGCGGTTTGATGACATGGGGGTTCGAGACCGTTGAAATCGATCCGGCTGGGTATCGCAGGCCGGACCCGCTACCCGCTGTAAACACGGAGGTTAGCTAAAATGTCCAACGCGGCTGACGCCCGCCGCCGGGGGCGGCGTCCGACAGGTCCCAAGCCTGCGGTCTCCCCGGGGGCTGAACTTCCCTTCGGGCGGAAGAACTACATCCTCTTCGGAGTCGCCGCGCTGGTCATTCTGGCCGGCTACGTGGCCCTCGCACGGGGGTCGATCACCCTGGCCCCGATCCTCCTACTATTGGGCTATCTTGTTGTCATTCCATGGGCTATCCTTACAAAATAGGAGGGCGAATAGCTCAGTTGGTAGAGCACTTGCCTTACACGCAAGGGGTCACAGGTTCGAGCCCTGTTTCGCCCACCATTCCCTCCTCCCGCCGTAGGGCTAGCGTATTCTAGTGCTTGACTTTGCTAGGGGAGGGTGGTAGACTTTTTGGGTAGCGGAATGTATGTCCGATTTGCCGTCCACCTGTCGGGACGCAAGTCGTTGTCAGATTTAGAGACAAAATTTTTAGCTACGGACAAAATCGAAAAGTCGAAAGGGGGTGTTTCGAGCTCCTCGTCACATTGCCTACCACGAGAGACGTCGTATCTTGAAGAATCTGCATCCGTGTGGTTCGCGACGCAGTAAGACCCTAGGAGGTGTGATGATGTTCAAAGTGGCCAAGCTGGGCATTGCTTTCGCGGCAGTGTTGGTCTGGATCGTCCCGGCCGCCTACGCAGGCATCCCCGATGTTGCGGCATCGTTCTACGTTCCCCAGACGGGCACGGTGGCGACCCCGACTGAGGGTACGGTGGCGATTCGTAACTTCCGGATGTGTCCGAACAACGATGGCCTCACGAACCTTCCGAACAACGCTCGT
>JANMQV010000094.1:0-5592 GCA_031370645.1 Candidatus Eiseniibacteriota bacterium | reverse complement strand
CGCGTTGCGGCGATCGGGCGGTACGGGTGTTTGCCGCGGAATTCCGCCGGCGCTCTACCAGATGGGTTGGCCAGGTCGCGGATGCTGGCGGCGGGGTGGGATGCGGTGGACGCCAGCCTAGGGGCAGTGCTCGGACGGTGGTGCCAGAACTACTGCTTCGTGGCCCGGAAGGGGGGAGCCGGCCCGAACGACTAGCCGACACTGGAAGCCCCCACGTCCTCCGCCTTCTTGGTCCTCCTGCATTCTGGCATTCTATTACCAAATAATCAGTTAGCACCAATCCCGCGCCATCTTCCGATTGTGGCCCGATCTGAGCGTGATTCCCCGATCATGGCTGGGCCAAGCCAATCTCCCTAATGTTATGCAAAATTAGGAGATACAAGGAATCTTCCGACACCTGTCTGCGTGCCTCCCCCCAGCCTGGCGCAAGAGAGCCACGGCAGTCCCATGAGCAGGTCCAAATCTTCCCATCGGAATATTCTTCCAGACGCTTTAAGTGACTATATTCAAATGAGTTGATGGCACATGAAGGGCGAATTTCGCTAATAGTTTTCGGCCCCCCTCCGTGGCACCGCGGTTGCGTTAGCAACTACCCGAGAACGGGATGCCCAGCACGGGCAGCAACCACACGGAGGCGATATGGAAAAGTCGAGGGGCACCAAAAAGACGCTGAAGACGCTGGTGACGCTGATGGCCCTAGCCGCGGCGCTCGCGACCACGGGTTGCGCTGGTAGCTCGCTGATGGGACCGGAGTCGGGAACGCAGGCGGGTAATCAGGTTGCTTCGCAGGGTGGGCAGCTTTCGAATCCGGGCGGCCAATTGTCGAATCCGTAACAGCGAGTCGAGTCCCTATTTCACCCGCGCTGGAGCGGACATTGAACTGAGCAGGGGGCGGACGTGAGGCGACTCAAGGTATCGAAGACGGTTGGCGGAGTCCAGGCGATCCGCAATCCGTTGAAGCGCCTTCAACGCGGCGGCGAACCTCGTCCTCGTGTTGCGGTCATCCCCGTGGATTCGGCTCAAAGCCCCGAGGTAGAAGTTAATTCTCCAGCTCGCCTCGGCGATCTCACTCGAGTCGGCGGACGCAAGCGCCCGCAGAAGGAACTCCCGCTCCGCCTCGAATCCGTGGGGGCAATTGAGCAGGATCTCACCGATGGCAATAGCCCCAAGCGTGATGACCGTGGGAATCGTCGTCGCATCGGTGATTCCCCTAATTCTGCGAATGAGCGCCGCGCGCTCGACCTCGTTTCCGGTCTGCCCTTCGAGACGAAGAACTTCGATCTCGACCCCCGGTAGATCCTCCGGATCTCCGGAGTGCCGAAGCGGGGGCAACGCTTCCTCGAGCCACTTCCGAGCCCCCTGAAGATCCTCGCTTCCGTATCTCACCCTGCTCAGAACCCAGTAAAGCCTCGGCCTGGTCTCTGTCGAAGCCCAATTCCCGAATCGCTCTATTACTGCGTTCGCTATCTGCTCGCTCGCTTTATAATTCCCGAGCCAGTAGTGCGCCCACGATTTCAGCTCCATGGCCTTTTCGACGCTGATCGGATCGCCATAAACCTCAGCGATAGTCATCGCCTCCTCGGAATCTCGCAGCGCAGCGTCGTACTCCCCGAGAATGACGCTGCAGCCGGCGGTCCCCAAAGCAGCAAACATGAGTTCCGTGAGATTCCCAACTCGCCTCGCCCAGTTGAGTCCGAGCGTGTTGGCTGCCATCGCGTCTCGAAATCGTCCTTGTTGATAGAGCGTAGCCCCGCGGTTCGTCATGATTCTGGGCCGGAAGGCGTCAACTCCCGACTTTTCACATTCGGCCCACGCCTCGTCGAAACGAACGAGAGCCCGGGCTGCATTCCCCGAGCGATGCTCGACTGTTCCCAGGGCGATCCGGACACGCATCTTCCAAAACGAGGAGCACTCTGACCGTTCCGCAGATTCCAGTTCGCGTCGAGCCTCTTCAAGTTCACCGAGTACGAGCAGCGCGGCTCCAAGATGGTAGGTGAGTGCGGCGCGAAGGTCTGGCTGGATGGAGTCGGCGTGAGGCCCTGTCAGTTCCGCGCGAAGCACCGCGACGATCGACTTTCTGTCATCCAACGTGCCGAACTGCCAGCGAGCCTCTGCCAATTCGCAGAGGCTGGAGAGTGCGTCGTCGTGCGCGCCCGCGCTCTCCCAAAGTTGTTGTGAGCGCTCGAAGTGCTCAGCGGCCGCTCCAATATCTCCGACACCACGCTTCGCGATGCCGAGCAAGTGGTGGTGTTTCGCGGCACGCTCAGGGCTCAGAGTCGGCTCGGGAGGCTCGAGTTCCAAAAGTGAAATGGTTTCCGCGAATCGACCCACCAGGTTCAGTGCTTCCGCCTCCTTCAGTGCGCAGTCGCTCGCAAGCGACGACTTGTGGAGCGCGGTGGCCAATTCGCGGCACTCGCGGAAGCGCCTCATCGCCAGATAGTGCTCGCCGCGAGCCGATGCGATCCCGGCTGCTTCCATCGCAAGGTCGAGCGCCGATGGATCGCGGCGTTTGAGGAGAAGATCAGCCCTCCGCTCTAGCCCCAAGACTCCTGGCAGCTCGAGCAGGCGCCGAGAGACGGACTCGAGGTCGGAATCGCTCGCGGCCCCAAGAAACCCTGTGTGCATTCCTTCGGACGCGAGGGACCACTCCCCGCCTCGTCCATTTAGGTAGCCGCGCGCCTCCAGGGGCTTGAGCGCCCGCAGTTCGATACCAAGCGCCCGTAACGCCCGATCGTTGACCTTCGGCCCCGCGAGAGCTATTGCCAAGAGTGCGTCGCGATCAGGAAGCTCGAGTCGAAGCCAGGTTGCTCTCCATGGCGAAGCGACTTCGGGGATGTCGAGAGTCCGGATCTCCGTTGTTTCGTTGAATTGCCAAGTTGAATCGCGCCGTGCCAACAGACCGCGAGTGACTAGAGATCTGGCCGCAGCAGTAACGCTTTCAGGGTTCCCTCCCGTGATCGCATGAATTCGGGAGATCAGCGGCTGAGGAATGGTGGCGCGTCCAAGAATGCCTCCGAGGTAGTCCGCAATTCGATCGACAGGGAGAGGCTCGAGTTCGAGGACGAATTCGCACGAATGGACTGCTGGACGAACGGCAGTTGATGCGGCAAGGAACACGAGGTCGCTGGCAAGGCCTGCCTCAACCGCGCTCGCCCAGGCATCCCGCGCTGCACGCACGCCCGCTTCCTGCCGGTCTTGCCCCCGCGCTCCTGCTCCTCCGACCAACACCACGTGAAGTCGGCCTCTAGGGCCAGGGGACTTTAGGTTGGAACCGCGGCGGACTTCCCACTCCTCCCACGTTGAGGAGCCGATCCCACGGCTTGAGAGTTGGTGCACGATCTCGCGAAGGAATGCCTCTTTCCCTGACCCGGGTGGGCCCACGATTCGGATGAGAGAAGCACGGCGCGGATCCTCGGATGAGACGATGCTCAAGACGGTTTCGAGAAACCCTTCCCGCCCCACGAACCTTCCACCCAGAATCATGCCGACGCGATCTTCGACTCCAAACCCTTCCATAAATTCATCCGCGCTTCCCTGGCGCAGCGTGACTTCACGCTCCATGGCGCGCATCACGACTCGCTCGAGATCCGCCGGGACCTTGACTCGATGCACGCCGGGCGAGGGAACCCATCCTTCGATCTGTCCCGCCACGACTTCGCGAATCGTTCTACCGCCGAAGGGGTGCTTGGCCGTGAGAGCCTCGTACGCCATCACCCCGACCGAGTAGAGATCGGAGCGGACACCCGGGGCCTTTCCCTCCCAGCATTCCGGCGCTGTGTAACCCGGTGTTCCTGCAATACCGCCCCCGGCATCGCCGCCCATTCCCACGTCCGTTACCTTCACAACACCGCCCTGTCCGAGCAGAATGTTCCCAGGCTTCAGATCACCGTGAACTTCCCCATGGCAATGCAAGTGCGCGAGCCCACGGAGCACGCCCGTCAGAATTCGCCGCACCTCCTCCGCAGGCTGCACCGTCCCCATTCGCCTGCCCCAGTCCTCGCCCTCCACGAGTTCCATTGTGTAGAAAGCTTCGCCCGAGTCGAGCGTGGCCCAGTCGAAGACTTGGATCAGGTTTTCGTGGCGAATTTGGCGGAGCGTGTCGAATTCGCGGCGGAGGAACTCGGCGTCGGAGGCGGAGACGAGTTTGAGGGCGAGTTCGCGATCGCGGAGAGAGTCCTGAACGCGATAGACGCGGCCCTGCTCTCCCTCTCCCAAGAGGGACGCGATCGAGTATCGCTGCGGTAGTGCTGGCGTCGACACGTGCGCTCCGCGGCCGGGGCTTGATGGCGATGGGGGCGTGATCCACACCATCTTAGGGCCCGCGGCCTTGAAGCGGAAGGTGGGAGGTGCTGCACGAGTCGGGATACTCGATATCGGCGGATCTAACTGAAACCAAAGCCCCCACCTGTCCGTCTGTAGGAGCAGACAGATCACCCTGCGACATCCCAAATCATTACCGGAGGAATTTCGATGGTTTCTTGTGTATCAATCCGCGCGTTTTGCTTTGGCGCTCTGCTCCTTGCACTACCCGTCCTGGCCCAGACACCGGGATCCCCCGACGAGATCGGGCGGTTGCCGGGCAATGTCGGTTACTTGGACCTCCGGAAATTCTCCGGCGATCCTGAAGGACAGGCCACGGCCGTCGCCGCCATGAACTTTTTCTCGAACACCGACGCCCTGATCGTGGATCTCCGCCGAAACGGAGGCGGCCACCCCATGATGATCGCCACCATTATCACCTACTTCACCAAGGCCGACGACCGGCTGCAGTTCAATACGTTCTATATGCGGGAGAGCGACGCGACGAACCAGTACTGGACCTCCCCGTACGTCCCCGGGCCGCGATACACGGGCAGACCCGTCTACGTGCTGACTAGCAATCGGACGGCATCCGCCGCCGAGGAGTTCGCCTACGACATGCAGACGCACAAACTGGGGACGGTCGTGGGGGCTGTATCGGCCGGCGGCGCGAATCCCGGCGGGATGTACCGATTGAACGAGAACTTCGCAGCCTTCATCGCTACGGGAAGGGCGATCAATCCGGTGACGAAGACGAACTGGGAGGGTGTGGGCGTGAAGCCGGACACGGTGACCACGGCCGGGCAGGCACTGCGTGCCGCATACACGATGGCACTCCAGAAGATCATCGCAGCGGTGAAGAATGACCCGGAGCGCGTTACGGGCCTTCAGGAGGTCCTGGCCGAAGCTGCGAAGCGGACGCCTGATCCCGAGGAGGACTTCGTGAGGCCGCAGCGAAGGAAGCGGTAGCCGGCGAGCTGACTAACGGCGAAGCACGAGGCGGATTCGCACCGTCCCACGGTCGAGTCCGTCTCGCTTTGTTTCATGCGTGACAGAATTGGGCGAGAAACCTCCTGCGTCTGGCGTGACAACATGCGAGGCGCGCCAATCTAGGGCGAGCGAGGTTGAGAACGGGATCACGGTCCCTACTGCGAGCTCCAGTCCCGGGAGTACGCGCGTTTCCGAGGCGCCTCGATCGCGATAGCGCGCATGAGAGATCGTTGGGGCGAACTCCAAATATGGCCCACCTTCAATCGCTTCGTCTGTGGAGAGGTGGGCTCGAAGGCCGATCGC